>DAIRTX010000117.1:0-8351 GCA_036803685.1 Verrucomicrobiota bacterium | reverse complement strand
CCGCCGGATGCCCGCCGCCGCCGAATTGCGCGGCGATTTCGTTCACGTTCACCTGGTCGCTTTTTGAGCGGAGGCTGATGCGGGTCAGTTCGGGTTCGATCTCCTCAAAGACGCACGCGACAACGACCGGTTCGATGGCGCGGATGTGGTCAATAAGTCCTTCGGTGTCCGCGCTTTCCGCGCCGGTGCGGGCGAAATCAATTTTCTTGAGCCAAAACCACCCGATGCGGTCGCCATGGGTCAGATGAAAACGGCTGTAAATGTGTTTGAGCAGCCGCGCGCGCGAAAGCGGGTAGGATTGGTAAACCTCGTCGCAAATTTTCGCGAGATTCGCGCCGCGCGTGACGAGTTCCGCGCCGGCGTGAAAGGTGCCGGGCCGCGTCGTGGAGTACTGGAACGAGCCGGTGTCCGTCGAGACGGCGGTGAACAGGCAATCGGCAATCGGCCTGGTGATCGGCCAGCGCGCGACTTTGAGCAGACGGTAAATCAACTCGCCGCAGGAAGGCTCGCGCGCGGAAACCCAGTTCACATCGGCATAGCGCGTGTTGCTTTCGTGATGGTCAATGTTGATGAAAACTTTCCGGCGCGCGATATGCCTGCCGACCTTTCCCAGGCGCTCGAAGCTCGCGCAATCGGTGGCGATGACACAGTCGAATTTCCCGCCGGATTTCGGCTTTTGAAACAGTCCGTCGGGGTTGAGAAATTTGTATTTTTGCGGAAGGAAATCCTCGTTCCAGCAGACGACTTTTTTGCCTTCGTTTTGGAGCGCCAGCGTGAGGCCGAGTTGCGAACCCACGCAATCGCCGTCCGGCCGGAGGTGACCGACAACGCAAAAAGTTTTGTTTTCGCGGATGACCTCGAGGATGCGATCAATGATTTTCGGATAACTTTTCATCAGCAATGGGTGGGGCGGGCAGCCTGCTCGCGACCTGCTCGCGATTTATCGGAGTTCATCGGAGTCCTCTGCCCGCCGCTCGTCCGCCAACCAAGGACGGCGCGCACGGAGTGACGCGCCCTACCTTCAAAGCGCTTGTATGACAGAAACATTTTCATTCTTCGGAATCCTCTGCCGCCGGCGCGGATTTTTCCAATTCCTCCATGATTTGCAACACGCGATTGCCGCGCACGATGGAATCGTCGAATACAAATTTCAGCGCCGGGGTGTATTTCAAAACGACGGCCCGGCCGACGAACCCTTGAATGCGCACGCGATGCTCGTTGAGCAATTGAAAGCCGCGCTTTTGCTGGTCGGGATTGCCGAGGATGCTGATGAAAACCGTCGCCGACCTGAGGTCGCCGGCCACGTCCACGTCGTTGACCGTGATCAGGCCGGCCTCGCTGACGTGAAATTCGCGGCGGACGGCCTCGCCGATTTCGCGCTTCAAAAGTTCGCGCACTCGCTGGATTCGGAGGGATGGCATGGGAGATTGGAGTGATGAAGTATTGGAGTGGTGGAGATGGGACGCGCCATTTCATTCATTACTCCAACGCTCCAACACTCCGTTCGTTTTGTTCATTTCATAATTTTGCCGCGACTTTCTCAGTCGTGTAACATTCGATGGTGTCGCCAACCTGGAATTCGCTGTAGCCCTCGACGCGGATGCCGCATTCCATGCCCGCGCGGACTTCGTTGACTTCGTCCTGAAACCGGCGCAGCGATTGTATGATGCCTTCGTAAATGACATCCTTGCGGCGGCGCACGCGCATTTTGCCTTTGACGATGCGGCCATTCGCGACCATGCAGCCGGCGACCGGCACGCCTTTGGACAATTCAAAAACCTGCCGCACTTCCGCCGAGCCAACGATGCTTTCCTTGACGTCCGGTTCAAGCAATCCGGCCATCGCTTCCTTCACCTGATCAATCAATTCGTAAATGATCGCGTAAAGCTTGATCTGCACGCCTTCATGTTTCGCCTTTTCGGCGGCGGTGCTGTCCACCCGCGCGTGAAAACCGAGAATGACGGCGGCGGACGCGGACGCCAAAGCCACGTCGTTTTCGGTAATCGTGCCGACGTCGCTGTGAAGAATTTCGAGTGAAACCTTGTCGGACTCGATTTTCTTGAGCGCCTCGACGATGGCCTCGACCGAGCCTTGCGTGTCGGCTTTGACGACGATCTTGAGAGCCTTGCTCTGCGCTGCCGCCAGCGAAGCGAACAAATTTTCAAGCGTGACCTTCGAGCGATTCTCCAAATCCTGCGCTTTGGTTTCGTGGGCGCGCTGTTCGGCCAGTTCACGCGCGGCTTTTTCGTCCTCCACCACGCTGAATTCCAGGCCCGCATCCGGCACGCCGTTCAAACCAAGAACTCTCACCGCAACCGATGGCCCGGCTTCCTTGAGGCGATTGCCTTCCTCGTTAATTAGCGCGCGCACCCGGCCATAAAATTCGCCGCATAGGATGATGTCGCTGACGCGCAACGTGCCTTTGCGCACGAGCACGGTCGCCGTCGGACCGCCCGGCTCAACGCCGGATTCAATGACGTTACCCTTGGCGCGGCGGTCGGGATTCGCCTTGAGTTCGAGCAACTCGGCCTGGAGCAAAATCATTTCCAGCAGTTTGTCCACGCCCTGCTTGGTGAGCGCGGAAACATCCACAAAAATCGTGTCGCCGCCCCAATCATCCGGCACGAGCCCCTTGTCCTGCAACTGCTGGCGAACCCGCATCGGGTTCGCATTCGGATGATCGCACTTGTTGATCGCGACCAAAATCGGGACTTTAGCGGCTTTCGCGTGGCTCAGCGCTTCGAGCGTTTGCGGCATGACGCCGTCGTTCGCGGCGACGACGAGCACGACGATGTCCGTGACGTTCGCGCCGCGCGCGCGCATCGAGCTGAACGCCGCGTGGCCGGGCGTGTCGAGAAAGGTGATTTGCGCCATTTCGTTTTTGCGTTCCGGGTGCGGCACGGAAATCGTATATGCGCCGATGTGTTGCGTGATGCCGCCGGCTTCACCCGCAGCGACGTCTGACTTGCGAATCACATCGAGCAACGTCGTTTTGCCGTGGTCAACATGGCCCATGATGGTGACAACCGGCGCGCGCGGTTTGAGCTGTTCCAATTTGTCCTCGACGTCGAGTTCAACTTTTTTGACCGGCGCGTGAACCACCCCGCCGCCGCGCTCGCGTTTTTCCACTTCAAACCGGAAACCGTATTTCGCGCAGAGCTGCTCGGCGATTTTTTCGTCAATCGCCTGGTTCACGTTGGCAAAAACGCCCAGTTCCATCAAATCGGCGATGATCTTGAACGGCTTCTGCTTGAGTTGCGTGGCGAGTTCGCGCACGACAATCGGTGGTTTGATGACGATGATTTCGCCGGTCGCGGGCGCGACAAATTTGGGCTGCGGCGCGGCGGGTTTGGCGGCTTCGCGCGATGGAGGCGCCGTTTGACGACCGGCGGTTGGACGGTGAGCTTGTCTGGGTTCCGTTTTTTGCGGCGTGCTTTGACGCGACGGCGGAAGTTTGACCGAACCTGCTTTGTCGCCAGTGCGCGGCGGGCGTGTCGGTAATTGAATGAACCCGACTTTTTCGCCAATCTTCGGTCCAGCCGGTTTGGGTGCTTCAACGACCGGCGGCGGTTCTTCTTTGACCTCCGGTTTTGGCGGTTCCGGCGGCGGTGTTTTAATGACGACAATGGGTTCGCTGGGCGCGGCTTTTGGCGCGGGCGGCGGTGGCGGGGCGAGTTTGGCGGCGAGCTCGGGGTGGTCTATGCAGAGTTGCTCTTCGAGATACTCGGCGCTGATTTTATCGAGCGAGCTGGACGGGACTCTGGCGGCGGCAATGCCCAGCGCCTTGGCTTTGGCGATAATTTCCTTGTTCTGCAAGCCAAGTTTCTTCGAGATGTCGTAAATCCGAACGGGCATAAATTTTTATCTTCGCTAAACCGCACCGGTCGCAATGCCGGCCAAAAATTTTCCCGGCGGCATTCATCACGCCACCGCTGCAGTGGAATCATTTCCGCCAAGCTGAATCTTCCGGTTTTCGGCTTCAGCGCGCGCGGCTTTCAAAATTTCCGCCGCCTTTTCACCGATTTGCGGAATGCTGCTCAAATCACTTTCATCCGCCGACAACAAATCCTCGATCCGCGTCAAACCGGCATGCACCAGTGCATCGGCCTGTTCGCGTGAAACGCCCGGAATGGCGGCGAGTAATTCAACCGCTTCAGCGACCTTTTCATCAAAGCCCTTGGTAACGACGACTTCGGCGTCAATGTCCACTTCCCAGCCGGTCAGCTTGGCCGTCAGGCGCGCATTCTGGCCGCGCTTGCCGATGGCGAGCGAAAGCTGGTCTTCCGCCACCAAAATTTTCACCCGCTTGCGCGCTTCATCAATTTCAAAGCCCTTGAGCTTGGCGGGCGAAAGCGCGTTGGTGACGAACGTCCTGACGTCGGATGACCACGGGATGACGTCCACCTTTTCGTTGTTCAGTTCGCGGACGATGTTTTTTACGCGCTGGCCGCGCATGCCAACGCACGCGCCGACGGGGTCCACTTTGTGGTCGCGCGAATAGACGGCCATCTTCGTGCGGAAACCCGGTTCGCGCGCAACGCCCTTGATCTCAATCGTACCATCGTTGATTTCGGAAACTTCCAGTTGAAACAGTTTGATGACGAACCGCGGATCGGCGCGGGACAAAATAATTTCCGGCCCATGCGGGCCTTCTTCAACCGCCTTGACGTAGCAACGGATGCGTTCGCCGACCTGATATTCCTCGGTGGGCACGCGCTCGCGGTTTGGCAGCAGCGCCTCGTATTTGCCCAAATCCAGAATCACGTCCGAACGCTCGAACCGCCGCACGGTGCCGCTGACGATGTCGCCGACGCGATCCTTGAATTCGGTGAAAATCAGCGCCTTCTCCGCCTGGCGGATTTTTTGCATGAGCGCCTGCTTGGCGTATTGCGACGCGATGCGGCCAAAGCCGGTCGGCGTCACTTCCTTTTCGATTTCGTCACCGACTTGCGCGTCGGGCTTGATGCGGCGCGCGTCAAAGACGGAAATCTGGTCGTGCTTGGAAATGACCTTGTCGGAGACAATGAGTTTGGCGAACGCCTTAATGTCGCCGTTTTTCTGGTCAATTTCGACGCGTAACTCCCGCGCCGCGCCGACCGCCTTTTTGGCGGCGGACAACAACGCCTCCTGAACAGCGCCGACGAGGACATCACGATTGATGCCCTTTTCGCGCTCCCAAAATTCCAGAACTGCCAAAAAATCCGCATTCATACGCTCGACGCTGCGTTCGTATCCGGCGAACAAAAAAGTCGGCAGATATGCATCTTCCGACTTTCGCGCGCTGGATGACCCAGCAAACTATCCCGTTCTTAAGGGATAGCTTAAGAAGTTGGCCAGACCCCGTCAAGCGCAAACAAACCGTGTAATTCAGGGCAAAATGGGGTTTTGGAATGAAAAACCGCAACCCTGGCCGCGAAGTGGGCTGGCCCCGTTCGGCCCGAGGAACCCGAAGATCGAACCCTTGGCGACCGAGAACGAAACGTGATCCACCGCCGTGAAATGGCCGAACCGCTTGGTCAGCTTTTCACATTCGATCATGGTTTCAAGAGGCATCGCGTGGGAAAACTAGACCTGTTCCGCGAGGGTAATGCGGGATTACAGCCCCCGTTCAGGACGTGCGTTGCAGCACATTTTGCCAGAACCTATATTCTGCCTCCAGCAGGCGTGCGCTGTAGTTGTCGTCTCGATCAACAGCTAGGAGCACTTCCGGGCAGTGTGGCAAATAGCACCAAAAATCAATTGAAGGAAGCCCAGTGACGGCCAGAATATGCTGAAGTTGTCCATAGTAGTAGTCTGGCACTCTTCCACTCGAAGATGTTTTACGATAAACAGAATCGCCGCACTTGATTTCAACGACTGCCTTCCCATCGGCCGACAAGCCGTCAAACCATCATTCGTTGTTGTGGATGGTGCGGCGGATTTCCTTCCGTTGGGACAGTACGATTCGCCTTTCGGAATTTTGTTCTGTGTCGCTCATGGCTGAATGACTCCCGATAGTAGAACCGCGGACGGGAGGAGCAACAAATTAAAGCATCCGCGGAATCCGGTTGGGACCGCACTCCGCCATTTCCAACAAGCCTTTGAACGCCGTTTTGAAACTCAACTCACGGTCATGCCGAGCAGGAACTCGATGTTGGTCTTAGTTTTCTTGAGTTTGCCCAAAAGCAGTTCCATCGCTTCGACGGGCGGCACGCCGGTGAGCGCGCGGCGCAGCAGGACGATCTTGTTGAGTTCGTCGGGATGGTAAAGCAGTTCCTCTTTGCGCGTGCCGGAGTGTTCGATGTTGATGGAAGGGAAAATGCGGCGGTCCACCAGCGCGCGGTCCAGATTCACCTCCATGTTGCCCGTGCCTTTGAACTCTTCAAAAATGACTTCGTCCATGCGGCTGCCGGTGTCCACCAGCGCGGTCGCCATGATGGTGAGCGAGCCGCCTTCCTCGATGTTGCGCGCCGCGCCGAAAAAGCGCTTCGGCTTGTGCAATGCGTTCGCGTCCACGCCGCCGGACAGAATTTTGCCGGAGTGCGGCTGAATGGTGTTGTAGGCGCGGGCGAGGCGCGTGATGGAATCGAGCAAAATCACCACGTCGCGCTTGTGTTCGATCATGCGACGCGCTTTTTCGATGACCATTTCGGCGACCTGCACATGGCGTTCCGGCGGCTCGTCGAACGTCGAGCTGATGACTTCCGCGCCTTTGCAGGAGCGTTCCATGTCCGTGACTTCCTCGGGCCGCTCGTCAATGAGCAGGATGAACAGGTAGGTCTCCCGATTATTTTTGAGAATCGCGTTGGCGATTTTCTGCATCAGCACTGTTTTGCCCGTGCGCGGCGGCGCGACAATGAGGCCGCGCGTGCCTTTGCCGATGGGGCAGACGAGATCGAGCACGCGCGTGCTCAACTCGTCGGCGGCGGTTTCAAGGATGAACCGCTTGTTCGGGAACAACGGCGTGAGATTGTCGAAATGGGTTTTTTCCTTCGCCTTGTCCGGGTCTTCACCGTCCACGCCCTCGACTTTGAGCAGCGCGAAAAACTTTTCCTTTTCCTTCGGCGGACGGATCTGGCCGGCGATCAAATTCCCGGTCTGCAAATCGAACCGGCGGATTTGCGAGGGCGAAACATAAATGTCCTCCGGGCAGGGCAGATAATTAAAACTCTGCGAACGCAGAAAGCCGAAACCTTCCGGCAGCACTTCGAGCACGCCTTCGGAAAACAGCACGCCCGCGCGTTCGGCGTTTTTTTGGAGAATGTGGAAAATGACCTCGTGCTTGCGCATCGTGCCGAAATTCTCCACGCCCAGTTCGCGCGCCATGTGGTTCAACTCGCTCATCTGCATCGCCTGCAGCTTGGCGATGTTCAGCGAGGCGACGATCTTGTCGCGCTGCGGGCCGCGGCGATCTTCCGCCCTTGGTTCCTCCACTTTGGGCTCTTCGGCCAGTTCGACCGGCGTGGATGGCGGCTGCAAGGCGGCGGAGCCGGACGGTTCGGGCATAACGGAGGTTTCGACCGCGCCGTTGGTCAATTCAGGCGATTCCACGGCGGGGGCTTCTGCCGGAACTGCTGCCGCCGGTTTCGCCTTGGGCTTTTTCGTTGAGACTCTTGGCATAAACAAAATTAAATTGATTGGATTGACTGGATTTCAATTGCCGGATGTGACAGGCCGTCACGCATTGGACGCCTTGCGACCGGAATAGTTCAAACTGGGATGACCACCAACCGGAGCGTATTGAAACTATTGTATCCTCAATACGGCAAGGGAAATTTCGCAGTCAACTCACGCACACGTTGATGCAACTCGACCGCCGTGTCAAGCCGCCAAACCGGATTTTTTCTTGTGCGATTTCCATTTGGGCGGGTGCTATAAGTTGAACATGACGCCCGATTCCGAACTGCTCCGCCGCTACGCCGGGACCAAATCCGAAGAAGCCTTTGCTGAATTGGTGCAGCGGCACGTCAATTTGGTCTATTCCGCAGCGCTGCGGCAGGTGAACGGCGACGCGTATCTGGCGCAAGACGTGGCGCAGACGGTTTTCACCGATCTCGCGCGCAAGGCCGGTTCGCTCGCGCGCCGCGAAGTGCTGACCGGCTGGCTTTACACCAGCGCGCATTTTGCCGCCGCCAAGGCCGTGCGCACGGAACAACGCCGCCAGGCGCGCGAACAGGAGGCTCACCACATGTGCGAAACACTTCACACCCCGGCACCCGAACCCGATTGGAACAAACTTCGCCCGGTGCTCGATGAAGCCATGCACCAACTCAAGGAAGCCGACCGTGAAGCCATTTTGCTCCGCTACTTTGAAAATCGGCAATTCGCCGAAGTCGGCGCGAAACTCGGCCTCAACGAAAATGCCGCGCGGA
>DAIRTX010000116.1:0-8494 GCA_036803685.1 Verrucomicrobiota bacterium | reverse complement strand
GGATCAAATCGAGGAACGACTGGCCGCGGTTCGTGTATTTTTTGGCGACGGAAACGACGAGGCGCAGGTTGGCCTCGGCCATGTGCGTCTTGGCTTTCAATCCGCGTTCGGCGGCGGCCCGCAATTCGTTGAACGTCTTGAAAAAAACGTCGCGCGGCATCCGCACAAATTGTTCGAGCGTCTGGATTTTGGCGCGTTCGGCCTCAATCGTCGCGCGGCGCTCGGCGGTCGTGCGCAGCGCCTCGAGTTCCTGGATGTGTCGAAGGCTGGCCTGGAATTTTTCGTGGACGTTGCCGGCCACGACGATCATTTCCTCGACGACCTTTTGTTTGTAAAAAAATCTCGTGAAGATTTCCTGCAACTTGAAGCTGAATTTCTTCAACTCGCGCTGCAATTTTTCCTTGCGGCCCTTTTGCAAAGCCTTCTGCCACATGAAATACTTCGCGTCCACCTTTTGATCGAAGGCGTGGATCTTTTTGATGAGCTTGCGCAATTCGCGCAAATGGCCTTCGCGATTGGCGATTTTCTTGTCCACGATCACACGGTCGAAGCGTTCCTTCGGCGGCTCGGACAATAATTTTTCCGCGATGGCAATGTGTTCCTTCGCGGTGAAACCGAGGCTGTACACAATGCGTTTCATCTCCAGCTCGGCCTCTTCGATGCGCTTGCAAATCTCGACTTCCTGTTCCCGCGTGAGCAAAGGCACCTTGCCCATCTGGTTCATGTACATCCGGACCGGGTCGTCGAGAATTTCCAGCCGCGCGTCCTCATCCTCCTCCGCCGGCTGTGCCGGCTCGGCCGGCTTGGCCGCGCGGTCGGCCTCGGCCTGATCCATGACGATTTCCACGTCCAGACTCCGCAGCTTGGTCAACAGCCCGTCAAGGTCTTCGGGACTGAGATTGTCCGGCAAAACATCATTGACGTCATCGTAGGTAATGTAGCCGTGCTCCTGCGCGAGATGCAGGAGCGTTCGGACTGTCTCGGTCAAATCCACGGTCGATTGAATGGGGGCCCCGGTGGCGGCGTTCACATGGCCGTTCTGCGGCAGCTTCTGCGGCGATTTTTCCCTGGAAATAATTGCGCCTGTTGCATGCGGCTTGGTTTTATACGGCTTTGAGGCGTCCTTTCGCGCACTGGAGGAAATGATAAAGCGCTGACGCATCGGTACCGTTTTCCCTCCGGTACTTCGTCGGCTGCTATTCCGGTTATTGCGCGCCACGCTGCCTCGCGCCGTCTTTTTTCTCTTCAGCATAAATAAAATAATAATAAGACCTGCGGCGGCTCATTTTGGTTCAGTAAAACTCACAAATGCTCTCCGCCAAACGACCTACGCCGGTTCTGTATAAAAATGTGCACTCACCCATTGAACTTCGGGAGAGCGCCCAAACCAGAAGACCGACGCGGTTTTAGGATAGCCCCTTTTGGGCAAAACTCAAGAAGAAATCGCCGCCGGACCAAACTTTTAAAACATTGAAAATTAACTACTTGTGATGATTGGCAATCCTGATTACCAGTCTTTTATTGGTTTATTTGGACTTTCCGGCGGATTCTTGGGTTTTAGTTGGAGAAATTGCTCGTCGCCCTTTTGGGCATCCAACAACCGTTGCGCCTCTTCCGGCGACATTTCCTGGGCCTTCAATGCCTGGGACTGTCCAGTCTGGCCATCCCGTTTTTCGTCGGATTGCTTGCCGGCCGATTTTTCCTGCTGCTGCTGTTCCTGTTGTTTGTCATTCTGCTGGCCCGATTGGTTTTGCGCCGGCTGATTTTGCTGCGACTGTTGTTGCGACTGATTTTGCCCGAACTGCTGTTGTTGTTGCTTCTGATTCTGTTCCGAATTCTGTTGCGATTGCTGGTTTTTCTGGGACTGCTGCTGGCTCTGTTGTTTGAGCAATTCATCCAGCTTTTTCAGCTTGGTGTCGCCAGGATAAAATTTCAGCCCGGTGTCAACCTCTTCCTTGGCGCTGGCGATGTTATTCGAAAGATAGAATTGCGCGCCGCCGTGGAAAAAATCATCCGCGGATTGGGCGCAAGCTGACTGCAATGACAACAGCAGCAGGCTAAAGCTGGTTAGGAGTTGCAATCGCATCAATGTCCTTCAGTTTTTTTGTGTAATCTTGAAATTGTTTTGCTGCGATTTTATTTTGCGTCAGGTTCTCCATAATCTCCAAAGCGAGGTGATAATTTCTACGGCGAACTGCCTCGTCAGCCTCGCCCTTTGCCTTACGCATCGCTTCGCGGAACTGGATGATTTTCTCCACATTTTTCCTCACGAAATCCAGATTATACGCAGCGTCTGCATCATTCTTGTCCAGATCAACGGCGCGTTCATAGCTTTTTATCGCCACCTCCCATGTTTCCTGCAAGGCATCCAAATCTTTCGCAATTGCGCCCATCCGATACTGCGTGTTCCCCAAATTGTAATACGCCTGCTGCTGCAACTTCAAATCCGGGGCTATCGTCACCATTTTGAAATTCTTCAACGCCTCATCGTAATTGGTGGCACGGTAAGCGGCCACGCCCGCGTTAAAAACCAAACGCAGGTCGTTCGTGTTGATTTGCGCCAGCCGCTGATATTCTTTCAGCGAGTCATCGTATTGACCCGCGTTGAATTCGCGCAACGCGCTCGACGGCGAGGCCGAAGCGACGCCCGGGAGGCTCAACAGTGCAAACAAAACGACCGCGCCCGTCACGGCTGAAACCGGGGAATGATTCTCCCTCTCCTGGTCCCGATTCCGAATCGGGATGTTAGTCCGAGGGCCGGGGTGAGGGCGGATGTTGTTTGCATTTTCCCTTTCCCGTTTGCGCTCCGGCAAAAACATTTCCGCCAGCAACAGTAAAATCGCCGCCGCCAGCGGCCAGTGAAATTGCTCGTGATAACGCCGCACCAGCCGTTCCTTGCCTTCCGATTTCGGCAGTGGCGCGAGACCGCGTTCGTAAAGCGTGTCTATCGTGTTGGCCCCGCGCAACGGCAGGTAAAATCCGCCCGTCGCGCCGGCGATTTGCTGGAGCAACGCCTCGTTGAGGTGCGACTTCACGACATTGCCCTGCTCGTCGCGGACATAATCCGAATTGCCGCTCGCTTCGGCCACACGCACCAGTTCGCCCTTCTCCGTGCCGATGCCGACGGTAAAAATTTTCAGGCCGGCCTTCGCCGTATCCTGCGCCGCTTCGAGCGCACCGGTGTCGTTGTCCTCGCCGTCGGTGAACAGCACGAGCACCTTGTGATGGTTGCCTTCCTTGAACGCGGTCAGCGCGGTTTTTATGGCGGCGGCAATGGCCGTGCCACCCTGCGGAATCGTATTCACATCCAGCGCCTGCACGCACTGTTGAAACGCCGTGTTGTCAATCGTCAGCGGACATTCCAAAAATGCGTCCCCGGCGAACGCGACCAGCCCCATCCGGTCCGTGCCGGCTTTTTGCATCAATTCCAAAGCGGCGAGTCTGGCACGCGTGAGGCGGTTCGGCGCGATGTCGGTCGCCAGCATGCTCTTGGAAGTGTCCACCGCCACAACGATGTCCAATCCGCGTTGCTCGACTTCCTGCAAATCAAATCCATGCTGCGGCCTTGCCAGCGCGACAATCAGCAACGCCACGGCAAGCATCAGGCAACCGAACCGGATTTTTTGCCGGGTCGGGGAAATGCCGACCGTGAGCGCGGCCAGCAACCGGGCTTGAATGAATTGCGCCAGCATTTTTTGCCGCGTACGCATCGCCCACCAGAAAAATGCGAAGAGCGCCGGTGGAACCACCAGCAACAACCAGAGCAAATTTGGATTTTCAAAGCGCATTTTCGTTTCGTCACTTCGTCGTTGAACCGGGGACAAAGCGGCGGTAAACCGGCCGCACTCCAGACGCTTCGCGTATCTCGGGGATGCCAGGCAGTCGCGTCAGCGTTTGGAGTGCGGTGGCTTCAGCCCCGCTTTCAACGCACGGTGCGCGGCTCGTATATCGTAAATCGTAAATCGTAAATTTCATGGCAGCCTCCGAAACATGGTCTGTCCGAGCGCCACCTCGACCAGCAGCAGCGCGAGTCCGAACGACACCAGCCACGGAAACAGTTCCTGGTATTGGGTGAATTTGTTGATGATCGCCTCGGTCTTTTCGAGTTTGTCAATTTCCGCGTAAATTTGCTGGAACCGATCCGCGTTGTCGGCGCGATAGTATTTGCCGCCGGTTTTGTCCGCGATTTTTTGGAGCGTGTTCTCGTCAATGTCCACCGGCATTTGCCGATAACCGACTTTTTGCCCGTTCATAAACACCGGCATCGGCGCCAGGCCGCGCGTCCCAATGCCGATGGTGTAAACTTTTACTCCGAGCGCCTGCGCCGCTTCCGCCGCCGTGAGCGGGTCCACTTTGCCCGCGTTGTTCTGGCCGTCGGTCATCAAAATCACGATCTTGCTTTTCGACTTCAATTCGCGCAGCCGGTTCAACGCCGTGCTCAACGCATCGCCAATGGCGGTCTGATCGGCGTTGATCGTGCCTATTTCAAGCCGGTCCAGATTTTCCTGCAAAAAATCGTGGTCGAGCGTCAAGGGCGTGGCAATGAACGCCTGCACCGCGAAGACCACCAGCCCGATGCGATCGTTCGGTCGCTGGTCAATGAACTGTTTCAAAACCGCGCGCGCCATGTTGAAACGATTCACGCGCCCGCCGCGCACGACGAAATCCTCCGAAATCATGCTGCCCGACAAATCGAGCGCGACGACGATGTCCACGCCGCTGGCCTTGACCATGGTTGCGCTTTTCATCAAACGTGGTTGTGCCAGCGCCACAATGAACAGCGCCAGCACCAGCCAGCGCAGCGCCGCCAAAAATGCCCCGGCACGCGAACGCCGCGCCCGCGTCAATCCTTCCACCAATTGCACCGACGAATAAAGAAACGCAGGCGGCCGGCCGCGCCTGCCTTTCAGCCATGCCAGCAGAGGCAACAGCAGCAGCAGCAGCAGAAAATAGGGATGGGCGAAGGTCATGCTGACGCGGTGTCGAGGGTCAATGGTCGAGGGTTGGCGGTTCCGGTTTCGGTTCGGTTTCTTCGACCAGTCGCACGGCGGAGGAATGCAGGTTGCGCAATTCCGGTTCGCCCGGCTCGTATTTGGCGAATTTCACGAGGTCGCAGCGCTCCAAAAATTCGCCCAATTTTTCCTTTTGTTCCGCCGTCAACAAATCCGTGCCTTGCAGTTCGTTCAAAAATTCCTCGGTCGTCCGCTCCGGCGCGCGGAAGTTGAACCGATCTTCAAGGTAAACGCGAATCGTGTCGGAAACCAAAACGCAAAACGGTTCCGACCGGGTAATCAGTGCCAGCGCCTCCTGCAATTTTTGTTTTGCGCGAACGTGGGCCGGCACCGGCGGCTCGACCGGAATTTGCGACCGCCGTTTCTGCCAGTAACGCCAGGCCGCGAACAACAACGCCACGACGGCCAGCGTGCCGAGCGTCCACCAAAACCATTCCCAGCCGCTCGGAATTTCCACCGGTGGCTTGATGTCGCGGATGTCGTTGGCGGCGGGCAGCGACGATGTTTGGTTTGTCAGCATGGGCAGTAATTCAACTCGCTTTATCGCGGCAGCGTCTTGGACTGCGGCAGCCCTCTGCCGCTTTCATCCTTTGAAAAGCGCCAGAGGACTGGCGCACTCCAAAACCTTGCGGAAGTTCGTGCGATAATTTTAGGATAAGGAAGTTCAAATTTCATCCTCTTAGCCTCCGTTTTTCCCGGTTCTCGAAAAACTTGCCCAAGGCCGCCGAGTAAGGTTCGTCCGTGCGGAGTTGAATGGTGTCCACGCCTGACGAGCGAAACTGCCGCGCGAGGTCGTTGCGCTGTTTTTCCTGCCGCAACGCAAAGGCGTCGCGGCTGGTGGCGTGTGCGGTGTTGATTTCGACGATTTCACCCGTTTCGGCGTCTTCCAAAGTCAGACGGCCAAGCGTGGGCAGTTCAAGTTCGTAGCGGTCCGTGATTTGCACGGCGACGACATCATGCTTGCGATTCGCAATCCGCAATGCGGTTTGAACTTCCGGCGGCAAGGGGTTTTGTGAACGTGCTGCCGGCATCCTGCCGGCAGAACTGATTTGAGTTTGAACTTCCGGCGAGACGCCGGAAGCACGTTGCGGCGGCGAAATGAAATCCGAAATGACCACCGCGATGGCGCGATGCGGCAAAACACGACCCATGAATTCGAGCGCGTGAACCAAATCCGTTCCGCGCCGTTTCGGCTCAAAAAACAAGACTTCGCGGATGACGCGCAGGACGTGGCTGCGGCCCTTACGCGGCGGGATGAATTTCTCCACTTCATCGGTGAACAGCAGCAGGCCAACCTTGTCATTGTTACGGATGGCGGAGAAGGCGAGCACCGAGGCGATTTCGGCGGCGAGTTCGCGTTTGGATTGCGCGCGGGAGCCGAACAGGCCGGAGCCGCTCACGTCCACGACGAGCATGAGTGTCAACTCGCGTTCCTCGACGAATTTCTTGATGAACGGATGGTTCATCCGCGCGGTGACGTTCCAGTCAATGGCGCGCACGTCGTCGCCGGGCTGGTATTCGCGCACCTCGTCGAAGTTCATGCCCTGCCCTTTGAAGACACTGTGGTATTGGCCCGCGAGCGTTTCGGTCACGACGCGGTTTGTGCGAATCTCGATCTGCCGGATTTTTTTGAGAATCTCGCGGGGAATCATGGGGCGATGCGTGATGCGTAATGCGTGATGCGTGAACGGCAGCGCCTAATGAACAGCGTTTGGAGTTCCGCCTTCAGGCGGCTGGGCGCAGATGCAAACCGAGCCGCGTAAACGCGGAACTCCGAACCTTGCGCGCGACAGGAATTGGAGCGCGGCTGTGGTCGCAGACCCAGCCGCAGCGCGTGGTGGTTCGTGGGCGCGTTGGAAATAGCGGGCGTGCTGCGGCTGGTGCTTCGCACACAGCCGCGCTCCGGGGCGGCGGAAATGAAGTTGGTTTCACGCCCTCCCTCATCCCGGCCTTCTCCCCAAGGAGAAGGGGAAACGCTCCCCGCGTCTTTGGAAAAACCGGCGATGGGATTGGCCGGACGGACTGCCGGACATAACGGGAGCGTGACCGGTTGAAATCCTCTCCTAGGGGAGAGGACACAGGTGAGGGCGGGCCAAAACACCAATTGAATCCCCCCGTCAAGACGCGCTCCTGCCGCAAACTCGGTCACGAGCCGGTTCGTGCGAATCTCGATCTGCCGGATTTTTTTGAGAATCTCTCGAGGAATCATTTCTGGAAAATTTGTTTTGCCTCCGGCGTGCCGACAAAACGCCAGTGCCACGGTTCGTAATTCACTCCGCGCGAATTGTTGCGCGGAAAAGATAATTCAAAGCCGAAACGCGCCGCGTTGCCTTGCAGCCAATGGAACGCCTGTGTTTCCTCAAAGGGCGGTTCAACATCGCAAGTCGGGTTGCCTTCGTCTCCCAGGTCCACAACCAAACCAGTGTGATGTTCCGAATGTCCGGGACGCGCTATCCAACGAACGGCGGCATCTTCCGAACCGTATTTCGCCACAGCTTTCCGAAAAAGCGATTCTTGATACGCGATCGTGTGAAGGCCGGAAATTGGAGTAATCGCTACGCCCGCGGCACGAGCTTGAGTCATTAAGTTGAGTAAGGCCCCAGCAGCGTCTGCGCGCAGTTTAACTTCACGGCCCGTCTGCCGATACTTGCCCACGACGACCAATTCAGCTTCTGCAGGTTCTTTGTAAAGTGGATAGCTTGGTGTCATTTACGGAACAGGCAACTCGTCAAAAATTTTCTGGACAACGATCTCGCTAGTCTTCTCCTCCGCCTCGGCTTCGTAGGTGATGGCGACGCGGTGGCGCAGCACGTCCATGCCGATGCTTTTCACGTCCTGCGGCGTGACGTAGCCGCGGCCCTTGAGAAACGCATACGCCTTGGCCGCCAGCGTCAGATTGATGGTCGCGCGCGGCGAGGCGCCGAGCTGGATGAAATCCTTGACCTGGATTTTGTAGTGGTCGGGGTCGCGCGTGGCGCAGACGAGGTCCACGATGTAGTCCTTCACCTTGTCGTCCACGTAAATGTCGTTGATAACTTCGCGGGCGCGGAGAATCTGCTTCGACTCGACGACGGCACTCGTGGTGGGCGTGCCGCTGGTGCGCGCCATGAGGTCGAGAATCTGCCGTTCCTCGGCACGCGATGGGTAGCCGATTTTCAATTTGAGCATGAAGCGGTCAATCTGCGCCTCGGGCAGTGGATAGGTGCCTTCGTGCTCAATCGGATTCTGTGTGGCAAGCACGAGGAACGGTTCTTCGAGCTTGAACGTCTGTTCGCCGATGGTGACCTGTTTCTCCTGCATGGCTTCGAGCAGGGCGCTTTGCACCTTGGCGGGCGCGCGGTTGATTTCGTCGGCCAGAATGAGGTTGGCAAAGATGGGGCCTTTGCGCGTGGTGAAGCCACCGAATTGCGGATTGTAAATCTGCGTACCGATGACGTCGGCGGGCAGCATGTCCGGCGTGAATTGCAGCCGGGAAAATTTCA
>DAIRTX010000115.1:0-8708 GCA_036803685.1 Verrucomicrobiota bacterium | reverse complement strand
ACAAAATCACCGACTTCAAGGAATGGGTCCGCCTCGACCTTGAATACATTGACAAGTGGTCGCTGTGGCTCGATTTGAAAATCCTGGTCCGCACCATCCCCGCCGTGCTCATCGGCACGGGCGCAAAGTAAAATGCCAGTTTGCCTTTGATGAAAAAAAAGCAACCGACATCCGTCGTCACCGGGGCCGCCGGATTTCTCGGCTCGCACCTGGCCGATTTGCTCCTGGCGCACGGCCACAAGGTCATCGGCATCGACAATTTCGTCACCGGCTCGGTGGACAACATCGCGCACCTCGGGGGCAGCCCAAATTTCAAATTTATCGAGCAGGACGTCACCGAATTCATCTTCCTCAACGGTCCGGTGGATTACGTCTGGCACTTCGCGTCGCCCGCCAGCCCGATTGATTATCTCGAACTGCCGATTCAAACCCTCAAGGTCGGCTCGCTCGGCACGCACAAGGCGCTCGGCGTTGCCAAAATTAAAGACGCGCGGTTTCTGCTCGCCTCAACTTCGGAAATTTATGGCGATCCGCTTGTCCATCCGCAAACCGAGGATTATTGGGGCAACGTCAACACCCTCGGCCCGCGCGGCTGCTATGACGAAGCCAAGCGCTTCGCCGAGGCCCTGACGATGGCCTATCACCGCGAACACAAGGTCGAAACGCGCATCGTCCGCATCTTCAACACCTACGGCCCGCGCATGCGGCTCAACGACGGTCGCGTCGTGCCCGCCTTCATCAGCCAGGCGCTCAAAAACAAGCCCGTCACCGTTTTTGGCGAAGGCAAACAAACCCGCAGCTTCTGTTACGTGTCCGATTTGATTGAAGGCATTTACCGGCTGATGATGAGCGGCTATGATCTGCCGGTGAACATCGGCAATCCGACAGAACTGACGATGCTGCAATTCGCCGGACAAATCATCCGTGCCACCGGCTCGCGCAGCAAAATTGTCTTCAAACCGCTGCCGCAAGACGACCCGAAACGACGCCGGCCCGACATCACCCGCGCAAAAAAGGTTCTCGACTGGGAGCCAAAAGTCCCGCTGGCCAACGGGTTGACGCAGACCATCAAATACTTCAAAACCAAAGTTTGATCGCACAAGGCAGCGACGGATGCGCTTGGCGATTTGCCGAAACCCGTTCACAATCAATTCGTGTCCGCCGCCAGCAAAATCATTTTTCGCGCGCGCCGGTTTGAATTCGTTTTTCCGCGACCGGCGCTCGTCATGGGGGTTGTCAACGTCACGCCCGATTCATTTTCCGACGGCGGAAAATTTTTTGATCCGGCCAAAGCCGTCGCGCACGCGCTTGAACTGGTCGCGCAAGGCGCGGAAATTCTCGACCTCGGCGGCGAATCCACGCGCCCCGGGGCGGAACCGGTCGGCGAAACCGAGGAATGGCACCGTGTAATACCGGTGGTCGAACAACTGGTGTCGCGCGTCAAAATTCCGCTTTCGGTTGACACGATGAAACCCGCTGTCGCACGCGCGGCGTTGCAGGCGGGCGCCAGCATCGTCAACGACGTGGCCGCCAATCGCGAAGACGATGCGATGTGGAAGGTTGTGGCGGAGTTTCACGCGGGTTACATTTGCATGCATGCGCAAGGCACGCCGCAAACGAGGCAAGCGAATCCGGTTTATGCGAACGTGGTTCGCGAAGTCGGCGAATTTTTCAGCGGCCGGCTGAAAAAATTGAACGCCAGTGGCGTGACGGCTGATCAGGTTGCACTGGACGTCGGCATTGGTTTTGGCAAAACCCTTGAACATAATTTGCAGTTGCTCGCGGCCTTGCGGAGTTTTACAACGTTGAGGCGGCCATTGCTGCTTGGCGTTTCGCGCAAATCGTTCATCGGCAAGTTGCTCGGCACGGATTTAGCTGCACGTCTGCCGGCGTCGCTGGCGTGCGCGTGTCTGGCGGTTGCATCAGGCGTGCAAATCATCCGGACGCACGACGTGGCGGAAACGGTTCAGGCGGTGCGGATGACGGAAGCCGTGCTGGCCCGGAAGAAATAATGTGGACACATCTCCAGATTGGTTGGGGTCCCGCGCTGGAAATTCTAATCCTCGCGGTCGTGATTTATTACACTTGCCGCTTTTTGCGCGGCACGCGCGGCTGGCCGGTGGTCATCGGTTTCGTCGTATTGTTGCTGGCGCTGGCGCTGGTGACGACGATTCTCGATTTGAAGGTGTTGCGCTGGTTGCTCGGCACATTCTCGGCGTTTTTTGCCGTGGCCGTCATGATTATTTTTCAACCGGAATTGCGCCGGATGCTGGCTGAACTCGGCAACTTGCCGCTGTTCGCCAGCGTGAGCGAACAGCGCGAAAGCATCGAGGTCATCATCCAGACGGTCGAACGGCTGGCCGACGTGAAAATTGGCGCGCTCATCGCCATCGAACAATCCATCCAGCTTCAGGAAGCCGTCGAGTCCGGCATTCGCGTGGATTGCGACGCAACGCCGGAAATGCTCGAAACGATTTTCTTCCCGAACAACGCGATTCACGACGGCGGCGTCATCATCAAAAGCGACCGCATTGCCTACGCCGCGTGCATTTTTCCGCTGACGCAGCGGCAGGATTTGAACAAAACGCTCGGCACGCGGCATCGCGCGGCCATCGGCCTGAGCGAGGAAACCGACGCGGTCATCGTGGTCGTGTCCGAGGAAACGGGGATGATTTCGCACGCTTACAAAGGCCAGCTCGTGCGCGGCGTGTCACTGGAGGAATTGCGCGCGTTCCTGACTTCCGTGCTCATGCAATCGGCCAAATCACGCCACGGCGTCGAATGGCTGCGTGCGCGTTTCGGTGAACGGCACAAGCCCGGTTCGGTCGTCATCACCAAAAACGAGCCGCGCCCGGCCTTCAAACAAACGGGCAACTGAATTTTTATGGCAATGCGCGATTGGGTCACAAAAGATTTCGGCTGGAAATTGTTTTCGCTGTTTTTGGCGTTGGCCATCTGGCTGACCGTTCATAAAATTTACGAAGAGCCAAAAACCGCCTCCGGGTTGGCGGTTGGGGACACGGAGACCTTTGGCAATTTGCCGGTGCTGGTCGTTTCGACCGCGTCGGATGTGCGTGATTTTCGGGTGGCGCCCGCCACCGTTGCCGTCAAGGTTAGCGGGCCGCCTGAGATCATGGCCGATTTACAGGCAAATCAAATTCATGCGATGGTGAACCTCACGGACATTCCGTCCGCCCGCGATTTGCGCCGGCGCGTGGATGTTTCGACACCGCCCGGGGTAACGCTTGTGAGTGTTGACCCGCCCAAAGTGGGCGTGATCGTTCCGCCTCCGCCTGATAAAAAACCATGAGTTCCCCAAAAAAAATATTCGGTACGGACGGCGTCCGTGGCACGGCCAACGTCGAACCCGTCACCGCCGAGACCGCCCTCAAACTCGGCCGCGCGGCCGCGCATGTTTTCAAAAATCTCGAACGCCAGTCACGCGGTCGCGGCAAACACAAAATCGTCATCGGCAAGGACACCCGGCTTTCCGGCTACATGCTCGAAAACGCGATTTCGTCCGGCATCCTTTCGATGGGGGTGGACGTGCTGTTCATCGGGCCGTTGCCGACGCCGGGCGTGGCTTACGCGACGCGCAGCCTGCGCGCCGACGCCGGCATCGTCATCACCGCGTCACACAATCCCTATGCGGACAACGGCATCAAATTTTTTCGCGCCGACGGCTACAAACTCGACGACAAAATCGAGGGCGAAATCGAAAATTTGGTTTTCAGCGGCGAGATCGAAAACATCCGTCCAACGGCCGACGCCGTCGGCAAGGCGGTCCGCATTGACGACGCGCTCGGACGTTACATTGAATTTGCCAAGGCCAGTTTTCCGCGCGGCCTGACGCTCGAAGGGGTGCGCATCGTCGTGGATTGCGCGCACGGCGCGGCCTACAAATCCACGCCCTGTGTGCTGCGCGAACTCGGCGCGGAAGTCATCGTTTACGGCAACCAGCCCGACGGCATGAACATCAACCAGGATTGCGGCTCGATGCATCCTGAAGCGATGTGCCGCAAGGTCGTCGAACACAAGGCGCATCTGGGCATCGCGCATGACGGCGACGCCGACCGCGTGCTGCTCTGCGATGAAAAAGGCAATTTGATTGACGGCGATGACATCATGGCCATCGCCGCGCTCGACATGCTCGCGCAAAAAACGCTCGCCGAGAAAACCCTGGTCGCCACCGTGATGAGCAACGCCGGCCTGGAGGCCGCGATCAAATCCGCCGGCGGCAAGGTCATTCGCACCGCCGTTGGCGACCGGAACGTGATTGATGAGATGCTGCGCCACGGCTTCAACTTTGGTGGCGAGCAGAGCGGCCACCTGATCTTCCGCGATTTCGGCACCACCGGCGACGGCCTCGTCGCCGCCCTGCAGATGCTCCGCATCGTGAAGGCCAGACAAACGCCGCTCTCAAAACTGGCGAAATGCTGGACGCGCTTTCCGCAACTCATCACCAACGTCCGGGTGCGCGAAAAAATTCCGTTTGAGCAACTTGACGGTGTGTTGAAACTCGTCGCCCAAGCCGAGACGGAACTGAAATCTGCTGGTGGTCGTGTGTTATTGCGCTACTCCGGCACCGAACCGAAGGCGCGCCTGCTCCTCGAAGGCCGTGACGCAAAAGTTTTGGAAAAGTGGTCGCAGAAAATCTGCGCCGCGATTCAGAAACAGATCGGCGCGTAGTTGGAGTCCAATCCCGCCCAGCGGGATTGTTCAACTCCAAAACACGCTAAAGCGTGAACTCCAACCATCACGGCAGCTTCAAAATTTCCGGACGCAACTGGCCGATGAATTGGCTGGGCAGCCGTTTATCAATCGAGTCAGGCACGGGCTTTTCCAAATCCACGTGACCATCGGCAAAGGTCGCGTTCGCCTTTTGTGAATGTCGGAAGTGACCGTTCGGCTGGTTATTGGCGTTGGAATAATTTGTCTCCAAATCCAGATAATACCATTCCTCGAACATAATGGGGTAAGGTGAATTTTGAGTTTGGAAAGTATTGACCTGTGCGGCGTCGGCAAAGAGCGCGGTATCCGCCGGGTGGGAAACTTTATTTGCGTTCACGGGTTTCTGGCTTGGCCCGGCGAAGAGATACGCATTGCAGCCGTAGCTGAAGATGACGTTCGTGCCTTTGAGTTTGAACTGCGGCGAGTTCCACGCGGGCGACGGACAAAGCCGCACGTCGCTGCCGTGCAGGTACGGAAACAGCACGCCGGTGGACAGGTCAAAGGCACGCTGGCCTTCGGGAACGGTCGGGCCTTGCAGCCAGCCGAACCACCATTGCTCGTCGGCAGTAGTCAGTAGTTCGCGCCGCCTGAAAAATTGATTGGCATTGTCGCCGAGATACATTTCCGTGGCGACGCCGAGTTGGCGCAAATTACTTTCACATGCGGCGCGCTGCGCGGACAATTTGCCTTTGCTCAAAACCGGCAGCAGCATCGCCGTCAGAATCGCGATGATAGCCATAACCACCAGCAGTTCAATGAGGGTGAAGGCGTAGGGGTGACGCATGGGGGGTGACAGGTGACGCGCACGCGACCGGCAGGTCACGTCACCTGCCTTGCCACTTGTCACTTGCCACCGGTCACTCATTACGGTCTTTCGGCTTTCACGCGGTAAAACGCTTTGTCCGCCGGCGCGTTCGTGTCCGGCAAAAACAAATTGGTGCCGTTGCCGGAAGTTGCGGGCGAAACATCCGTCCACGATTGAAAATCCGCCGTCCGTTCCAGGGTGTAAAGCCAGTTGCTGCGACTGAGGAATTGCGCCTGCCAAATGTTGTTCGTCAAAACGCCGGTGAGATTTTGGATCGGCGGCGGCGGAAGCGTGACGACAAAATTATCCACCGTGCCTTGCGCGAAAATGGAGTCGCCGAAGCCATCGTCGGTGTAACTGCTGACGGAAAGTGTGTCGAGGCGGAAGTCGCCGGGTAAGCCGTTGTAAATGTTGGTCAGTGACGTGTAGGGCTGGCCGTCGGCGAGAACATTGCCATTGATGGTCGGCGACCCGGCGGTGTGCGTGAGCGTAATGTGATAAGTCACACCGGGATTCAACGGCTTGTTGTCGTAAGCGAAATAAAAACCGGCGTAACCGGAGTTGGTGTCCTTCAGCGTGGCGTCAATCGAAAAAAGATCTCCGTAATCGTCAGGCGGATAATAATCGAACTCAAAAAGATTCGGCGAATTGCCGCCGCCGCGTGAAAAATCCGCGTTCGTCGCCTCGTAAAAATTCAGCAATCCGATGGCGAGTTCAAAACCATAACCACTGGCGGTGGCGTTGCTCAATTGCAGGTCGAATTCGATGCTGAAGTCGTCGGCGCGCGTGAGAACCGTGCCGAGCGGATGGTAAAAATAACTGTTCGGTTGGGTGGAATCCCAGGTGACTGCGAGATTCTGGTTCGTGGAATCCCACTGGAACAGATTGGTGTTGCCGCAAATCCGCCAGCCGTCCGACAACGGATTGCTGGAGAAGTTTTCGGTAATGGTGGCGGCACCGGAGTGCGTGGCGAACAAGACGAACAGGCCGGCGAATGCCAGCGAACAGACTTTTTTCATGTGCTGATCCTTCAATTTGGTTTCGCGAAAAAATCGCGGAACGGGTTCACGATTGAGAGACCAGCGCGGGGAAGGAAGATGTTTGGCAGCGCAGACATTCTTGTCTGCGGGTTCATGGGACATTCCTGTCCCGTGTCTCAAGAACTGGCGACTGGAAAGTCGCCCGAACCCGCAGGCTGGAAAGCCTGCTCTACAACAAAAAACCTCCAGACCCCGGCAAAACGGAGAATGAAGGCATCCAACGAATCCTGGCGAAAACCGTTCGACAGGCTGGCCCCATCCTTCTCTTTGACGGAGAAGTTGATCCCGCACTTGCGGGACCAGACGAGCACAGCCAAACCGGTATCCTGACTTCGGGCTTATCCTCGCTCCCGCCTTCCCGTCCCGCATTGCGGGACAGTGGCTTTTAGTCGCAAGCGTTGGCTTGCGACTGGGAGTTTGTCGCCCGTAACAGTGGCGCAACCGTCCCGGATTTTCACCGGGTTCCCTGACCTTTGACTGCGATGTTGAATGAGCAAACGCTCATTCGTTTCAAAGAACAGTTTGTTTCTACGCGCAAAATAAAAATCTGCAAGAACAATTTTGGGCAGGAAGTTTGCCATCCCGCTTTTGGGCGGAACTCCGAATGCAAGAAACCCTCATCCGCACTTGCGCCGCCTTGGCTGGGGCAACTATAATAACACCCCATTTTAATTATGAGCACCACACCCATTCACGTGGCCGTCACCGGCGCCGCCGGCCAAATCGGTTACTCCCTCCTGTTCCGCATCGCCTCCGGCGCCATGTTCGGATCGGACCAGCCCGTCATTTTGCATTTGATCGAAATCGAACCCGCGTTGCCCGCGCTCGGCGGCGTCGTGATGGAGCTGGACGATTGCGCGTTCCCGTTGCTTAAGGGCATCGTGCCCACGGCGAATCTCGACGAAGGATTTCGCGGCGTGAATTGGGCGCTGCTCGTCGGCAGCGTGCCGCGCAAAGCCGGCATGGAGCGCAAGGATTTGCTCGGCATCAACGGCAAGATCTTCATCGGCCAGGGCCAGGCCATCCAGAATAACGCCGCGCGCGACGTGCGCATCCACGTCGTCGGCAATCCGTGCAACACCAATTGCCTCATCGCCATGAACAATGCGCCGGACGTGCCGCGCGACCGCTTCTTTGCCATGACGCGCCTCGACGAAAACCGCGCCAAGGCGCAGCTCGCAAAAGAGGCCGGCGTGGACGTGACCGCCGTCAGTAACATGGCCATCTGGGGCAACCATTCCGCCACGCAATACCCCGATTTCTACAACGCCAAAATCAACGGCAAGCCCGCCACGGCCGCGATCCCGGACGAAGCGTGGCTCAAGGGTGAATTCATCTCCATCGTCCAGCAACGCGGCGCGGCCATCATCAAGGCGCGCGGTTCGTCCAGCGCCGCCAGTGCGGCGAACGCCGTCGTGGACAGCGTCCGGTCCATCATCGAACCGACGCCGTCCGGCAACTGGCACAGCGTCTGTTTATGTTCCGACGGCAGCTACGGCATTGAGAAAGGTTTGATTTGCTCGTTCCCCGTGCGCAGCGATGGCGAGGGATTGCAAATCGTTCAAGGCGTTTCGATCAACGAATTCAGCCGCGCGAAAATTGACGCGACCGTCAACGAATTGAAGGAAGAGCGCACCCTGGTCGCCGATTTGCTGCCGAAATGAAAAGCCGTCCGAAAGTCGGCGCGACTGGCGAACTGGCTTTCAAAATCGAGCCGCAACACGCGATTGATTTCGCCGCCGGCGGCATGCCCGCCGTGCTTTCAACGCCCAACCTTGTCGGCTTTCTCGAACGCACCGCGCGGGAAGCCATGGCCGGTTGCCTCGAAGACGACGAACGCTCCGTCGGCACTGAAATCGAGCTGCGCCACCTTGCGCCCAAACCCGTAGGCCAGACCATTCATTGCACTGCTCGGGTAATTCACGCCGAGGACCGCGAAGTGACGTTTCAAATCTCCGCTCGCGACGACCGTGAGCTCATCGCCCGCGGCCTGCACAAACGCGCCGTCATCCGCATTGACCATTTTGCCAGCCGGGTGAAGGAAAAGTCCGCTTAACAGCCCGTTCAAAAATGTCTTCTTTCGTAGCAGCCGAGGTAACGAGGCTCAAATTTCCCTTAAAACAATAATTCAT
>DAIRTX010000114.1:0-9093 GCA_036803685.1 Verrucomicrobiota bacterium | reverse complement strand
CCAAATTTTTTGGCAAATTCAACCGAGCGGCTCTGCATCACCTTCGCGCCGAGGCTCGCGAGTTCGAGCATTTCGTCGTAGGAAATCTCCTGCAGCTTCTTCGCGTTTGGCACGATGCGCGGATCGGCGGTATAGACGCCGTCCACGTCCGTGTAAATCTGGCAAAGATCGGCTTTCAACGCCGCCGCCAGCGCAATGGCCGTCAAATCCGACCCGCCGCGGCCCAGCGTCGTGATCTGGCCTTCGGGCGTCTCGCCCTGGAAACCGGCGACGATGACGACATTGCCCTGTTTCAGAAGCTCGTGGACTTTCTTCGGCGTGATGTTGTGAATCCGGGCCTTGGTGTGGACCACGTCGGTGACGATGCCCGCTTGCGCGCCGGTGAGCGATACCGCGGGCACGTTCAGCGCGTGTAGCGCAATGGCTGTGAGCGCGATGGTTTGCTGTTCGCCGGTCGCGAGCAGCACGTCCATCTCGCGTTCATTCGGCAGCGGCATGATTTCCTTGGCCAGCTTGATCAAATTATCCGTCACGCCGCTCATTGCCGAGACGACCACGACGATCTGGTCGCCCTTGGCGCGGTATTTGGCCACGCGCGCCGCGACATTTTTGATGCGGTCGGGATTGCCCACCGACGTGCCGCCATATTTTTGAACAATCAGAGCCATAAAATTTAACCGCACCGGCAATACTTCCGGTGAAACTCAAATCGGGAGCGGAAGCATAGTCAGAGACGAAGCGTTTGAAAAGTGTTGAATTTGCAGTGTGCAATTGAAAATCAAATTTCCGGATTGCCTCGTGCGGCGTGCCAGAAACGGATGATTTCAACGACATGTGTTTTATCCTTCACCCGGTAGAAAATCCGATACGGCTTGAAAATGATTTCCCGGACATGCTCGTCATTTTGTTCGGGAGGCGACACGGCCAGAACGCGGAAATTTTGACAGATGCCGGACGCTCCCGATCAGTTTTCCGCCGAACCGCGCCGCCGCTTCCGGGTTGTCGCAGGCGATGAAGCGGACAATGTTTTCGAGATCATCAATGGCCGGCCCGGAGAAGATTACCTTGTAGTCCATGTGGCCACGAGTTTTTCAACTTCGTCAATGGACTTGCCTTCACCGCGGTCGAGCGAATCCAAACCTTTTTGGATGGCGGCAACCACTTCGAGGCGTTTGCTGATCTCCTCGAAACTGGCGTCATCCGGGAGTTGCTCCACGGTTTCCAGCACCATTCGTTTGGCCGTCATAAAGTCACTATGCTACGAATAATTGAATGATGCAACCCAGGCCTTAACCTCTTCATGCGGCACGGTCTCGCCTTTCTTGATTTGATCCAGTCCCTTGCGAATTCCGGCGACGAACTCCAACCGCTGCGCGATGGCATCCAAACTCGCATCATCAGGCAGGCGCTCAATCGTTTTCAAGGCAAGCTGCTTGTCGCTCATGCCTTTAAGATGGCTGAATTCACTTCAAAAGGCAATTCGCCGATATAAGTCACTCAAAATTTTCCACGCGCAGCATCACCGGTTTGCCTTTGACGACCGGCAGCCGGCCGATTTTTTTCAATGCGCCGTTGACCGCGCCGTTGGTGGCATAGTGCAGCATAAAAATCAGCGGCACGCTTTTGCCTTCGTGGCCTTCGGGCTGGATGACGGATGAAATCCCGATTTTCGCCGCGCCGAAAATGGCGGCGATTTTCGCCAGCGTCCCCGGACGGTCCACGACGTTGAGCCGGAGGAAATACTGCGACACGACGTTTTCAATCGGCACGACCGCCCCGGCGCAGTCGTGCGGCACAAACGGCGGCACGCGCTGTTTGCTGCCCGACTTCAAGTCCAGCGCCGCGTCCGCCAAATCACTGAGCACCGCGCTCGCCGTGGCGTCCTTGCCGGCGCCGCGTCCGTAAAACAACGTGTCGCCGACGATGTCGCCGCGCACAAACACGGCGTTGAAAACGTGGTTCACACTGGCGAGAACATGTGCGTTTGGCACGAGCGTCGGGTAAACCGAAACCTGCACCTGGCAGCCGCCGCCGATCCGCTTGATGATTCCCAAAAGTTTGATCGTGTACCCCAGTTCGCCGGCAAATTTGATGTCGAGCGCGCTGATCTGCCGGATGCCCTCGACGTGGATTTTTTTCGGGTTCACCCAGAAGCCATGCGCGAGTGAGGCAAGAATGCCGATCTTGTGCGCGGCGTCGTGGCCGTCAATGTCCAGGTCCGGCGGCGTCTCGGCGTAACCGTGCTTCTGCGCATCCGCCAGCACGGCAGCGAAGTCCGCGCCTTCCAGCTTCATCCGGGTGAGGATGTAATTGCAGGTGCCGTTGACGATGCCGTATAGCGCGTTGATGCGGTTGCCGACAAAACCTTCGCGCAGCGATTTGATGATGGGAATGCCGCCGCAGACGCTCGCCTCGTAATAAAGATTCGTGCCGTATTTTTTGGCCGCGGCAAACAGCTCTTCGCCGTGCGCAGACAGCAGCGCCTTGTTGGCCGTGACGACCGGCTTGCCGAGCTTGAGCGCGGTCAGGACCATCGTCCGGGCAATGCCCGTGCCGCCGACGAGTTCGGTGACGATGTCCACCTGCGGGTCGTTGACGACGCTTTGCCAGTCGGTCGTCATGAGCGAACGCGAAATCGGGTACGGTCGCGGCTCGTTGAAGGCCTTCACGGCGACCTTGCGGACGTTGACCTTGACGCCGATGCGCGAGGCCATGAGGTCGCCGTTGAGCTGGAGCGCGTGAAACACGCCGCTGCCCACGGTGCCGCCGCCAATCATGCCAAGATTTACCTGCTGCATAGGAACGGGGAGTTTGCCGCGAAACGGAGCAGGGGACAATTCAATTTTAACCACGGATGGACACGGATTGGCTATTGCTCATTGGCCATTGTACGAAGTGCCAGAGACCCCATTTTCAGATTTCCGCCGGGCTTGGACCACCAATTAAGTTGACATGCGCTTTTCACTCACGCGCTTGACATTCTAATATACCTTTTTACCTTTGGTGCCGTGTCAGAACTAATGACCATCAGGTCTGAGTGGAAAACGAACAAACAAACAGAAAGAGACAGTATGAATACAACAACCCCTAACATTATGAAACCAGAGAGGAATGGCGTCACGAAAGGATTGTTTTATCTGGCAGCGATTGCTTTCATTGCATTTCTGGCAACAGGCTGTACCTCGATCAATTACAAGCCTGCGGTGTCGCTCGGGACGAGTCCGCAGACCATTAAGGCCAACGTCAAGCTCGAAACCTTCATCGATCAATCTCCCCAGGACGATAAAGGTTCGAAGGCTTTTGGTATGTCGGCGTGTGAACCAGGAACCTTGGAGGGAGAATTGGCTGCTGATGTGACTGACGCAGTCTTAACGGATTTCAACAACAACCAGGTTTTCGAGAATGTCAAGAAACGGTTTGAAAACGAGCCAGACTTGGTCATAAAAGGCACGATCCATCGCTTTTACGGAAAATTCGGGCCGACTCCAGTCATGTGGATAACCATACCGATCGATACCATCTGGCTCTTTGGAGTCCCGATAATGGGGGATGATGGGCTGGTTGACTTGGAGATTTCCATTGAACGCCCAGATGGGACCGTCCTAGGGACGTATCGTGGTCAATCTAATTTCTCAAAAGGCTATAACATGTACCAGAACGCTGCGTTAGCTCTCCCCACGAGGCTGAACAAAGCGTTTAGCGAGTCCATCGCTCAAATCCGCGAGCAAATACTTAAAGATGAAGGAAAACTCTCACGGCAACGGTGAGCTTCAACACTGAGATAAAATGAGAACATGAGAGGTCGGGTGATGGCGACAAGCTGCACACAGGTAGTGGTGTAGTTTGAAATCAGTCCCGTTATAGTTAGCATATTAGTTCCCGCTCGCCTCGCACCTCACGCTTCGTCCTTCCCAACGGTTGTGGATTGAACCACAAAGGAACAAAGGCACAAAGCGGGATGAATGAACACGGCGTAAAGCCGCGTGGCGGCCACGCCGCTATACGCGGATAAACACGAATTGAAAGCCTGCAAGGCTGACAGAAAATAGCTCAGGGCAACGCCTTGGGAAAACGGCCCCCAAATATTTTTTTAAGCCCCATCGGGCCGGTGGAAAACCAACCGCGAAATACACGCGAGTCGCGCCGAATCCTGCGGCACATTTTCAACGTTAATCCGACATTACAAAACTTTGTCGCATATGCGACAAAGTTTTGTAAATGGATTCCACGCGCGAAACAAACGAAGGCTGGTAGTTATCCGTGTCCATCCATGGTGACTGGTTGTGTTCTCAAGACCAACAGAGCGCCCAGGCCGAACAAAACCGCGCTGTAGCCAAACGCCACACTCGTGCCTGCTGCCGTCCACAACGCGCCGACGATGATGCTCGACAGGAAATCGCCGACACCGTTCACGGTCGCCAGCACGCCGAACGCCATGCCGTGCTGTTCTTCACCCACCAGTTCCGCGCAGAACGAGTCTTCCAGCGTTTCCTCAATCGCCACATAGATGCCGCTGAGAATGAAGATGATGCCGAGCAACCCAATCGTCATCGGCGCGGCCACAATCAACAACGCCATCACCGCTGCCAGCGCGTAACCGGACGCGAGCACAAGATGTTTTTTGAAACGGTCCGCCAGCCAGCCCGCCACGTAGGCGAACCCGGCGTAAAAAATGTTCCGCAACACGTAAAACCCGACCGCGACGCTGGCCGCCCTGGCCGCGCCCAGTTCCGGCGTGAGCTTTCGCGTCGCCAGCAGGATCAACAACGAGGGGGCGAAGTCGCCCGCGCCGAAAATTCCGACGGCGACGAGAAATTTCCGGTAAGGCCGCGGCAGCAAACGCAGACGTGCGCCGAACGAGACGTGCGCCACAGGTCGGCGCTCTTTTTCCCGGACAAAAAACGCGATCAATCCGGCGGCGCAAACTCCGGGAATGAGCGTCAACAGGAAAACGCGGCGGTAATTGTGTTGCAGCGCGGCGAGCAACACAAAAGCCGTGGCCGGACCGACAATCGCACCGATGGTGTCCATCATCCGCTCGAAACCGAAGGCGCGACCATAGGTTTCGCGCGTGACGGCGGCGGCGAGCAGCGCCTTGCGCACGGGCGTGCGCACGCCGCGTCCGAGCCAGGCGAGCGACCGCGAAATCAAAATATGCCAGGCCGCTGTCGCCAGTCCAAAAGACGCCGTGCCGAGCGCGGTGACGAGATAGCCAACGACGGCGATGGGTTTGCGGCGTTGCAGTTTGTCCGTGTAAAAGCCGGACGCCATCTTGGCGAAGCTGGACAGGCCATCGGCGACGCCTTCAATCACGCCCAGCCACGCCGCCGCCGCGCCCATGGAAGCGAGAAACGCGGGCAGGACGGTGGTGGCGATTTCGTGCGACCAGTCGCTGAGCAGCGACGCCAGCCCGATGCCGAGGACGGTGCGGTTGAGCCAGCGGAAGCGTGGGGTTGAAGGGTTGTTCGCCATGGTCAGCCGAGGAGGAGCAGGATTGCCATGCCAGCAACCGTGGTCAGAATCGTGATCGGCATGCCGAACCGGGCGTAATCCCAAAAACCCACTTCGCAATGGCCCCGGGCGGATTCCACCACGATGATGTTGGCCACCGAGCCGAGGATGGTGAGGTTGCCGGCGAAGGTGGTGGCCAGCGCCAGCACCTTCCACATCAGGGCGGGATTGGCGAAATTGGGGATCCATTTCCCGGCCACGAGCACGAACGGCACATTGGAAAAAATGTTGGAGCCGGCGACTGAAAACCACGTGAGGTTCCAAGCTTGCGAGGTTTCCGTAGCGCCGAACATGCCGCGCAAATGCGCGTAGGCTTGGTCCGGCAGTCCGGTGGTGTTCAGGCCTTCCACCACGACGAACAGCGCGGCAAAGAACACGAGCAGATGCCAGTCCACGAGCTTGAGCACCTGGTGGGTGTCGCGGCGCGCCAGCACCATCACGAGCGCTCCGCCCGCCAGGGCCGTCCAGGCCAGGTTGAAGCCGGCGACAAAACCGGCAAACACGAGCGCCAGCGCGGCCAGCGTAATCACCGTCAACGGGCGGTCGAATGGGCGCACGGGGTCTTCGTTCCGTTCGATCCGGGCTGCGCGCAGCATTTTGCCGAAGCCGATACGAAGCACGATGTATTCAATGGCCACGCCAACGATGGCCACGGGCAGCAGCGACGCGGAGAAACCCACGAACGGGAGGTGCGAGAGGCTGCCGATGATCATGTTCTGCGGATTGCCGACGAGGGTGGCCACACTGCCGAGATTGGCGCTCATGGCCAGGGCGAGCAGATACGGAGGCAGGGGCAGCCGCCCGCGTACGATCATCGCCACGACCAGCGGCGTCAGCATGAGGCACACCGTGTCATTGACCAGCAACGCCGAGAGCGCGCCCGAGGCGACGATGAGGTAAAGCAGCAACCGTTGCGGAGTCTTTGCCGCTTTCAAGATGTAACCGGCCGCCCAGTCGAAGAAACCGGCCAGGCTCAGATACGCCGAGATGAGCATCATGCCCAGCAGCAACACGAGCGTGTTGTAATCCACCGCGCGGTAGGCCTGCTCGGGCGTCAGCACGCCGGCGGTGACCATTAGCACCGTGCCGAGCAACGCCGCCGCGGGACGGTTGAGCGGAAGGATTTTCAACCGCCGCCCGCTGATGAGGACGTAGGTGAAGGCGAAAATGACGATGGCCAGGATTTCCCGCGTTTCGTTCATGGGATGCACGACACGTGTCAGCGTCTCAATTTGGCCGTGAACGCACAAGCCCGGCTCCAAACCGGCCCTGGCGGTGTGGAATTCGCTTTCATTTTCGAAACGAACTGGCAATCGAATGAAAGAGTTCCGGGCCGAAGGTGAATTGCCAGGCGATGTAAACTTGAAAATCAGCCGGGCCGTCAAGGGAACGGCCGGCGGAAAATAAAAGATGCTGGTGTTCGGTGAAATCAATGACGGTTCCCACGTTGAACGCGGTGTCGTCCCGGCCGCCGTCTTCCATGGCGGTGCGATGGTAAATTTCGCCGCCGACCAGAACATTGTCCCGCACCTGGCACTGGACTACCGCGCCGCCAAAGCCCCAGTTTTTGTTTCCCGCGCCCGGGTTGATGCCGTAGCCACCGCCGCCGTAAATCGTCCAGTCGCCAAAACTTTTCTGGAGCCACAACGGCAGGAACGCCTGCCATTGTCCGCTGCCCAGACTGCGGGAACTGTCGCCGGTCGGGGCTTCGACCTGGGGGAACACACCGACTTGAGGAAGCAGGGATGTTTCCTGGAGGAAACGGAATTTGACGCCCAGTTCCGTGTCGCCATAACCGTACTGTACCGCGCCGTTTTTCGGGGCGTCATACGCCAACGGCGCGATGAGGTGGAGTTGCACGTTGGTGATGACGCCGTAATTCAGTTCGAAATGCGGGGCGGTGCCGGACCAGCCATCCGACGTCCGGGCGTGTTGTGAGGCAATGTAAAACTCCCAATGTTGATAATCCACCGGTTCGGGGTCGTCGGTGACAAACGGCGGGCCGGCAAGGAGTCCAAGCGTTGAAAAGACAAACAGCATGGCCGCCCATGTGATTGATGTCCGGGTAAGGCTGGAATTAAACCGGGTGGTGAAAGCTGTAAATGGCTTTTGCGGGGGCTGGCAGGTTTTCATTTCATGGTTTCCTTGCCGGTTGCCGCCAGTTGCCCGTCCACCGACCATCGTCCCGCCCCAACGCACAGCAGAAAGACCAGGCCGAGGACCATGGAAAAGTCCGTGCGCGCCTCGTGCATCATGCTCAGGAAACCGTAACGCGGCAGGTCGGGCAACATGAACGTCCAAAAACCGTGCCCCAGCAGAATGGGAATTTTGGTGGAAAGAATGGCCACCGAAATGTTGATGAGCAGGGGAATGGCCGCGAGCCGGGTCAGCAAACCGATCAACACCAGCGCGCCGCAGACAATTTCCACGCCGCCGACGAACGGACCCATGATTTGCGGGAAGAGAATGCCGATTTTGGCAAACCGTCCCGCGCCCAAGGCGTCCGGGTAAAGAAACTTCAAGACGCCTTCGAGGAAGAACACGCTGCCGACCATCAAGCGGATAAGAATCACCGGGGCTTCGGTTTTGGATTTTGGAACAATATTCATTTCAGCCTCCATTTTCTTCGCGCGGCGACGCGGTGTCAAATGGTTCAACTTTGGGGGAAGCCGTGCGCCTGCTGCGCGCCCACCAACCGGCCAATGTCCTCCGAAACCAATTCGCGCCGGCCGCTACTTTTCAGCCGCGACGCGATCTGATTGGGCAATTCGTTCATGGCCCAGCGGCGGGGTCAGGATTTGACGATCAACACGCTGCAATGGGCGTGGTCGCTGATGCGGTCGGCGGTGTCGCCGAGCAGGCGGCCCCATAACTCGGAATGATCGCTGTGGCCGATGACAATCAGGTCGTAGCCGCCTTCGTCGGCGAAGCGCAAAATGGTTTTGGCCGCGTGGCCCCGGCGCGTTTCGCAAGGGAGGTTGATTCCGTATTGCGTGGCCACTTCCTGGACTTCGCGCTGTCGCGCCTTGAAGTATTCGTCCGCCGCTTCAGCTTCCTCCTCGTATTCGCCGGGCAGATCGGAATGGCGCGGCAACAGCTCACGCACCCAAAAGGCGCAGAGGTCGGCGTTGAATCCTTTGGCCAGCACCGCCGCGCGCTGGAGCGCGGCCTTGCCGCCTTTGGAGCCGTCGTAACCGACAAGGATTTTTTTGAACATAACGCCTCACTTTCCGGTTGCCCCGACATCCGATGCCGGGGTGTTTTTCTTGCTGTTGATTCGTTCGCTGTAAATTTTGCCCCATTCGACCATTGTTTCAATCGTGGGCTGGAAAAATTTTTGCGCGATGAGCGTCGGCACGAACGCGCTGAGAATGACGACGGTGACGAGCACGGTATATTGGGACTGGTCAATGATCTGGTTTTGCAGGCCGAACAGCGCGGAGATGGTGCCGAACGTCAACCCGGTGGACATCAGCAGCGTGGTGTAATTCGCCTCGCGGTTGCGCATGTAAAAAACCTTGGTGAGCGGCCACACCCCGATGAATTTCGTCACCAATTTCATGAGCAGCAGAATCATGATGA
>DAIRTX010000113.1:0-9513 GCA_036803685.1 Verrucomicrobiota bacterium | reverse complement strand
TCACGCGCACGCGCGTCGGCCGCTCGATCTTCCGGATTGGCCTGCCGGAGAGCAACTTGGAGCGGTCGCAGGTGATGGTCTCCAGCTTTCTGTTGCACGTGCAGCCGGTGAAGGTCCATCGCCATTCGCTGCGCGCCTCCTACTCGCTCGGGCTGGGACTGATTTTACTGTATCTGTTCCTGATCCTGACCGGCACGGGCGTGCTGCTGATGTTCTACTACGTGCCCAGCACCGAGAAGGCGTACGACATAATGAAGGATTTGCAGTATGTCGTCTCCGCCGGCCTGGTCATCCGCAACATGCACCGCTGGGCGGGGCACCTGATGGTGCTGTTCGTGTTGCTGCACATGTGCCGCGTGTTTTACACCGGCGCCTACAAACGCCCGCGCGAGTTCAACTGGGTGATCGGCGTTGGGCTTTTTCTGATGACGCTGGGGTTGAGCTTCACCGGCTATCTGCTGCCGTGGGACCAACTCGCGTTCTGGGCGATCACCGTCGGCACGAACATCGCCGGTTACGCGCCGGTCATCGGTCCCAAGCTGAAATATCTGCTGCTTGGCGGGAACGTGGTTGGGCAGGAAGCGCTGACAAGATTCTACGCGCTGCACGTGATTGTGCTGCCGACCGCGGCGCTTTTAATGGTGGCGGTCCACCTCTGGCGCGTGCGCAAGGATGGCGGGTTGTCGCGTCCCGACGAACCGGGTGACATCGTCCAGCAGATCGAACTCAAGCAATTGCCGACGAACAAGACCTACGGCCTGATGGAACTGGCGCGCGGCACGACGCCGCAAGTCGGCAAGAACCCGGAAGACGAAGTGTTCGCGTGGCCGCACCTGGTTTTCCGCGAGCTGCTGCTGTTCCTGCTGGTAACGGCGGTGGTGCTGTTCCTGGCGATTTTCTGGAACGCGCCGCTGGAAGAACTCGCCAACCCGATTCATCCGCCGAATCCGGCGAAAGCGCCGTGGTATTTCCTCGGCCTGCAGGAACTGGTCAGCTACTCGGCGTTCTGGGGCGGTGTGGTGGTGCCCGGTTTGCTCGTGACGGCGCTGATGCTGTTGCCCTACATGGATCGCCAGCGCAAAGGCGTCGGCCGCTGGTTTGCCCGCGAACGCGTGGTCGCCAACACGATCTTCAGCGTTTGCCTTGTCATCGCCGTCGTGCTGACGATTATCGGCACGTCGTTCCGCGGCCCGAACTGGGGCTGGGTAGTGCCGTGGAAGCAACCGCCGGCGATCACGGAGGGCCACTGACATGAACGACCTCTCCGTCCGCAGATTCTACGGCTGGTTCACCGTGCTTGGTCTCCTGGTTGGCGTTCTGGTCGTCATCGGTTATTACCGGGACGAGTATCGGGGGTGGAAGGATTATCAACGCAAATTCATCCAGGAGGAAATCCGCCGTGCCTCGACGCCGCAACAGCGGGCGCTGGCCGAAAGCACGCCGGTGCAAATCCGTCAGATCCTCCTGTCCGACCTCAATCGCGTGGACCGCTGCACCACGTGCCATCTCGCCGTGGAAGACCCGACCTACGGCGGCTACCCGCAACCACTCGCCTACCATCCGTTTCACGAGCAACACCCGTTCGAGCGATTCGGCTGCACCATCTGCCATCGCGGCCAGGGCCGCGCCACGACCACCACCGACGCGCACGGCGACGTGCCGCACTGGGATCATCCGATGTTGCCGCTGCAATACATCCAGGCCTCCTGCGGTCAATGCCACGAGGCCGCCGACAATCCCGCCGCGCCTGAATTGGCCCGCGGCCAGCAGGTGTTCGAGGACAGCGGTTGCCGCGGCTGCCACAAACTCAATGGCGCCGGTGGTGTGATTGGACCGGAACTCGACAAGGTCGGTGCGCGCCGTTCGCCGGAATGGCTGAAGAAACACTTCCTCGCACCCGCATCCGTCACGCCCGGCTCCGCGATGCCGCCGCAAAAATTTTCCGAGACAAATCTTGAAGCGATCATCCTTTTCATGCTCAGCCAGACCGGCGAGTCGGCGCCCGGCTACTACGCCTCCATGAAAGTCATCCCCAGCGCCAGTGAGGGACAGCGATTGTTTCAGCAGAAAGGCTGCATCGGTTGCCACTCCATCGGCGACAAAGGCGGCAAGGTCGGCCCGGCGCTGGACGACGTCGGCCTGCGGCGCCCGCCCGAGTGGATGATCCAGCACTTCCGTGATCCGCAGACCGTCAGTCCTGGCACGGTCATGCCGGGGTTTGGTTTTACCGAGACCGAAGCTCGCGCACTGACGGACTTCCTTCTGCACTTGCGCGATCAGAAAGTGGCGTTAAGCCTTCCGTCGCTGATGAGCCCGGCTGAGCGTGGACGGGAAGTCTTCCGCAAATACGGTTGTGCCGGCTGTCACGGTGCCGACGCCAAAGGCGGCGTACCCAATCCCAACGCCAAGACCGCCGAGCAAGTGCCCGGTCTGATCTACGTGGCCGACGGCTACACCAAAGACGAACTGAAAATGCGCATCCTCAAAGGCCAGCGCGAAATCCCGGCGCTCGACGCGAAACGTCCGCCGCCCCCGCTCTACATGTCTGCCTGGGCCGGCATCATCAAGGATTCCGAGCTGGACGACCTGGACGCTTATCTCTTCAGCTTGAAACCCAAAGGGGAAAATCTGGGTTTTTAACCGCCGGCGGCCGGGTTTCGGCGGCGGTATTACCCAACCGCTTCGGTACGGTGCCCATTTCAAATTTTTCATGTTCAATCATCTCCATTTGTGGTTTAATCCTCCGCGATGCTTCAAAAGTTCAGATACCAAGAGTTCGAACGAATGAAGACTCCTCCACCTTCGTCGCCGCCACGTTGAAAAACGGCTCGCGTCCGCAGCGGCCCCTTGGCCATAATCCCACAGCCGGTTGACCCATGAGTGACGAATTGAAATCCAACATTTCCCAACCGCCCGATGCCGGGCCGACGGCATCGCGTTCGACCGTGCCAATTTGGATCATCCTGCTGACACTCCTGCTGTTGTTTCTCGGCGCGGTGTATTTCGATCATCACAGCGGCTGGTTCGACAAACAGGTTTACGCGCCTTACACGTCCGCCGACGAATTGGCCTCGTATCAGCCCAAATCCGGCGAGGCCTCGATGCTGGCGCATGGCAAGGCGGTCTATGAAACTTATTGCGGCCTGTGCCATGGCAGCGACGGCCTCGGCAAACCCGCCCAAGCACCGCCCCTGGCCGGTTCCGAATGGGTCGCCAAGGATATTACGTCGCTTGCACGCATTCCGCTGGCCGGTCTCAACGGCCCGATTCAGGTCAAAGGTCGCGATTGGAACCTGTCCATGGCGCCGATGGGCGCGACGCTGTCGGACGCCGATCTCGCCGGCGTGCTGACCTATATCCGGGAAACGTGGGGCAACAAAAACGGCGCGGTTTCCGCCGACCAGGTGAAGGAAGCGCGCGCGGCCATCAGCGGCAATCCGCAGTCGGCGGCGAATTTGCCAAAGTGACACGGATTAAAGGGATTTCCCGAATGCAAAATTCTTCGTGTTCATTCGCGCCGGGCGCAACTTGACACTGCCGCCATTTTTTCTCCCTCTCCTCCCCCAAAGGAGGAGAGGGGCGGGGTGAGGAGGCCGATTATTCAAGCTCAAATCCCCTCGCCCCGGCCCTCTCCCCGCTCGGGCGGGGAGAGGGAGTCGGCGGCAGTGCCAAGTTGCGCTCATTCGCGTTCATCCATCCTTCGCAGTATTGCTATGGAGGACAGGTTCGTGGTTTAATTCTCCGCGATGCTTCGCAAGATTCAGCCCAAAAAAAATCAGTCCCGCGGCGGCTCGTTCGCCATTGTCGCGTCGCGCTACAACGCGCGTTACGTGGACGCGATGTTGCGGGCGGCCAAGGCGGAGTTGTGGCGCGCCGATGTATCGCGCATCCAAATCGTCCGCGTGCCGGGCGCGTATGAAATTCCTGTCGTGGTTAAACGCCTCGCGCGGACAACTTCGCCGCCGCTCTCGGCCATCATCTGTCTCGGCGTGATTTTGCGCGGTCAGACGGTTCACGCCGCGCACATCGGCGAAGCGGTGAACCGCGCCCTGATGGAAATCCAGCTCGCGCACGAAATTCCCGTCATTTACGAAGTGCTGCTTTTGGAAAATGAAGCGCAAGCACGTGTCCGCTGCCTCAACCCAAAGCACAATCGCGGCACGGAAGCGGCGCAGACCGCGCTGGCGATGGCGCGCGTTTTGAAAAGTTTGCAGAGCTAGAACACCGCAATCAAACGCCGGGCGATGCCATATTTACCGATCTTGATAATAGTGGCATGCGCGATTTTCTTTCATCGCGCGGCTGAGTTCGAAAATGAATCCAGTTTGGTGTGGACTGGCTTGTCGGTGGTGATTTCCGTGATGACTTTATTCGTATTTCGTTGGGGCTGGCGGGGTTGCCTGCTCGGCCAGGCCGGACTTTTCCTTGGCATCGCAATTTTTCGGATGCTGCGCAGCAAGTCCTGAAAAAGTTTTGCAAACGACTTGCCATGCCCATTCGCAGGCATTATAATTATTTATGTTAGTTTTTATTATGAAATTAATTCATGGGTTAAAAAGGGCTGTTTCGCTTCTGGCCATTGGGCTTTTCAGCGCCGGGCAAATCGCCTGCGGAACAGACATCGTTGGCGTCATCACGCTCAAGAGCACGCCGCCGGCGGAAAAGGAAATCACGCCGCTCATGGAAAACCCGGATTGCGGCAAGATGCACACCACCGCGCCCACGACGCATTTTTACGTGGTCGGCGCGAAAGGCGAATTGGCCGACGTGATCGTTTCCTTGAAAGGCGTCACTGGCAAATCCACCGGCGCGAGCGCGCCGCCCGCCGTGCTCGACCAAAAGGGTTGCCTTTACACGCCCACGATTTTGGCGGTTCAGACGGGTCAAAAACTCGTCGTCAAAAATTCTGATCCCTGTGTCCACAATGTTCACGCGACGCCGGCCGTGCCGGGCAATCCCGAAACCAACCATGGGCAGGCGCCCGGTGCCGTGGATTTGACCTACACGTTCGCACAGCCGGAAATGTTTCTGCGTTTCAAGTGCGATGTGCATCCGTGGATGTTCGCGTGGGTCAGCGTGTTTGACAGCCCTTACTTTTGCGTCAGCGACAAGGACGGCAAGTTCGTCATCAAGAATGTGCCGCCCGGCAAATACACCGTGGAAGCCGCGCACCGCAAGCTTGGTACCCAGACGCAGGACGTGGAAGTCAAGGACAGCGACGCGACGGTCAATTTTACATTTGAGGTGAAATAATTTTTGCAATTGGCACGACCCCGACACAACGTGTCGGGGTGGTTTGATTTTTGGCATGAACACAAACGCAACAACCAGAATGAATCCGTGGCTTTTTTGGTTCGCCGTGCTGACGGCGTTCTTCACCTTTTTACTGCTCGGACTGGGCGGCCTGGTCACGAGCCATGAGGCCGGCATGTCCGTGCCCGACTGGCCGAACACCTACGGCGACAACATGTTTTTGTTTCCGGCTTCGAAATGGATCGGCGGCATTTTTTACGAACACACCCACCGGCTGCTCGCTTCACTCGTCGGCCTGATGACAACGATTCTCGCCGTCTGGCTCTGGCTCAAGGATTCGCGCCAATGGATGCACTGGCTCGGCGTGGCCGCGTTTCTCCTCGTCGTGGCGCAGGGCGTGCTCGGCGGATTGCGCGTGACCTTGCACATGGATTCGCTGGGCATTTATCACGCGACGATTGCGCAACTGTTTTTCGTGCTGACCTGCGCGCTCGCGCTGTTCACCAGCCGGTGGTGGCAAAATATTGGTAGGGACGCGCTGCTGCGCGTCCCAAATTTCCAGAACGAGGCCGCGCAGCAACGCGGCCCTACCATGCAAAATCTCCGCTGGCTCGTGCTGGCGACCACGCTGCTGATTTTCGTCCAGTTGATCATCGCCGCCGCCATGCGGCACCAGCACGCCGGGCTGGCGATTTCCGACTTCCCGCTCGCCCACGGCAAGCTCTGGCCGGACACGGGCGCCGATGCCATCGCGCGCTACAACGCGCAGCGGGTATCCATCAACGCCGAGAATCCCATCACCGCTTTTCAAATCGAATTGCAAATGGCGCATCGCGTTGTCGCGGTACTGATTTTGATTGGAGTTGGCGCAGTGGCGTTTTGTAGCCGCCGATGTCAATCGGCGGAACGGGCGATTGCTCCGCCGACTCACGTCGGCGACTACGAGTCAAAGGCGGCGGTCCGACTTTCCTGGTTCTGGCTGGCGCTGATTTTTTCACAGGTTGCGCTCGGGGCGGCGACGATTTGGACGAACAAGGCCGCCGACGTGGCGACGGCTCACGTGCTGGTCGGCGCGCTTTTGCTCGCCGTGGGTGCGTTGTGGTGCGCGATTGCCTTTCGGGAATCTGTAGCGGCGGTCTATGACCGCCGAACGGAAGACCGGCGCTCACCGGGCACCGCTACCATTGGCGCGCAACCGGCAGTGACCGCAAACAAATGAGATGAAGGCCACGGCGGAAGTTTTAAGCGCGACAGTCGTTGCGGAAAAAAGTCGGACGGCAGTCTTCGTGGATTTGGTCAAGGCGCGGCTGACCACGCTCGTGCTGCTGACAACATTCGTCGGATTTTACATGGGCGGATACGGCCCGATGAATTTCGCGCTGATGTTTCACGCCCTGGCGGGCACGGCGCTGGTCGCGGCGGGCGCGTCAGCGTTGAATCAACTGCTCGAACGCGAATACGACGCAAAAATGCGCCGCACACAAAATCGTCCGCTGCCGGCCGGCCATCTGGAACCGGCGACGGTGATGATTTTCGGCGGGGTGTGCGCGACGGCGGGTTTGATTTACCTCGCGCTGGCGGTGAATCTCATCACGAGCGTCATCGGCGCGGTCACGCTTATCAGTTATTTGTTCATTTACACCCCGCTGAAACGCGTGACGTGGCTGAACACGGCCGTCGGCGCGGTGCCGGGCGCGTTGCCGCCGTTGATGGGCTGGACGGCCGCGCGCGGCGAATTGAGCGGCGAAGGCTGGGCGCTGTTTGCGATCCTGGCGTTCTGGCAAATGCCGCACTTCATGGCCATCGCGTGGATTTACCGCGATGAATACGCGAAGGCCGGTTTCAAAATGCTGCCGGTCGTTGACCCGGACGGCTGCCGCACGGGGCAACAGGCTGTGAGCCACGCGCTGGCGTTGCTCTTTGTGAGCCTGTGCCCGTTCGTTTTCAAAATGACGGGAACAATTTATCTCGTCGGCGCGGTGATTTTGGGCGCGGGTTATTTGTGGTGTGCGATTCAATTTTCACGGCAACTCCGCTTGCACGAAGCGGAGTTCACTTTGGTGCGCGCGCGGCAATTGTTTTTGGCGTCCATCATTTATCTGCCGCTGCTGCTGGCGGTGATGGTTTTGGACAAGGCGAATTAAAAAATGACGAATGCCTAAATCCGAATGACGAAAGAATTTCCAATGACTCAAATCCAAAATCAGCCAGGGCACATACGACATCATTCGGTATTTGGATTTCGTCATTCTTTAGTCATTAGGGCTTCGTCCTTCGTCATTTCCCGGGGTGAAACAGTATGGCTGACAGTGTGAGCAATATTCCTCTGCATCATGATGATGGAGACGGTCATCGTGAACACGATCACCCCGAGGCGGGCTTCTGGCGCCAATACATTTTTTCAACCGACCACAAGGTCATCGGCATCCAATACGGCCTGACGGCACTGTGCTTCATGCTGTTCGGTTTTTTCCTGATGCTGCTGATGCGCTGGCAGATGGCGCATCCGGGCCAGCCGGTTCCGGTCTTCGGATGGTTGCTCGAAAAAACCCTCGGCCAGGTCGCGGCCAGGGGCGCGATGTCCGCCGACCTTTACAATTCCTTCGGCGCGATGCACGGGACGATTATGGTGTTTCTGGCGATCGTGCCGCTGGCCTTTGTGGCGTTTTCAAATTTCGTCCTGCCGTTGCAAATCGGCGCGCCGGACATGGCCTTCCCGCGCCTCAACATGGCGAGTTACCAGGCGTTTGTCCTCGGTGGCGTCATCATGCTCACCAGCTTCTTCATTCCGGGCGGCGCGGCCCAGGCGGGCTGGACCTCCTATTCGCCGCTGGCCACGATGATTCCCACTGACGGGCAGATCTTCTGGCTGGTCGCCATGGTTTTCATCATCACGTCGGGGCTGTTGAGCGCGGTGAATTTCATTGCCACGGTCATTCAATTGCGCGCCCCGGGCATGACCTGGATGCGCCTCCCGTTTTTTGTATGGGCGCAGTTCGTGACGAGCTTCCTGATTTTGCTGGCCTTTCCGCCGCTGGAAGCCGCCGCCGTCATGCAATTGATGGACAAGGTGGCGCACACGAGTTTCTTCCTGCCGACGGGGCTGGCGGTGGGCGGCCAGTATGCCAACATCAGCGGCGGCGGCAGCCCGTTGCTGTGGCAGCACTTGTTCTGGTTTCTCGGCCATCCGGAAGTCTATGTGTTGATCCTGCCGGCCATGGGCATTGTTTGCGAAATCATCGCCAACAACACGCGCAAGCCGATCTGGGGCTACAAATCGCTGGTCTATTCAGTGCTCGCCCTCGGTTTCCTGTCGTTCCTCGTGTGGGCGCACCACATGTATCTGACCGGCATGGGCACGAAGGTGGCGTTGTTCTTCCAGACCACCACGATGATCATCTCGATTCCGTCGGTGATCATCCTGACCTGCTTTCTCATTTCGTTGTGGGGCAGCTCGATCCGGTTCAACACGCCGATGCTGTTCGCGCTGGGCTTTCTGCCGATGTTCGGCATCGGCGGTTTGACCGGCCTGCCGCTGGGCTTCAACATCAGTGACGTTCACCTGCACGACACGTATTACATCATCGCGCACTTCCATTACGTCGTCGCGCCGGGAACGATTTTCGCGCTGTTTGCGGGCATTTATTATTGGTTCCCGAAAATGACGGGGCGGATGATGAATGAATTTTGGGGCCGCGTGCATTTCTGGGGCTCGCTGATTTTCATGAATGTTGTTTTCATGCCGATGTTCGCGCAGGGCATGGCGGGCATGTTGCGGCGCATGGCGGACGGCGGCGCAAACTATTCGTCGGCGGTCAACAGCAAGGCCGGCGCGGAGGTCATCGGTGGTTTGAGCAACAACATCATAGAGCTGCACACGTGGATTCTTTGGGGCGCGTGTCTTTTGGGGGTGGTGCAAATCCCCTTCATCATCAATTTATTTTGGAGCATCAAGCACGGCAAAAAGGTGGACAGCGACAATCCGTGGGACGCCACCACGCTGGAATGGCAGACGGCCACGCCGCCGCCGCACACCAATTTCCCCGAGGCGCCCCAGGTTTTTCGCGGCCCGTATGAATACAGCGTCCCCGGCCATGCCCGGGATTTCACGCCGCAGAACGAACCGCCAAAATAAGTCACCATGGATTTTCCCTATATCGTCGAGCCCCGCCGCGACACCGGCTTGTATAACGCCAAGCTCGGCATCTGGCTTTTCCTCGCGTCCGAAGTGATGCTCTTCGGCGCGCTGTTTTCCGCCTA
>DAIRTX010000112.1:0-9708 GCA_036803685.1 Verrucomicrobiota bacterium | reverse complement strand
GATTGGTTGGCACGCCGCTGGCGCCCCAGTTGGGAACCAACTGGAGCGAAGCCGCCTTCGCTGGCAACGCCGTAAAAAGGCCGAGGCAAACGGCGAGCAGGGACAAGGCACGCGTGAGTTTTTTGTTCATGTGGGAATTGCAAGTCAGCGGAAAATCTTTTGCGCGAAGTAATACAGGCTGTTCCGCCAGTGCGTCGCATCGTGGCCGTTGCCGTCCACATTCCAAATGTGAGGCACGCCTTTTTCCTTCAGATACGCATGCACGCCTTGGCTGATGTTGAGCAGGCCATCCTTGTTGCCGCCGGAAAGCCAGAGCAGCTTCAGCTTTTCCTTCGCGACAGCCGGATCCGGAAGAAGTTCGGCCGGCGGCTTGGTGTTTGGCGCGGAGGAAAAACCTCCGATCCAGGCGAAAGTGTCGAGGTGCGCCAGCCCAAAGTTCAGCGATTGTCCGCCGCCCATGGAAAGCCCCGCGAGGGCGCGCTGCGTGCGGTTCGTGTTGACGGAGTAACGGGATGCAATGGCCGGAATCACATCGTCCAACAGATCACGCTCGAACGTGCTGAATGACGCGATATTTTCCGGACTGAAAAAATTCCCCTCGGCCCGATCCTCTTTTCGCGCGCGGCCATTGGGCATGACGATGATCATCGGCACCGCCTTGCCGTCGGCGATCAGATTGTCGAGCAAAACGTCCGGCTGCGCAAAATGCTCCCATTCCCATTCGTTGCCCGCGATGCCGTGCAGGAGGTAGAGCACCGGATACTTCTTTCCGCTGGAATAGCCCGGCGGCGTATAGACCAGCATCTTGCGCCGGGTGCCGACGGTTTTTGAGTCGTATTCAATCGTCTCCAATTTGCCGTGCGGAATGTTGTCGCGCTTCACGGCGAAGCCGGCGGGCGGGTCGCCGAATGCGGGTTTGTCGTCCGGCCCAAGCACAATGGGATGATTGAAGGCGGCCTGCGGCTCCGGTGGCAATCCCGCCGGCGTCGTTTTCGCAACCGCTTCCGTATCGCCGGTAATTTTGCCCTCCGGGAAATCCGCCTTACGCTTCCGATCGCCGCTCTCACCGGCGGGCACGACGGAGATTTCCGCCGCGCTCGTCCAGCCGCTTCCCCAGATTGCTTGCAAAGAGGTGAAGCGGAAGTAACGGGCGTTCACCGGAGCGAAGCTCACTTCCTGAAGCGATGGATTGTTTTGGATGTTGGCGAAAGATCCTTCGGCGATGTTCGTTGTCCACGTCAAGCCGTCGGCGCTCGTTTCAAAGCGATATTTATCAACCACGCCGTTGAGCAATCCGTCCTGACGCGGCAAATAGGTGAATCCACCGATGCGATGTGTCTTGCCCATGTCCACGGTGATGGTGTGCGGCTGCTGCTGGTCGGCATTCCAACGCGTGTGCCAGATGGTGGACGAGTCGCCGTCAATCGCGCGGGCGGCAGAATTGTCCGCCCCGGCGGTTTCCTCGCTGTCCACGCTGGCCACTTTCCAGCCGATGGGCATGAGGCCGGCGAAGATTCTCGAACCCTCGATGCCGAGCTGGCCGTTGGGCAGCAGACTCGCGGCGCGCACCGTGACGCTGCGGTCCCATGGCAGGACGATGGGCGAGGTGTAAATGGCCGAGTTGGTCGCCGGCGCGCTGCCGTCCACGGTGTAAACCATCTGGTTGCCCGCCAGGTTGCTCAAGCTCACCGCGCCGTTGGTGCCGCGGTCGGAAATGGTCGGCGGCAAGGTCAAGACGGACTGCTTGAACAGGCCCAGTTCGGCGAGGGTCGGTTCGAGGCGCGAACCGCTGATGCGGATGCGCACCTGGTCGGCGGTCACGGGCGACTTCAAGCGGATGAGCCGGCGATGGCCCACGGTGGTGAGTTCGTCGGACGCGACGTGTTCCGGCGTGATCCACGCCGAGCCATCCCACGTTTCAACGGCAAAGGATTCGATTCGCTGGCTGCGGTGGTCCACGGCTTCCTGCAATGAAACGACATCGAACGTGACCGGCTTTGGCAGCATGAGTGTCACCGTGCCGTTGGTCTGGCCGGGCGCGGCTTCCCACCAGGTGTCGAGGTTGCCGTCCAGCGCCAGTGCCGGACTGTTCGCGGCGTTGGCGGTGTCGGCGGAGGCCTGGCCCCCGGCGGCAAGGTCGGTGGCGAACGTTTCGTTGATGATGTCCGCCGTCCGGTTCAGGGCGTCAAGCTGGTTGTCGGGAACGAGACCGCGTTTATCGGGCGACAGGTTCAGGATGAGATTTCCGTTGCGCCCGACGGACGTGTAAAAGATGTCCACCAACTGGGTGACCGTGCGCGGATGTTTGTTGCGCGCCCAAAACCATTGGCTGTTCTGGAGAATGGTGGTGTTCACCTCCGCCGGATACCACCAAAGATGCGAACCGGGCTTGAGCTTCGCGCGGCTGCCGAGATCACCCGCTTGCATGTCCGGCCAGTGGAACTGGTCGGGCGAAGTCGGCAACGGGATGACGCTCCATTCCGTGGTGCGGCCCACGCCACCTTCGTTGCCCACCCAGCGCACGTCCGGACCTTTGCCCATGATGACCGCTCCAGGTTGCAGGTGGCGGATCAGGTCATACCACGCTTCGTAGTTGTAAGTCTCGTGAACGCTTGGATCGGGATTCGCGCCGTCGAACCAGACTTCGCCAATCGGCCCGTATTCCGTGAGCAATTCGTAAAGCTGGTTCAGGAAATAACGATTGTAGTCATCCACGACGTAGGTGTAGTTGGTGAAACCCGGCGTCGGCGTGCGGCCCTTGGAGGGATCGCTCTGGAAACTTGCCGGATCGGTGGGAATGACCGAGAGAACGTTGCTGCTGCCGTTGCCGTAGTAGCCCACCGGATTCTTCGGATTGGTCTTCAATTGATAAAGGTCCGCGGGCGAAAGATACACGGCGAGCTTGATGCCTTGTGCCCGCGCGGCATCGGCCACCTCGCGCACCTCGTCGCCCTTGCCGCCGCGCCATGGACTGGTCGCGACCGAATGCGGCGTGTAGCGCGTGGGCCATAGACAGAATCCATCGTGATGTTTGCAGACGAGCACGAACATCTTGCCGCCAAAATTCTTCACCGCGCCCAGCCATTGGTTCGCGTCGAGCGCAGTGGGATTGAACAGCGAAGGTTCTTCGCGGCCCGTGCCCCACTCGACTTCATTGAAAGTGTTCACGCCGAAATGAAGGAAGAACGTCCGCTCCAGCCGCATCCAGTCTGTTTGATTGGCGCGTGGGAGAACCTTCGCCGCTTTTTCGGCGATGACCGCGTCGGAATCGCCATTGGAAATCACCTGCATCGTGGCATAAGGAATCGGCGCAGGCGCGGCGACGCTGATGGTCGCGAGCGAAAAGCCCAAGGCCAGTGTATTCAATATGGTTCGATTCATTGTCATTGTTTCGATTAAGTCCGTCTGGATTCAGCTACTCACGGCAGCCACAGAGAGCGCCATTGGCTAATAAGGCCGCACCAACCGGAAGAACACTGCACCGCTCGTCGTGCCCAATGGCACCGTCACCTGATTCGTTTGCGCCGAACCGGTCACATTGACCCAGTTCGTGCTCAGGCCGACGGCAAGGCTGTTCGTCTGCGACTGCAATTGCCAGCCCGTGTGGTCCGCCGGCCAATTGAGCTGAAGCTGATTGCCCGCCGTGCCGAAGCTGAGTTGCGTTGGCTCGGAAGAGGTCGGCCGCGCGCTGGCTTCCGTCGAGTTGGCCCCTTCACCGGAACCATTAAGCGCGCTGACAACAAAGTAGTAGAGCGTGCCGTTGTTCAAGCCGTAACTGTTGGTGAACGTGAGGCTCGCGTTCGTGGCAATAGTCGCGTAGCCGCTGCCGCTGGTGAGCGAGCGTTTTACGTAGTAGTTCGTGGCCGTGGCCGAAGCGGACCAGTTCAAAGCCACCTTGCTGTCGCCGGCTGTGGCGGCCAGTCCGGTCGGCGCGGCGGGCGGAGCCAGCGGCGTGGCGCTGACTTCCGTCGAGTTGGTGCTTTCGCCGTAAGCGTTCACAGCGCTGACGACGTAGTAATAAGTCGTGCCGTTGTTCAAACCGGTGTTAGTGAACGTGAGACTCGCGTTGGTGCCGATGTAAATGTAGCCGCTGCCGCTCGTGAGCGAGCGTTTGATGTAGTAGTTCGTAGCTGTGGCCGAAGCGGACCAGCTCAGGGCAACGTTGCCGTTGCCCGCGACAGCCGCCAGGCCCGTTGGCGCGGATGGAGCCACAGCGTTGAGTCCCCAGAACTCCACTTCAGCCACGTTGCACCAACCATTCGCCGGGCCGATGTAGCGCAGATAACGGAAACTTGCCGCGTTGGTTACGGCTTGCACGGTCATCACGCCGTCCGGCGGCGTGCTGCTGATCGTGTACAACGTCACCACGCCGCTGCTGAAATTCGCCACATTTGCTCCCTGGAATTGTCCGCCGACCATCCGGCTCCCGCTGCTTGCGCGCGGGCAGTATTTTATTTGCATCACAATCGCTGCCGCGCCGCTGCCCAAATCCAGTCCAGCCCAGTCGCCGGTGCCATCCACGGCGTCGTAGAAAGTATTGAGGTTTCCATCAAACACGTTGGTGATGGTGTTGCCTTGGTTGCCCCACGAACCCGGTGAGCCAATGACCGTTCCGGCAAATTTGATCATCGGTGTTGCGCTGGCTTCGGAGGAATTTGAACTGACGCCATTAATGTTAGTCGCGGCAACGACGTAATAGTAAGTCGTGCCGTTGGCCAGCCCGGTGTCCAGATAACTTGTCGCCGTCACACCAGTCGCAATGTTGGTGCAAGGTCCGCCGGTGACTGTTGAACGGCCAATCATGTAACTGTCCGCGCCGGCGGCCGCATTCCAAGTCAGTGAAATCGCCGCGTTGGAGGAAGTCGCTGTCAGGCCGGTAGGCGTAAACGGCGGCGTGTTGGCAGGACTTAAAACCAACACCGAGGCGGAGAACGGAGCGAAGGTGAGCGAAAGGCTTTGAAAACTAGTGGTGTAGGTCTGAATGTCCGGCGAACCCACGCCCGTCCGCGCAGCATTGTCCTGCGGAATGCCGTAGCTGTAAACGGTGGCATTGGTATAGGGAAGATACCCGGTCAGATTGATGGCGGCGGTGAGATTGGACGAGGAACTCTTGTTGATCACCAGCATGGTCAGCGTGCCATTGGTCCGTTTCACTGAATACACGGACAGCAGCTCATAATCGCTGGTCGCGGAAACCACCGTGTCGCCATCCGCGGCGAAATGGGGCATCAGCTTGGCCACATAATAAGTCGGATAGACGTAGCCCGACCCGCCTACCCCGCCAGAACCATACACAATGCCCCCGTCAACCAGGATGGTGCCATCGCTATTGGTGCGCCAGCCGTAGAACGCCGGGTCGGGATCGGTCAGACTCGAGGTGCCACCGCGCATCTCCCACCAAAGGCGCGACTTGAACTCCGTCTGTAGTATCTGCCCGATGGTATCGGCGTAAAAAAGGCCGCCCGTCAGGCTCACGCACTGTTTGTCACCTCCCGTGCCGCACTCGGTAGCCTCCAACGTGACATTTGAGCCAGCGTCACCCAGATAATCCGTCAACATCTGGCGCAAGGAAGCCGCCTGAGCGGCCCAGCACCTGGAATAAAGCAGGTCCTGGGTGTCCCCCGCCGCTGGACCATAATTGTGCTCGATCAGGAAGTCGGGAAGGCAATTGTTGCTGCGCATGTAGGTCAGCATCACCGGTGTCCAGCCGTTGTGGGTGACGCCAGTGCGGGGATTGACCACGGGATGATCGGTGTAATTCGCCGTGCCGTCTTCGGTAATATCGGCCACTGCGCCGATCTTGATGCTCGGATCGGCGGCTTTCATTTGCGTGTAGTAGTCCTTAAAGCGCATCGCATACGTCCACGGATCATGCGCTTTGTAGGGCGCATTGGTGTTCCAGTCCCATTCCCAGGAGCCGCCGACTTCGTTTCCAACTTCCCAGTATTTGAAGTTGCAATGATTGGTAATGTTGAACATGCGCACCCCATAGGCCGCCTCACTGGCATCGCTGGTGCCGTAGTTAACGATGATAAAAGCTTGCGCGTGGGTGTTCGTGGCCAGAGCGATGAAGTCCTTGGAAAAGGAGCCATAGGTTCGGGGGCTGGTCGCGCCGGCACTCCAAGCCTCGTTGGTCCAATGGTAACCATCACCCCAGCTTCCACCCGGCCACCGCAGACACGGATTTCCCATGCCATTCAGAAGCGTCACCGAAGCTGGCGTGTTCACGCCGCCGTCCCAGCCGACTTGGTTAATCCCAAAGACCTTGCCATCCACCGTCCGCAGGGCCTGGGTTGTATTTACATTCAGATGAACCGTTGCCGGCGCAGGCGCGGCAACCAACCGCAAATCATCAATGAAAAACGGCTGCGTAGAAGTGCCGTTCCCAATCTGAAACCCGGTCAAATTGGTCTTGTTGTTGATGCCCAGCGCAGCCAGGGAGATTGTGAATTGCTGCCATGTGTTCGAAGGGGCGATCACAGAAACCCCGGACAGTCCCGAGCCGTCCAATTCGCCGCTGATCAAGACAGTTCGTCCGCTACTCGCACCGCCATTAAGCCAAAAGCTCACATTCGTGTAAATGGTCGTATCTATGGTGGTGGCGCTCTTGAGCCACCAAGCCTGATAGGAGCCGCTGGGAACACACGCCATCGAGTTGCTCCCGCTATAGACGGGATTATTCGTGGGGTAACGCGGCATCCAGGACCAGTTGTCGCCCCAGCCGTTGTTAAACCGGTCGGAATAGATCAGCATGTCGTCCGTGGCGCGAACGGGCAGCACGGACAGGAGCAACATGACACCAAGTGAATACGACAAAGACTTCATAGTTTCGTGTTTTTCAGGGTTTCGAGAATAATCTCTTTCTGATCGCGGGAAATTTCAATTTTCAAGGCAGTCCCGGCGGGCAATACTGACGCTTGCCGCAACAGCAGCGCCGCCGTGTCCGCCGTCCTCTCGCCGTTGACGGAAAGGATGACATCGTTCTTCCGCAGCCCGACTTTGGCCAGCGGCGATTCCGCCGGAACTTCCAGCACCAGAACGCCCGTCACACCGGGCAGACCGAAGGCGGACATCTCCCCTTCGCTGGTGATGTTGCGCACGCGAGCGCCGAGCCATGTGACCGGATCGGCGGTATGAACGGGGGCCACGGGCGCGGACGTTTTTGACTGCGGCAACTGCGGCCCGCGCGCGATGGCTTTGAGTTCCGGCTTTTGCACGCCGAAGCGGTCCATCGGAAAATTCACGAAACCGAGGGCCAGCGCGGGCGAACCGTCCTTCACGCGATAGTCACCGTGAGCCGGATCAACGAATTGCGCGTCGGCCACGATGGAATGTTCATCGCGTTCGCTTTGTTGCTGCAACTGTGTCGCCGGCGCGCTCGTCGGCGCGGTGGAATCCTGCACCAGGTTGAAATCCATGTCCGCGCCCCACGGCGGACGGTGCATGTTGGCCGGACGATACGCCGTCCAGATGATGTTGCGCCGGAAAATATCGCCGCTCTCGGCATACCAGACGTGCGGATCGTAACCGCCGTCCACCATGATGTTGTTTTCGACCACGCGCCCGAAGCCCTCGCGATTCTTGATGCCGCCGCGCAGACAAAGGTTGTTCGTGATGACGTAATTCGACGAGCCGTCGTCGAGGTCAATGTCCCAGCCGTGATCGCAACGCCAGCGGTTGTTGGCGAGCACGATGGGTTTCACCACGTCGAGCAGCGGCAATTCGGGAGCTTGCTTCACCCATGCGTTGACCTCGCCGATGTTGGGCCGCCAGAAACGGTCGCGCCCCCACGAATTGAACGAGCCGTGATCGCCCGTCTCCTTCACCGTGTCGAAGATGTCGCAAAACTCGATGACGTGCCCGCCCCAACAACCGTCGCCGATGTTGATGCCGGCGCGCGGCAGGTCGTAAATCGAGCAGTGCCGGACGGTGATGCCCTGGGCGAGGTCAATCTCCACACCGGCGGTTTGCTTTTCCACGCGCCCGGTCAAATGGATCAGGCAATCGTCCACGAGGCAGTCCGCCGGATAGTTGTTGTTCTTCGGTCCGGGCGTGCGGTCAATCTTGTCGAGGTCCTGAACGTGATAGTAGTTGAACAGCGGGCTGCGTGCGGCCTGCGGGTCGCCGACAAAACAAATCCCGCTCGCGCCCGCTTTGGCGATCTGCGTGCCGCGAATGACGACGCGGCGGTTGTAGTTGTTGACGAAGACGGCATTGCCACCGACCTGGTCAATGAAGCTGTCTTCCAGCGCGCAATCCTCCGTGCCGTTGAATAAGACCGCCCCGCCGCGATAGATCGTCCAATCCGAACGCAGCAGCGGCTCGCGGTTGTCCATGACCGTGCGCGCCGCCTGGCGAAAAACCATTCCGCGCAGCGTGATCCACTTCACCGGCTTCGTCTCGTTACCGCGAAACTCGACAAGCGTCCGCAGGCGCGTCGCTTCCACGACAGCTTTCTTGAGATCAAGTCCGGCCGGCGGATAGAAATACAGCGTGTGCGTCTGCGAATTCAGAAACCATTCGCCAGGCGCGTCCAGTTCCTCGAAGATGTTTTCGACGAAGCGGATTCTCTCGTGGGCCGCCGCACCGCGATTGTTCTGCCAGCCGCCTTCAAGTTTCACCTGATTGTTCGTGTCCTTGCCGGTGATGTGCCAGGTGAAATCGCCCCACAGCGCCGGGTGCATCGCGTGAAAATACCCGCCCGTCGGATTAGCCCAGCGCGCCGCGCGCTCCGGTGAAATGGCATCCGCCGCAAAGCCGTCGAAGTATTGCGCCTTCGGGTCAAAGTTCGGGTAACGCGCCAGAATCTGCCGTTCGCCGTTGACGAAAATTTCCTCGGTCTGCAAATCCGCCGGAACTTGCGCCTTAAAAATACCGTTGGTGCAAGGCTGCCAATCCAAATTATCCAGCCGGACGCCGCCGCTGATGACCGGCTTCTCGCCTTGATAATTTTGGAATATCACCGGCGCGCCTTTCGTGCCGGAATCTTCCGCGGTCAACACGAGCGTCGAAGGCAAATAGTAAGTTCCGCCGCGCAGAAAAACGTTGCCGTGTTTCTCACGCACCACCTGTTCCGCGCGTTCCAGTGTGGCGAACGGTTTTTTCAGCGTGCCGGGATTCGCGTCGTCACCCGCCGGCGAAACGAAATACGGTTGCGCGACGCAAACGCACATGGAACACACCGCCACCGCGCAGACTGAAACGATTCTCAATTTCACGGCACGGATGGACTTAGCACGCACGGTTGCGTTTGAACTACAGCTGTCGCCGACGTGAGGCCGTCGGTGGTTGCCGTCAATTTGACTTCGCCAGCGTCGCGCGTGGATTGCACAATGACTTGGGCCAGGCCGTTGAACAGGCTGCGCGCCCACGGCGCAGTAGTGACATGGCCGATGATTTGCACGTTCACGTTGGGATTCAAGCCGCCTTGGGCAACGCCGTTGTAAACGCCCACGGCGATGACATTATCGCCAACATGGAGAAATTTTTTGACGTCGAAAATCGGCTGCGCCTGCCAGTCGTGCGATTCGCCGACATACTGGCCGTTCACAAAATACCAACCCTCGTCGTCGCAGCCGCTGAAGCAAATCATTGCGCCTTCGCCTTTCAAGTCCTCTTCCGTCAGCTTGACATGCGCGCGATAAATCGCCGCCGTGTCCGGCGTTTCGATGGTCGGCCCGCCGCCGCTGACCGGTTTCCAGGCGGAGT
>DAIRTX010000111.1:0-9841 GCA_036803685.1 Verrucomicrobiota bacterium | reverse complement strand
GTCGCCTTGATTGTGGCACTGGGCGGCTTCGTTTGGGGGTTCGATGCCACCGTCATTTCCGGCGCCGTGCCTTTCATACAAAAGTATTTTAATTTGGCTGGTGATCGGGGTGATTTCCTGCTTGGCCTGGCGGTGAGTTGTCTCGGTTGGGGTGTCTTGGGAGGCACGGCTGTCGCCGGTTTTTTTAGTGACCGTTTTGGGCGAAAAAAAGTTCTGATTACAACGGCAGTGTTTTTCGCCGGTTCGGCCCTGCTTTCTGCGCTCACCACAAACTTCACCTTGTTTGTCATCGCTCGAATTATCGGCGGCGTGGCGGTGGGCGGGGCCATCCTCATCGCGCCGGTCTATATCGCGGAAATCTCGCCGCCGAAATTGCGCGGCAGTCTTGTATCGCTGAATCAACTGATGATTGTTCTCGGCATCTCGGCCTCCTTTTTCTCCAACTACTTCCTGTTGAATGTGGGGGACAACAATTGGCGCTGGATGCTGGGAATGGATGCCATCCCGGCAGTCCTGTATTTTTTCCTGCTTTTTGCCGTGCCGGAAAGCCCGCGTTGGTTGTTTGGGAAAGGACGGCAAGAACAGGCCAAAGAGATTCTGATCAAGACTTGTGGTGCAGCCCAGGCCGAGGAGGAACTCTATAACATCCGGCAAAGTTTTTCCGAAAAAGTCACCCGCGTCCGGGCGGGTGGACTATTCAGCAGAAAGATGAGATTCGTCATGTTCATTGCATTGGGGATTGCGTTCTTTCAACAAATAACCGGGATCAATGCCATCTTCTATTATCTGCCTACTATTTTTGCCCAGGCAGGTGGAGGCACAAACGCCGCATTCAAGCAGGCGGTGCTGGTGGGATTGGTCAATTTGGCGATGACTTTCGTAGCGATCCGATTCATTGATCGCCTGGGCCGCAAACCATTGTTGCTGATTGGTGTGACCGGGATGGCGGTGTCATTGCTGACCTGCAGTTGGGCGTTTCACGTTTCCAATTATCAACTGACTGAAAAGTCGTTTGTCGTTCTCCAGGAAAGTAAAATGCCCGGCGATCTAATCACCGATCTGAGGAATTCAGAAAAGCACGCCTTCGCCACGGACAAGGAATTTACGACCGACCTCGAGAATAGATTTGGGACCGATCGGCTTAAACCCTACCATGATTCGTTGGTCGCCGCGGGTTTGAACATACGGGCTTCGCTGGTTTTGATTGCGATCATCGGCTTTGTGGCCTCCTTCGCCATTTCGCTGGGGCCGGTCATGTGGGTGCTCCTGTCGGAGATCTTTCCCAACCAATATCGGGGCATGGCCATCTCGCTGGCTGGCTTTTGGAATTCAGCCGTCAGTGCCAGTGTCACTTTTATCTTCCCCTGGGAATTGTCGCATCTCGGCTCCGCGGGGACTTTTCTGGGCTACGGTCTGATGGCAGCGGCAGCGGTGATTTTCGTTCTCTTGTTCATCCCCGAAACCAAGGGCAAGACGCTGGAAGAATTGGAAGGGATGCTGATGCGAAAAGAAAAAGTGCCGGCCAGCACCAACTCATCAGGAATTTTATCATGAAACAAAACCAACTATTTTATAGCTCTGGAGAACCATTGAACAATGCATGTCGTTCCAGGTTTTGGCCAAGATTGTGGCATCGAGCCTTGATTCAAGTTCTTGCTGTAGTGGCTCTGGCAATAAACGGCCAGGTTCAAATCCGCGCCAAGGAATTCATGAAGACCAATGGCCCGGTCAAAGTTGAAATCCTCAATACCAATGACCGCTACCAATTGTATGTGGATCACAAGCCATTTTATATCAAAGGTGCCGGTATAGAATTTGGCTCCCAGGAAAAACTGAAGGAACACGGCGGCAATTCATTCCGTACTTGGACCACCGATAACGGCCTTGACAGCGGTCAGAAGGTTCTGGACCGGGCTTTGACCAACGGCTTGTATGTCGCGATGGGCTTGGACGTGGACCACGAACGCCGCGGTTTCGACTACGACAACACCAACGCAGTCGCCAGGCAATTTGCGTCTTTGACGGCCCTGGTCGGGGAGTATAAAGACCACCCGGCCTTAATCATCTGGGTCATTGGCAATGAACTGAACTTTGAAAAGAATCCAAAGGTCTGGGATGCCGTGAACGACCTCTCCAAGATGATCCACCAGATTGACCCCAATCATCTGACCACCACCGCCCTGGCCGGCTTCAAGCAGGATACGGTGAATCTGGTCAAAACCCGGGCACCGGATTTGGATTTTCTTTCGTTCCAAATGTACTACGACATCATCAACCTGCCGAGGTATCTGCGCGAGGCCGCCTGGGACAAGCCCTATCTTGTGACTGAATGGGGCGCGACCGGCCATTGGGAGTGCGGCAAAACCACGTGGGGCGCGCCGATTGAAAACGACAGCACAACCAAGGCGGATTTGTATAAAATGCGATTTGAAAAGGTCATCCTATCTGATCAGAAGCTGTGCCTTGGCTCGTACGTTTTTCTGTGGGGAAACAAGCAGGAACGCACCCCGACCTGGTACGGCATGTTCCTCGACACCGGCGAGGAGACCGCACCGGTTGATATGATGCATTATTTTTGGACCGGCTCCTGGCCTGCCAATCGCTGTCCACGCCTGGAAGGCGCCTGGCTGGATGGCAAAACTGCAAACCAGAGCGTCCGGTTGAAACCGGGTCAAACTTACGCCGCCAAGGTGCAGGCCAGCGACCCCGACCAGGATCCGCTCACCTATTTCTGGGATGTCATGGAGGAAAGCAAGGAACATAAGGTCGGCGGTGATGTTGAGTCCAAACCCAGGAAACTGTCTGGATTGATCGAAGACCCGAAGAGAAGTGAAATTGCTCTCAAATCGCCGACCCAGCCCGGCGCTTATCGTCTGTTCACCTATGTCTTCGACGGCAAAGGACACGCCGCCCACGCGAACATTCCATTTTACGTGGATCCACCGGCAGAAAACTCCGCCAAGACCGCCAGCCAATAAATGTCCGCGCAATCTTGACGGCGTTCACTGCCAGCAATATAACTCCCGCCATGAGCTTGCGCGAAAACACGCCCTCCACAGCCGACGTAGCTCTGCAAACACAATCCCGTGCCGGCCTGACGTTCAAAGAGAAGCTGGGCTACGGCCTTGGCGACACCGCATCCCATTTTGTGTGGGACATGGTGGGCTTCTGGCTCCTGTTTTTTTATACAGACGTCTATAAAATTCCGGCCGCCGCCGCGGGCACCATCATGTTAATCGCCCGGTTTTGGGATATGGGTATTGACCCTGTGATCGGCATTATCTCAGACCGGACCCGGACCCGGTGGGGAAAATTCCGGCCTTATATTTTGTTTGGGGCCCTCCCCTATGCCATCCTGGCGGTTCTAACCTTTACCACCCCTGATTTTGGGGTAACGGGCAAAATTATTTACGCCGGCGCCACGTACGTTCTCTTGATGACAGCCTATGCCGCGGTCAACCTCCCCTACTCTTCCCTGGCCGCCGTCATGACTGCCGACACGTATGAAAGATCCAATCTGAACACCTATCGGTTTATCTGCGCTTTTAGCGGCCAACTCATGGTGGCCGGCCTTGCCCTGACACTGGCGAAGTTTTTCGGCGGTGGCGACAAAGCGCAGGGGTTTCAATACACGCTCGTCTTGTTTGGATTCCTAAGTCTGGTTTTCTTTTTTATAACCTTCAAAACCTCCACAGAAAGGGTGCAGCCGTTAAAATCACTGGAAGGCTCGATAAAAGGAGATTTTAAGAACCTGTTCAAGAACCGGCCCTGGATCATCCTGGCCATTGTGGGCATCGTTTCATTCGTGATGTTCGCCATGCAGAACGCGGCGATTGTCTATTATTTCAAATATTACATTGGCAACGAGGACAGCGTTCAGTCGTTCAATGTCATCGGCACGGTTGCCCTCATTGTCGCCTTGTACATTGTTGCCCTGCCGTTTTCAAAACCCCTGGCCAAACGGTTCGGCAATAAAAACGTTTTCATTGGCAGCTCCCTGATATCAGGCGTTTTCTTTATTTTACTCTACCTGCCCGGAGAAAAGAACGTTATCACCATCTATACGTTGAACATACTTGCAAAAATGGCCTACGCTCCCGCTGTTCCCTTGCTTTGGACCATGATCGCCGATGCCGCGGACTATTCGGAATGGAAAACCGGGCGAAGGGCCACCGGCCTGTATTTTTCAGCCGCAACGTTCGCGCAAAAGGCCGGTTGGGGCATCGGGGCTGCCATCACCGCTTGGCTCCTGACGGCATTTAACTACGTCCCTAATGCCATACAAACCCCAACGGCCTTGATCGGAATCAAGTTATTGGTCTCCGTTATCCCGGGAATCCTGTATATGTCCTGTGCGTTATTCATGCTCTTTTACACAATTGATTCGAAGACGACTGACCAAATGAAAATGGATCTCGATATAAGAAGAGAGAAGGAACGGGCCGAATGACACCACAGGACCATCCATTTTCATTATGGCCGTGGCAAAGGCTACTCTTGCCGCAATTTGGGCGAATTCACAAGAAACAGCGAGAGAACTCCTGGCGGGGCCAGAGCGCGGCTGGTTTTGCGAAGGCAATCCTCTGGCCATGGCAGGATACAAACCACCTTATCACGAATATGAAAAGTGAAAACACCACTCGGCCCAACTCCATGATGCTGTCTTCTTTGATGATGCCCATACGCCGCGCGCGCATATGCTGGATGGTCGCATGTGCCATCGCGGCCGGCGCCGGCCAGGTCCCGGCCGAAGCCAGGCCGGGCGATGCACACAGTCGGGCGAACAGCCCCCAACGCGCAGAGGCTGCGCCTCAGTGGATGCGGATCGAGGGCCGCACTTTGGTTGCCGATGGGAAGCCCGTCCGGCTGCGGGGCATCGGACTGGGCAACTGGATGCTCGTCGAATCTTTCATGATCGGCTTGCCCCAGGTGGATTATGTGATGCGCCAGACGTTCACCGAGGTGCTCGGTCCGGAGCGCGCCGCGGCATTCTGGGACGCCTACATGGATAACTATTTCACCGAAAAGGATGTGGCCCGTATTCGGGAGCTGGGTTTTAACCATGTGCGACTGCCCTTCAGTTATCGGCAATTAGAGTCCGATGCGCAACCCGGCCAGTGGCGCGAGGAAGGCTTTCGCCGGCTTGACCGCATGATTGGCTGGTGTCGGCGTCAAGGCTTGTGGGTTCTGCTGGATCTCCACAGCGCGCCCGGGTGTCAGGCCAGCGATTGGAATGCCGAGAGCGCTCACGGCGAAGTGTTTTTGTGGGACGACGCCAACGATCAGAAGCGGGTGGCGGCTCTGTGGCATGAAATCGCCCGACGCTATCGCAATGAACCCACGGTCATGGCCTATGAAATACTGAACGAGCCGAATACGACCTTCCCGCGCCAGGTGGCCAGCCTCAACGCCTTCCATCTTCGTTGCATCCGCGCCATACGCGAGGTGGACAAGCGGCACATCATCGTGGTTGACGGCGACAAACATGCCACGGACCTGCGGGCGCTCGACGCGACCACTTTCAAAGACCCTCAGGTGATGGCGGCATTTCACTTTTATCATCAGTTCACACCGCCATTGCGGAACATCACGTCGTTTCCCTCCGTCCATGGCGGGCAAACGATCGACGCCGACTTTGTAATCCATCACACCGGGCTGACCGGGCTTTCCGATCGCGGGCGCATTGCCCGCCCGGAATACCTGGACGAATTCGGCTTCCAATACCGGACTCCGGCGGTCGATTCACAGCGCAAGATTATCGAAACCATTATTGGTTGGTGCGAGCGGAAGAACGTGAATTGGTGTCTCTGGCATTGGAAGGATGTCCGGGGCATGGGCTTGTGGCACATGCGCGAGGGAACTCCCTGGATGAAGTTGCTCGAACGCCTCGGCACGTCTGATTTGCAGACACAGTCCAGTGCGGCCATCAAAGCCTATCTGGCACAGGTTAACGCTTTTCTGCCGCTTGATCCCAAAGATCGCGTCTGGCTGGAGCAGGAGACGCGGCGCGAACTGCAAATGCAAACCCTTCGGAAACTGGTCGAGCAGATGAAGAGTCTGACAACCGAAGAACTGGCCGCGCTCGGGCGCTCGTTCAACAGCGACAATTTCGAGATGGACAAACCGATGGCTGCTGCTCTGCATCGGTTGATGAAAGGCGATGCCAGCAGCTTGACAATTGACGGACTTCCAGTGCAATCGGAGACTCCTCAAAACAGCGAGCCGGTGGTTCAATCCAAGGCCGACGAGGCTGGTCTCAGCGCGGTTCCCCCCGGATACGCGGGCAAGCCCTATGGTGGCGAAATGTGCCAGATTCCCGGCATCATCCAGGCGGAGCAGTATGACAGCGCCCCAAATGGCGTGGATGGGGTCACGTTCCATTACAGCGGCCCGGCCAGGAACGCCAATTTGCGCGTCACGGGTGATTCCATCGGACTGGCCAGCTTCGGGAACGGTCACGTGAACATCAAGGGCGAGCCGGAAAAGCCGGACCAGGTTTACGTCGGCTGGACCGAGACCGGCCAGTGGATGAGGTACTCGGTGCATGTCAAAGAGACAGGCACCTACCGGTTGGGCGGGCATTTCGCCGCCGGCGACAAAGACGCAATGCTTTCCGTGACGTTCACGCCGGAGATCAAAACCGGGCCGATTGCCATCCCAACGACCGCCGGCTATCAGCCGGGAGTCGAAGTTTACCATGTCTGGGAAACGCTCGACAATTTGGCTGACATTGACCTTCCTGCAGGGGATTACGTCATGACGGTCAAGATCGAGAATGCCGGCGGAATGAACATCAATTATTTGTCGTTCGTCAGGCAGCCTTGATAAAACATCGTTCAGCGTTCCTGGAAAAACGGAACTGGAATCGAGAGAATATGCAGCAGCTTAACCCGGCAGCCCAATAGAATCACAACTGGCATGAAAAGGACTTTATACGTCGGTAAAAATCCGCTCCAGTTCAACTCCGTTCCCATCGAGGGACGCCAAGTTGACCTGGGGGGCGAGAGCTTTTATCAGATTGCCAATTATGACCGGATGCGGCCCTTCTTCATGAGTATCGTCAGTGGCGCCGACCATTGGATGTTTATCTCCAGCACCGGCGCGGTGACCGCTGGACGCCGCAACGCGGATCTCGCGCTCTTTCCTTACTATACCGATGATAAAATCCATGACTCGGCCGAAATCACCGGCAGCAAAACCATGTTCATCGTTGAGAAACAAGGCCGGAGCCATCTTTGGGAACCGTTCTCGGAGCGTTACCGGAGCATTTATCGGCTCCAGCGCAACCTCTACAAGAGTTTTTGGGGCAACAAACTGCTCTTTGAGGAATCCAATGCGGATCTGGGGCTGACCTTCCGTTACGGCTGGTTCAACAGCGACCGCTTTGGCTGGGTCCGGCGCGCCTGGCTGACTAACTCCGGGCTGGCGACCGTGCGGGTCAAGCTGCTGGATGGCATTCAGAATCTGATGCCCTGCGGCATCGGCAGCCAATTCCAGCTCGAATACAGCACGCTGCTCGACGCCTACAAAAAGAGCGAACTGATCCCTGAAACGGGCCTTGGGTTGTTCCGGCTCAGCGCCATCCCGATTGATCGTCCGGAGCCCGCTGAGGCGCTCAGGACCACCACCGTCTGGTCTTTCGGGCTGGGCAAAAGCCTCAAACTGCTTTCCTCAACACAACTGAACTCCTTCCGGCAGGGGGTGCCGCTCCGGCAGGAAACCGAAGTCCGGGCCGAACGCGGCGCCTACTTCTTCCACACGGCATTGGCGCTCCCGCGCGGGCAGACCAGGGATTGGTATCTTGTTGCCGACGTTAACCAGGGGCCGTCCGAAGTGGCCGAACTCAACCGGTTGCTGCGTCAACCCACCAAGCTGCGAAAGCTGGTGGACGCAGACATTGCCCGCGGCACGGAGGAACTGCGGCGCATCGTCGGTAAAGCCGATGGGCTGCAAAAGACTGCCCAACCACTGGGCAACGCGCGACATTACAGCAATGTGCTGTTCAATGTGATGCGTGGCGGCATTTTTTATGACAGCTACCAGGTGAATCCGGACGACTTGCAAGCCTTTGTCCGCCAGGCGAACAAAGAGGTCGCCGCCCGTCACACTGCCTTTTTCCGCAAGCTTGGCAAACGCATTGACCACCCCCGCCTGCTGGCGCTGGCGGTCGAAAGCGGAGACCCCAACCTTGAGCGGCTCTGCCGGGAATATCTGCCGCTGACCTTCAGCCGGCGGCACGGCGATCCGAGCCGCCCCTGGAATCGATTCTCCATCGCCACGAAAAATCCGGACGGGACAAGGATTTTGAATTACGAGGGCAACTGGCGTGACATCTTCCAGAACTGGGAGGCCCTCTCGCTTTCCTTCCCGGGCTACACGGCCAGCATGATCTGCAAGTTCACCAACGCCTCCACGGCCGATGGCTACAACCCTTATCGCATCACCCGGGACGGCATTGATTGGGAGGTCATTGATCCAGCCGACCCCTGGACACATATCGGATACTGGGGCGATCACCAGGTCATTTACTTGCTCAAGCTGCTGGAGATCTTGGAACGTCACGAATCTGCCACCTTGCGTGATTTCCTGACGCGTGAAATCTTTTCCTACGCCGATGTTCCTTACCGGATCAAGCCGTACGAGGAATTGCTCAAGGATCCCAAGGAAACAGTGGTTTTCGATCAAAAACATGAGGAGATGGTGCGCCGCCGCGCCCAGTTGAAAGGCTCCGATGGCAAGCTCGTTTGGGACCGGCAAGGCCAGGTGCGACTCGTCAATCTGAGCGAAAAACTCCTCGTCTCGTTGCTCGCCAAGTTCTCCAATTTCATCCCGGAGGCGGGCATCTGGTTGAACACCCAGCGGCCGGAATGGAACGACGCCAATAACGCCCTGGTTGGCAACGGCACTTCCATGGTGACGCTGTATTACCTGCGCCGCTTTTTGGCCTTCTGCCTGGAAGTTTTCCGCCCGCTGGAAAAATCCGAGGTGAGCATGTCGGATGAAGTCGGCAGGCTTCTGCTGGCAGTGTGCCGCATTTTGCAAAGCCATCGGCCCTTGCTCTCGCACCGCATCACCGACCGTCAGCGCAAGCGCGTGCTCGACGGGCTGGCGCGCGCCGGCAGCCAGTATCGCGAACAAATTTACGCCCGGGGATTCTCGGGCCGGCGAACACGGATCAGAGGCGGCCAGTTGCTCGATTTCTTCAAGGTCGCCCTCGCGTTTGCAGACGAGTCCATTCGCGCGAACCGGAGATCGGATGGGCTTTATCACGCGTATAACCTCATCAAGCTGGAAAACCCACGGGAAATTCCCATCCGTCGTCTTTACGAAATGCTGGAGGGCCAGGTTGCTGTTCTTAGTTCGGGACGTCTGACCGCCCGGGAATCGTTGGATCTGCTGGTTGCCCTCAAGCGAAGCGCGATGTATCGCCCCGACCAACGGAGCTATTTGCTTTACCCAAATCGCCGGCTGCCACGGTTTGTAGAGAAGAACAACATTCCACGAAAAGAGCTCGACCGTTCCAGGCTGCTGCAGAAGCTGATTGCGGATGGCAACCGGTTGCTGGTGGAACGAGATGCGGCTGGCCGGTATCACTTCAATGGTTCCATCACCAATGGCCGGGATGTGGCTCAAATCCTCGAAAAACTGGCTGGCGCGGGGTATGCCCGCCTCGTCAAGAGCGAGGCCCGGCTGGTCCTGAACCTCTTCGAGCGTCTGTTCGATCACCAATCGTTTACCGGACGTTCGGGCACATTCTTCGGCTACGAGGGTCTGGGTTGCATCTATTGGCACATGGTTTCCAAACTCCTGCTCGCGGCGCAGGAAACATTTTTTCGCGCTC
>DAIRTX010000110.1:0-9936 GCA_036803685.1 Verrucomicrobiota bacterium | reverse complement strand
CTCGAACGGGTGCGTGCCGGTGGGATACATGCCGCTCAAAACAGGCAAATCGAGCTGGGCCGCGACGAGCATGAAGAAGTTAGGTAATAGGTTGCCGCCGCTGGTGACGCGCAAGGTGGCGTTGCCGTTAAGGATGACGTTCACCTTATTGCCGTTGGTGCCCTTCAAATAGACGTTTTCATAAGTGGTCCAACCGTGGCCGCTGGCAATCGTGAAGGTGCCGAGATCGTTTGTTGACGTGGGAGTAATCTGGCTCAAGGTAAGGCTCCCGGACCAACCTACTTCGGTTGCGAGGCGGGCGACAACCCAATTGGTGCTGTTAGGCCAGTCGCGTGTATAGTTCACCCATTCGCTGTAGTTGAACGGGTCTATTCTGTAATCGGTCACGCCCGCTTCGAAAAAGTTTTTGCGCGAGTAATCTCCCGACGCGGCAGTCCCAATCGGATCACTGGGGCGAAACGGGCCGGAGGCACCAGTCGTGTAATGCTCGTCCACACCCTCCACGCCCACTTTTCCGAAGTAGCAGTTGGTGTCGCCACCAGCGCTGCAAAGGTCGGGATTGTTGATATACACTCCGCTGTTAAAATCCCAATCTTCGGCCTCCCACAGATACGTGACCGGCTCGATTCCGACCCAGGTGGTTTCGAAGTAAGTGCTCGCGCTGGCCGTGTAGTTGAAGTTGTCCGTCACGGTAATGGACGCCGTGTAGGTCAGATTCGATTGGAGTCCGTAATAGGCCGCGTTCTTGTTCGAAGAGGAACCGCTGATGGCCAGGCTCCCGGAGACATCCACCCCGTTCACTACCAGGTGAATGGCGTTGGTGTTGATGGTAAAGCCGCTCGGCGAGCTGACGTTGAAGGTGATGCCATCACTGGGGTTGACGAAGATCATGTTAAACGGGAAAAGGCTGCTGATGACGGGCGGGATCGGCCCGCTGATTTGGTCCAGAACTGCATCGTCGAAATTGGCGGAGCCACCTTCTATGCCGGCCTGGCTATACGCATAGCGGTAACGAACGGTTGTCGTTCCGACCGGCGCAACGATTTGGCTCACGGTGCCGGTCACGGCGTAGGTTGGATAATTCAGGTCGCCGGGCGGCAGGGGGACGGAAATATCACAAACCTGCGTCACCGGGTATTGCAGCCAGGCGGCCGTTCCCGCAGCGGCGTTGAAGTTATCGGACTTGTACAGCGCGAGCAGGTTGCTGCTGGCCCCCAGGAAAGAAACTTCCAACCAGGTCATGCAATCCGGAGCCAAGGTATCGTTGCTCTTCGTGTACATCCAACCGCTGGCCTGGTAAACCGATCCCGGCGCGCTGTTGAAACTTTGAGACAACCCGGCCACATTGGTTTGGCCCGTTGCATAAGCCGCGCCCCATTGTTTCCAACCGACCGCGCCCGAATGCGCTGGGGCTTCAACCGCATAATTGCCAGCGGGTTGGGCGTTGGTGGGTGCAAAACGAGTCCAGCCCACGGGGATGACGTGCCCGCTATTGGCCTCGAAACCTGGGTTAACCAGAAGATTGCCGGCTTGAGCCGGGCCGGCGGCCAGCACCAAGACTGCGGCCAGGGCCACGAGTAGGAAGTTTAAGGATGTGCATTTTGTTCTCTCATTCAGGTTCTGAGAGAACTGAACACTGCCAGCTAACGAGTTCATAATGTATTTCATAGGCGAAGACAGGAGACGATGTCTCAGTGTCTCAGTCTGCCATGCGAGGCCGGAGTTGTCAAAATATCTTTACACATATCTTTTGACAGCGTGCCCTCAACCTCCCCCCATCATTTCGTCTCCGTCGCCCCGACTTCCTTGAACGACTCGATGTATCCATTCCTGTCGAAAATGGGCCGGTAAAGGATGACACGCGTTTTGGAAGCGCCGGCTGCCAGCTTGAAAGAACCCGTGCCTTCCGCCGCCGACAATATGGTTTGCAGTTGCCCCGCCAGCGTGTTGGCCACCACGGCGTTGTCCGCCTTGTCCGAAATCTGCGTCAGCTTCCAGCCATTCTCAAAGTTGAAGGTGAAATCCGATTTGGCCAGAAAATTCCACGTCGTCACCCGGAAAGGTTTTTGATAGTTTGGCAGATAAAGCGGAGTCACCGTGACGGTTTGTTTCGCCGGCGGGTCGCCGCCCGCGTTGGCGGAATCCGTCAGAATTGTCGCCGAGAAATACAACTCCGGCTGGTAGAAAATGTATCCCTCCCGCGGGCCGTTGGTTTTGCCCCAATCCTTGAGTGATGCCGCCGGGACGGGTTGGATTTTATAATAGGCGCAGCCGCCGGCAAACCAGGCGACCGCCAGGAAAAATACGCTCAGCGTCTGCTTCATTTCCGAACACTGTCCGGGCGCATTAATTTTGTCAATGCTTCAGCGAAGTAGGAAAAGGCAACGGACGCACCTTGACACAACCACCAAGCAACGGGCTGAATCGGTTTGGTGTCCCGTCCCGTGCTCTGCGGGACGGCAAATGCTGGATGCACCACGCGGACCGCCTAAAGGCGGGACACCGAACGGTGACAGCGCGGCGCGATACCCCACCCCCGCTTTTCGCATGTTCCCGTCGCATTTGGCATGGAACGTGCCCATTTGCGGTCAAATGGCACGACGAAGACGAGAAGCTGATGCAGTGGGGTTGGTCGCCCAACTGGCAGGCTTGGTTGTGCTCATCAGTCTTTTTTTCCCTGCCGTTCGCAGGGCACTCGCCGAACTTGGCTTCATTGCGGTGTGTTTTTCAATTCTCGTCGTTGCGGGTCTGGTTGGCTTCGGCATCTACCGGCTGGCAACCCGGGAGGGCCGGATGAAGGCAATGATGGAAAATCCATTCGCGCTTCCAACCGCTGCCTCGGATCGAACCTGGAACGACGACGAATCAGAAACTACCCTGGACCTTCTCGAACCGGCGTTGCGGCACCGATACCCCTGACGGCATTGAACCGCAAGGACCGGCTTAACAGTCCGTTCAAAAACGTCTTCGCTCGTAGCAGCCGACCCGTCCTCCGTAGTCCCGCAATGCGGGACGGAGGGTGGAGGTGACGAGGCTCAAATTTCCCTGGAAACGATCATTCAGAGCCTCCTCACCAGTCTTCGCACCAGATGCTACGACCCGGCAGGCGTCGGCTGCTACTTTTTTAGCGGGTTGTTGACTGACATTTCATCTGGAACAAAACGGTCCGGCGGGTGTGGAAGGGCGAGGCTCCCGACGAGCCCTGTTTGCCGGGAAGTCACGGTTCGCGAGGACGCTCACCCTCCCGGTTTCAAAAAATTCCCCGTTTAAAGCGCGGCAAATATCGGATTCAGGCAGTGGCGTCGGAGAAACGGCCCGTTTTTTTAGGGGAGCCGTAGTGAGTTGGCCACCGCCCGAATCCTGTTATCATCTCCAGCAAGTGCAATGCCGACCATCGGGTCCAAGTCGTTTTTTATCGGGAGGTATGTTTGAAACTGCATCCACCTTGCGAGCGCCGTAGCCGCCGACGTGAGTCGGCGCAAACTTACTTTGTGCCTCTGCATTGAACCCCGCCGAGCGCTAAAATCAGCGCGGACTGATCCCGCTCCGCGGGACGGCTACCATCCTTTGGCAGGAGCGGTGGAGAATGGGGACCTGTCTGCGCGCTGCTTTGGTTGCGCGGGAATTAACGCCAGTGTCCCGGCGCTCTGGACCAACCATGAGACCCTCTTCCCCAATAGCCGCGAACCCAAACGGCATGGGGATAAGGCGGATAACCCCAGCGACCACCCACCCAAAACCATCGGCCGTTCCAAACCCATTCGCCGTCTATCCAGACGTAGTCCGGTCCGGGCGCGACGACGACCGTGTCCACCGGCGGGGGCGGCGGCGGTTGGGTGACGACCACCGTGCCGGCCTGCGCCGCGACCGCTGAAGATTCGCCGATTGAACTGGGCGTGTTGATCATAAAATCAATGACTGGGTTGCTCGCCCCGGCGTTGCGCAAATCAATGATGTCCGCCGCGCTGAGATGATAGACCGTGTGCGAACTGCGAATCTGGCTGATGATGACGTTGTCGCCCACGCCCGCCGCCGCCAGCGCCTTGACGTCCGCCACGCCCAACGGCTGGCCTTGTTCGACCCGCACATAAGTTTGCGGCGACTGCGCCCGCAAACGCGCCTGCTGATCCTGATCAATGGCGTTGCCGATCAAACCACCGGCCAGCAAGCCGATCGCCGCGCCAACCAACGCGCCTTCACCGCCACGGCCGTTCGCGCCACCAATTAATGCGCCCGAACCGGCGCCGATCAAAGCGCCGCTGCCGGTGTAGTTCTGCGTGCCATCGGGATTCACGCAACCTGTCAATACGACCGCCAGGGTCGCCGAGGCAAAAACCAAAGTATGTCGTTTCATGTTCAAAAATAATCCGTCGCTCTTTTAGTCAGACAACAAATCATAGGCCATATTCAAAAAAAATCAACCGGGGCGCACCGGCAAAACACAAACGCCGGCCTGGAAATTTCCAGGCCGGCATCGGATCGAAATCCAGCTTGAATCAGAAGCCGACGGACGGGCGCGTGCCCTGCTTGGTGATTTCCTTTTCACCTTCCCAAACGGCCAGACCGGTCTTGGAATCGGTCAGCGAGAGTTGGAAACTGTAAGTGGACTGGCGGGTGCTGCCAGCCCGCGCGGTGGTTTCAATGATCTTGCCGGAAAGAGTGAAGTCCGGGGTGCGGGTGGCCTTTTGGTCAGACTTGAATTCGTTTTCCTGCTGGAGGCCCTTGGCCATCGGGTCCTCGGCAGTGCCGCCCAGCCCCAAGGTGGTGGTGGTCAATGCCTTGCCGCTGTTCAACACGGCGACGCGGATTTTTTTGACGAGCAGGTCGGTGTCAATCTGCTGGCCGGTGTTGTTGACAATGCGGCTGATGGCCAGCACTGCCGGCGGGTTCGGGACGCGGTCCAGCGCGCCGGAAGCCAGCAGGTCGTTCACCGCCGCGTTGGCGGCCTGGATGTAATCCTGAATGTTGATTTGATTGACGCTGACGACACTTTCGCGTCCGCCGGTCTCGACGTAATGCGCGTTGGTGGCGCAGCCGCCGATGACGAACGGAAGGGCGGCGAGGAGTGAAAAGATGATTTTTGATTTCATAATGGTTTGCGGTTGACGGTTATTGGGCTTCGATGAACTTGACGCGGAAATCCTTGCAATTCGGGTTGGGCGCGACGCCAAAGATGAATTTGCTTTCCTTGCCTTCGATCTGGTCCGGGAGGAGCGCGGAGGCGACGGTGGTGACCTGCATGCCGTTGGCGTCGAACCACTCGAACCGGTAGTTAAAGCGCTGCAAGGAACGCGTGCGGTTTTGCAGCTCCACCTGGACCTTCAGCAACCCGCCGGGCGTCATGGACTGGTTGACGCCGACGATGGAAACTTTCCGGCCGAGGCTGGCGTCGGTGATGGCGCGCTGGTCGGTGACCATCTGGCGCTGGCCTTCTTTCTGGGCGTTTTCGACGGTGTTGACGGTGGTGCAGCCGGACAAGGCGAGCAGGCCGATTCCGGCGAGCGAGAGATAAATTCGCGTTTTCATTTCAGCTTTATTTGTGTCACCAGCAGCGGGGTGACGGGATTGATGGACTTGACGCAAACAATGTTAACCGTGCCATCGGCGATTGTCACCGACGTTTTTTGCGAACCACCCACGGTCAGTTCAATTTTGCGGTCCGGCGGCGTCGGGATGCGGCAGACCTGAAATTCCTTCGGCAGCGTCGTCCAGGTGCGGGTGTCGGCAGTGTTGACGGCCATCTGATAACCGGCGGTGGCGGCCTGCGAGATAAATCCGAGGACGGCATCCTGCTGGTTGGCGGCTTCGTTGACGCCATAAGCGGCCACAGCCTTGGTGACGGTGGCGGCGATGGTCTTGGTGATGACGACCGGCATTTCGTTTTTGAATTCGAGGCCGATGACGCTGTCCATGCTGGCGACCAGGCTGGTGGTCTGGCTCGCGCCGTTGGCCGTCACGGTCAGGCTGGGAACGTAATTGCCCTGAGGCTTGAGCGTGGGAAACGCCGCGCCGACGTAGGACACCTTGGTGACAATGATCGGAATGTCTATGCGAATTTGACCGCGCAGAGGCGCGCAGCCGGTTTCAAAAATGACGTAAGTCGTCGGTGTCAGCGGTTTGCCTTTCATCAAATTGTCCAGGGCGGCCAGGTCCTGTTTCACATAGTCGTTGCCATCGGCGAACCCCGCCACACGTTCCAGCGATTTATGGGCGCGTTCCAGGTCCGAGGCATCGGCAGCGTTGGCCATGAAAAACAATCCATCGAGATACACGGTGAAGGGGTTCACGTAGTTGGCGTAGGGTTTGAGGCGGTCGAGGTCGGCACAGGTGCCCTGCACTTGGGACTGGAAACCGGGGTCCTGTTGCGCCTTGTCCATCGTCGCCTTGTCCTTGCTCTTGGCGGCTTCATCCTGGACTTTTTCGATGCGACGCTTGTTGTCCTCGACGGCGTCCTGCTGGCGCTGGTAGGCGCGGGTGAGTTCCACGCGCGCCTTGTCGGATTCGCCCAACTGGAGATAATTCAACGCCTTGTAAGTGTTCAGCATGATGCCGTCGTAGGCGCGGCCGGTGTAGGGCAGATTGGCCAGATTGGACAGGAGCGCGCCGGCCTCGTGGCCAAGCTTGACCTTGGCCTCCTGTGCGTACTGGTCAATTTTTTCCTGCGCCGTGTCGAATGCCTGGTTGCTGGCTTCGTACTGGCCATTGCCGCGCAGCACCGCGCCCTGTTCCAGCCGCCAGACGATGGCGTCCTTGTTGTTGGCGTTTTGGCCGGCCATCCGGGTGGCTTCGGCCGCCGCGTTGGGCCGGCTGCCCTGCTGCCAGTACTGGATGACGCGGTTTTGCTGTTCGTAGGTGGTGCAACCCGCTGCCAGCAGGCCGAGAACTGCGGCAAAAAGCAGCGGTTGGATACGGCGTTTGAACACAACTTGCGTGGTCGTCGTCACTTCGATTCCTTCTGATTTAGTTTACTGCGTTTTTGCATGGTTCACTGCGGTTTGCGCAGGATCGCGCCCTTGTCAATGCCGGTGTCTTCCAAAATTTGAGCCGTCGAGGTTTTGGGATTGACCTGGGTGATTTTCACCTTGCCCATCTTTGCCTCTTCACGGCCCAGCGACTCCTTCGTGTCCGGGTCAATCAACTCCTCGCCCAGCGCAAAAACGTTGAACGTGTCGCCCACGGCCACGCCGCCGCCTTCGCCGCGGTTGATGGTGATTTCCTTGTCGCGCTTGAGCAGCACCTTGGCGGGGAAAACCACATCGGCGATGCGATTGGCGATTTTCTGGGCCAGGTCACGCGAAACCGCAACCATCATTTCGTCGCTCAATTCGCCGTCCTTGACCGAATAATTGCGCTCCTCCTGGATTTGCTTGAACCCGTCGTTGCCGGTCTGGAAATTCGCCGACTCCAGCAATTTACCGGTGTTCGCATCATAAACTTTCCCCACGACCGACAGCCGGAAGACGCGCTTGGTGGCGGCGCGGCCCGTGCCTTCAAACGTGGCTTTCTCAACGTAATCCTGAAAGTCGTCCACCGTCGTCACCAGCAGGTATTTCGCACCGGTGAGCTTGCCGGCTTTCGCGGCGGTCTTGGCATCCACGTTGCCGGACGCGCCGAGGTCCTGTTCCTTGAGGACATCACTCAAATCACTGCGCCCCACGACGTCAAACTTGCGCGTCGCGTTGATGCGGTCAATGAGCTGGCTGTCGAGCGATTCGATGATGCGCCCCATTTCCAGTTTTTTGTCCGGTTTGACCGAGGCCGCCAGCGACGATGTGGGTTTGATGGAGGAAACGGCCAGGGTGGCCTTGCCTTCCTGGGCGGAAACGATGGCGGGAACCAGTACCAGGCTCAAAATGCCCAAACCGATATTGCGTAGTGATTGAAGGTTCATAGATTCAGTTTTTTTGTTAAGGCTTTAGTAAAGGCTCTTGTAAATGCGGATATTTTCCTTCGTGTCCACCCGATAATGGCTTTCGCTGAGGAACTTGGCGTAGCCCTCAAGCACCTTGACCTGGGCGTCCGTGAGCTTGCGTCCGTTTTCCAGCCCTTGCAGGAACGCCATATTTTCCTCCCAGCGCGCGAACCCCTTGTCGCTCATCTGTAGCGCCACGCGCAGTTTCTGTCCGTCGTAAACATTGATCGTCCGTTCCCAAGCATCGAAACCTTCACGCGACAGCCGCAGCTTGTGCAGTCCGGGCCGCGCCTGGAACGAACCCGGCGCCGAGCCAATCGCCACGCCGTCCAGTTCCACCGTCACGTCCAGCGGTTGGACTTCGAGTGGCGTGCTGTTGGTTTTCACGACGCGGTTGTCCGATGTCAATTGCACATTGGGCACGGTAATCGGCTGTTGCTTGATATCGGTCATGGTACAGGCGACCGAGAAATTGATCGCGTTGTCCCTGGCGACTTCGGCCGGCAGCGAAGCCGCGTTTTGCATTATGGCGCCGGCCAACTGACCGGCCGCGTCATCCAGCAGTTCATTAATCACGTCGCTGCTCTCCACCTGCAAATCCGGGCTTTGCCGGATGGTTTTGCTGGCCGTGACCGTGTCGCCGCGAATCGCGCCGCCCACACCGCCCTCGACGATTTTGTAGCTCACGCGCAGGGTGTGCGTGATGTTGACGGTGCTGATGCCGGTGCCGTTGTAGGTTTTTTTCTCCGAGCCGTAAGTCGTGATGGACGGAATCAAAATGAAGTCCGCGCCGATATTTTGCGCCAGCCGGAGCGCGGTGGTGCTGCTTTCCAGCGAACGGTCCAGCGCGGTGGCCTGGTCGTTGGGCGGCGTGCCCGTCGAGTAATCCTTCAACGCGCGGGTGACCACGTCGCGCGAAAGGACGGAATAACGCTTGCCCGCGATGCGGCTGCTCAATAAATCTTCGAGCACTGGAACCTTGTCGTTGAGCTGCGCGCCGGCGCGGTTTTCGACGATGATGGCGACCTTGCGGAGGGGGGCGGTGGCCGGTGCGTCCGCGGCAAATAATTGTCCGGCGGCCAGGAAACCGGCGGCCAGTAAAAGATGAGCGAACGTTCGCATAAAATTTTCAGGGTTCGGGAATTAAATTATTTGGTCGCGGCGTTTGTTGTTGTTGGCGGCGGTGGTGGTGTGACCGGAGGCGGAGCGGGATTTCCCGTCGGCGCGGGCATGTTCACCGGACGGCCATATTTATCCACCAAAACGTCATACGGCACCTGAATCGTCCGGCCATCCGCCGTGGTTTCCGTGCGCCAATAGCGCACCATGTGGTAGCTGGGATCGAACGGCGCGGCGACGCCGTGAGCGACGCCCTCAACGGTTCCGACGCCGAGGCCGACGGCGTTGCCAGCGACGACACCGGCGGCGGTGCCGACGGTTTTGCCCACGACCGGGCCGGGATGATAAGGGCTGGTGTTGCCGTAGTCGGTATTGCAGCCGGTGGAAAGCCAAACCCCCGCTGTCACCGCCAAAGCCGTCAAGACGAAGCGAAGAGATTTCATAACTGTCTTCCTGTTTTTGGACCGAATCGTCCAACCGGGACAAAATTAGGAGCTTTTAAGTTGTGTGACAATAAAAATTCCACGCCGATGTCGAGAGATTCATTTGATTTGCACCGCCATCGGCGTTTCAATGGGCGCGATGATGGCCAAACGAGTCATTCCGTGCCTCGACGTGCATGACGGCAAAGTCACGCGCGGCGTCCAATTCGGCAAGGCCGAGGCGGGCGAACTGCGCAACGTCGGCGACCCGGTCGAACTCGCATTGCGTTACAACGAGCAGGGCGCGGACGAAATGGTGTTCTTCGACATCACCGCCAGCGCGCACGGGCGGGCAACGATGGTGGATGTCATCGAGCGCACCGCCGATCAGTGCTTCATGCCGCTCACCGTCGGCGGCGGGCTGCGCAGCGTGGACGACATGTTCACCATGCTCCGCGCGGGAGCGGACAAAATCAGCATCAA
>DAIRTX010000109.1:0-10235 GCA_036803685.1 Verrucomicrobiota bacterium | reverse complement strand
GGATTCATCGTGGGCTTCGACAGCGACAAGAGCGACATCTTCAAGCGGCAGTTTGAATTCATCCAGCGCTCCGGTGTGGCGACGGCGATGGTGGGATTGCTGAACGCGCTGCCGCAGACGCGATTGTGGCAGCGGTTGAAACGCGAGGGACGGCTGGAAATCGAAAGCACCGGGAACAATACCGACGCCGCGCTGAACTTCAAACCCAGATTAAACCGCGAGTTTCTGCAATCCGGCTACCGCGAACTGGTAAAGAAACTTTACGAGCCGCGGAACTACTACCAGCGCATCCGGACGTTCCTTAAGAGCCACCGTCCGACCGGTCCGCGACTGCACCTGTCGCGGGCGGATTGCATTGCCTTCCTGAAATCCCTCTGGGTGCTGGGCGTGTGGCACCGGGGGCAGGTTGGCTATTGGCGGCTGTTTTTGGGCACACTCATCCGGCGTCCGCGTCAGTTCCCGCACGCCATCGAACTCGCCATCCTCGGCTACCACTTCCGCCGCGTGGCCAACTCGCTGCGGGCGCCTGCCGCCCGCAAACGGTGACGGGCAGGAAGGTTGTTTGATTCGCCAACAAATCTCAATTGGCTTCGATGAAACAATTCGCCCTTTTTATCCTCTCGGTATTGCTCGGCGGTTGTGCTGCGGTTTCACCACCACGAGTCCGGCAGGTCGAATTTGGCCGGTCAATCTGGGCCGAAGGGCAGCGGCGCGCGGGAGTGCTGTTTCAGGACGGCGCACAGTCGATTCCAGTTGACCGCGGGACGTTGTGGACGTTTGGCGACACGTTTATCGGGAAACCGCAGCCGGGTCAGCTGCCACAGAATCCACAGATCACCGGCTCGCATTGGGCGACCGTTGCCTTGTTGCCCGCCGGAAGCACAAATCTTCCGCCGGCACTCGAATATTTTACGGACACAAACGGAGTTGCGGCCTGTCCGCTGGAGTTGTTCCCCGAGGAAGATCCGAAACACCTTCGCCTGTGGCCGGCGGGCGGCATCAGTGTCGGCTCGCGCATTTATCTTTACTACTCAATGATTGAAACCAGCGACGCACCCGGGCCGTGGAATTTTCATGGCATCGGCGCAGGGCTGGCGGTGACCGACCAGCCGTTGCAGCGTTTCACGCGGCTGCGACCTGGCGGACAATGGCGGTTTCCCGTCGAACCGATTCAAGTCGTTCGAGAAAACAACACTCTTTATTTGTTTGAATTGTGCAGCAACCCGAAGGGCTTGATTCTCGCGCGGGTCGGCGTGGGGCAGATCGAAAACCCGTCGGCGTATGAATTTTTCACCGGCGGCAATTGGTCAAAAAACCGCGCGGAGGCGAAGGTGATTCTTCGTGAAGCCTACGGACAGGTTTCCGTGGCGTGGGCTTTCCCAGCGCGACAGTATGTGATGGCCACGTCATCAGATTTTTTCCATCCCCACGAACTTCAACTGCGCCAGTCCCGCCGGCTTGCGGGTCCGTGGAGCGCGCCCGTGCGCATTGCCGTTCCAGAAACGCCGGGAAAGAAGACGACGCTCGTTTACGGCGTGTTTCTGCACCCGGAATTGACTGATGGAAACTCGTCGCGCCTGGTTGCCACCTTTTGCCGCATGCTGGCCGGCAATTGGGAATTGTGCAATCCAGAGTGGGTGACGATCACGCTTGAGCCGGACTCCACCCCGGCGCGTTGAATTCATTTCCGTGCGTTCTCGTGCTCAATCACCGCCTTCACTTCTTGCTTCGGCATAGCAGGCTGTGGCTTAATTCATTTGAATTTGATGGGCCAGCAAGCGAAATCACAATGGGACTTCGGAGAACTGTTTCCGACGGAAGCTGGACGGCGCGTGTTGTCGGTCAGCGAACTGACGGCGCAGGTCAAGCGGCTGTTGGAAAAATCGGTCGGCTCGGTCTGGGTTACAGGCGAGGTCACCAACCTGCGCGCCCAATCTTCCGGCCACATTTATTTCACGCTCAAGGACGCCGCGGCGCAGTTGAGTTGCGTGCTGTTTCGCGGCGAGGCAGTCGCCCGCCGTGAACTGTTGCAGGACGGTCAGAAGGTTTTGTTGCAGGGCGACGTGACGGTCTATGAAGCGCGCGGGCAATATCAACTCATTGTCCGCGCAGTGGAGTTGCAGGGTGTTGGCGCGCTGCAAATCGCGTTCGAGAAACTCAAGCAGAAGCTCGCGGCGGAAGGGCTGTTCGCGCCGGAACGGAAACGTTCGCTCCCGAAATATCCGCAGCGTATTGGCCTGGTCACGTCGCCCACCGGCGCGGCGATCCGCGACGTGTTGCACGTGGTGCAACGGCGGAATCCGGGTTTGGAAATCCTCCTCGCGCCATGCCGCGTGCAGGGCGAAGGCGCGGCGGAGGAAATCGCGGCGGCGATACGGCTGCTGAATGAATTTAACGTTCGTAGCAGTCCCGCCGGGCGGGATAAGCCCGCTCAGTTTGAAAGTGAACGGTCTAAAACACAGGCAGGAACCGAAAGTCAGAGCCGACTGACGTCGGCTGCTACGATGGGATTGGATTTAATTCTCCTCACCCGTGGCGGGGGGAGCCTGGAGGATTTGTGGGCGTTCAACGAGGAGGTCGTCGCGCGGGCGATTTTTGAGTCGGCGATTCCGGTCGTGTCGGCGGTCGGCCACGAGATTGATTTCACCATCGGCGATTTTGTCGCGGACATGCGGGCGGCGACGCCGAGCGCGGCGGCGGAAATCATCACCGAAGGGGTTTTTGCCAGCCGGCAACTCGTGGTGGATTTGACGCAGCGCATGGTGCGGGCGCATCCGCGCCGGCGCATGAACGAACTGTTGCAACGATTGGATGATTTGCAGACCGGTTTGCTGCGCTGCACGAGGCAGGGGACGAAGGAACGGCAGGTGGCCTGGCAGAATCTGGCGGAGCGATTGTTGCGCGTTCGTCCGGCGCAATTGTTGAAGCAGCGGCGTGAGTCGTTGGTGGTGAGCCGCCGGCGTTTGCATGAATTGACGCAGGTTCATTTGCGGAATTGGAAGAACCGTTTTGGCGCGACCGAATCGCGACTGCGTTTGCTGGGGCCGGAACAGGTGTTGGCGCGCGGCTATTCCATCACGATGGACGCGGCGACGGGAAAAGTTTTGCGGGCGGCAAAAGACGTAAAAGTGGGCCAGCATTTGAAGACGCGCTTGAAAGCGGGTGAGGTTTTGAGCAAGGTTGACAAGCGATAGCAGCTGCTGTCACGGAACCTGTTCAGCGAAACGTAAAAAACCGGCTTGCAGTCTTTCGGAGAATCACTAGATTGAGAGCCGCAAACCCCAAGACAAAGCGAGAAATATATGCAAAATGTAAAACGTTTGGTGCAATGGTCACGCGTCCCGTTCATTTCAGCGGTGGTCGCTTTTCTGCTGGTCGGCTGCCAGTCGGACAATGATCAATCTGGCGTCAAAATAACGGTCACCACGCCCGCGCCTGCCGTAACCGCGCCTGTCGCATCGCCTGCGCCTGTTGTGCTTGGCGCGGGTGACACCAAAACCGGCGCGGGTGACACCAGCACTGGTGCTGGTGGACCTGCCGCGCCTGCTGTAGCTGCGCCTGCCACGCCCATGGCAGCGGGATTGCCGATTCGCATTAAAGCTGGCGCCACCGCCCCTTACACCGACTCCAACGGCAACGTCTGGCTGCCTGACCAGGGTTTTGTGGATGGAGACGTTATTGACCGGGGCAGCGACATGCAAATCGCCAATACACAGGACCAGGCTATCTATCGCACCGAGCGATACGGCATGAGTTCTTTTTCGTACAAGCTTCCCAACGGCAAATACATTGTGAAACTTCATTTTGCCGAAACTTACGAGGATATCACCGGCCCGGGTCAGCGCGTTTTTTCCCTTAACGTCGCGGGCCATGAGTTCAAGGATTTTGATGTCTGGGCAAAGGCCGGCGGTGCCAGGCGCGCCTACATCGAAACTGTCAACGTGGACATCACCGACGGCAAGCTTGACATTGCTTTCACGACCAACATTCAGAGCCCCGAGATCAACGGGATTGAGATCATTCCGGGTTCCTGACCGGCTAACTTCTCCGTGCATTCGTGGGTCGCGGATCACCTCGCGCCTGAATTTTTTCAGGATCGCGTGAGTGCTAAATTCAGTCACGCGCCTCACGAGAGCAGTTGCCTCGCTCCGAATGACTCCAAGCTGGACGGACGCGATGGTTTTCTTTAGCATTTTCGCATGTCAAAATCAGCCAGGGCCAATGATGCGGCCAGGAACAGTCCGCCGTTTGAAGCGGTTTTGAAAAAGCTCGAGGGCATTGTCGAGGCCATGGAGTCCGACGACCTGCCGCTGGAAACGCTTTTGTCCAAATATGAGGAAGGGACGAAGCTGGTAAAAATCTGCCAGGAAAAACTCGCCGAGGCGGAGTTGAAGATCCAGCAGTTGGAGAAAAATGCGGCGGGCGAAATGAAATTGAAGCCGCTGTCGCCAGATTTGTCCGAAGGCTGATTTCCCGACCCCAGACCCAAAATATATGAGCAGTTATCTCGAGATGGTGGACGGGCCGGCGCATGTGAAGAAACTCACGCTGTCGCAGCTTCAGGAACTGTCCGGGGAGATTCGGGAAGAATTAATCGCCGGGCTTGCCAAAAGCGGCGGGCATCTCGGCCCGAACCTTGGCGTGGTTGAGTTGACCATCGCGTTGCATCGCGTTTTCAACACGCCCCGGGACAAATTTGTCTGGGACGTGAGCCATCAGGTTTACGTTCACAAAATTCTAACGGATCGCAAGCATCGCTTCCGCACCATCCGGCAGACGGACGGCCTGAATGGCTTCGCGTTGCGCACGGAAAGTCCGCACGATTGCTACGGTGCTGGTCATGCGGGCACGGCGCTTTCCGCCGCGCTTGGCATGGCGGCGGCGCGTGATAAAAACGGCACGGACGAAAACGTCGTCTGCATTTTCGGCGACGCGGCGTTGACGAACGGCATTTCATTCGAGGCGCTCAACAACATCGGCCACACGACCAAGCGGTTCATCAGCATTCTCAACGACAACGAGTGGAGCATTGCCAAAAACGTCGGCGCGATTTCCAATTACCTCAACAAGCTCATCACCAATCCTCGTTACAACAAGCTCGCGAAGGATTTTGAAAATTTCGTCCGCCGCCTGCCCAAGGGCGAGATTGCATTGAGACTCGCACACAAGGCCGAGGAAGGGGTCAAGGGCGCCATCACCGACGTCGGGTTGCGGCAAACCGGCAGCGTGGTGGACACAGACGGTCGCGGCGGCTACGGCAGCCCGGTTTTCTTCGAGGAAATGGGGCTGCGTTATCTCGGTCCGATTGACGGACACGATTTGCCGCTGCTCATCAGCACGCTCGAATTCGCCAAGACCTGCGACCATCCGATTGTCATCCACATCCTCACCCAAAAGGGCAAGGGCTTCGAGGCTGCGCTCAAGTCGCCGGAAAAATTCCACGGCACCGGGCCCTATGATGTGAAAACCGGCGATTCAATGCCCGTCAAGGCGGGCGCGCCGCCAAATTATCAGGACGTGATGGGACAGACCATGGTGAAGCTTTGCCAGAAGGACAACACCATCGTCGGCATCACCGCCGCGATGCCCAGCGGCACCGGCTTGAAACTTCTCGAAAAGGCGATGCCCGATCGTTACTACGACGTGGGCATTGCCGAGGAACACGCCGTCATTTTTGCCGCCGGCATGGCGACGATGGGTTTCCACCCGGTTTGCGCGATTTATTCCACCTTCCTGCAACGCGCCTACGACTGCATTCACCATGACGTTTGTTTGCAGGATTTGCCGGTGATTTTCTGCATGGACCGCGCCGGATTGTCCGCCAACGACGGCCCGACCCATCACGGCCTGTTCGACATTGCCTACCTGCGCTGTCTGCCGAATGTCGTCGCCATGGCGCCGAAGGACGAGGACGAACTGGTGGACATGATGTTCACCGCCACGCACCAGCAGCATCCGACGTTCATTCGTTATCCGCGCGGTGCGGCGGAAGGCGTGCCGATCAAGGACCAGCCCAAATTGCTTGAAATCGGCAAAGCGGAGGTCATCCAGAACTTTTCCAACAATGGCAAACGCAAGGTCGCGCTGTTCGGTCTCGGTCCGATGAACACACTTGCGCGTAAAGCGGCGGTGCAACTGGCGGAGGAAGGATTCGATTGCGCCGTCATCAATCCGCGCTTCACCAAACCGCTTGACGATGGCGCACATGAATTTTTTGGCAAGGCCGCCGACGTGATCGTGACGATGGAAGACCACGTGTTGATGGGCGGCTACGGGTCGGCGGTGCTGGAACTGTTCAGCGAGAAGGCCGTAACGACGCCCGTCGTGCGCATCGGTTGGCCCGACCAGTTCATCGAGCATGCCTCCACGCAGGATGAACTCCGCAAGAAATACGGCCTGACCGTCGAAAACACCGTGGCCAAAGTGAAAGCGCAATTCGCCGAAGCCGCGCCAGCGGCGACAAGGCTCATTGGAGTCGTTTAAGATTTTTTTGGAAGGTGGCCTGCCGTCTTTGGTTTCACAGTTGGCTGAAGCTGCGGAGCAGCGTCAGAAAGTAGCCCACGGCGTCAACCGTGGGATCAATCGTCGGAGGAGTCAAGCCGCGTAGCGGCGAAAGAAAATTTCCGGCCACATTTTTTTCTGTCGCTCCTGCCGGAGCTTGTCCCGTTGCCCACCCAACCCACGGTTTGCGCCGCGGGCTACTTTCTCCGCCACTCCGGTGGCTGCCGACCGGGCGCAGTGGTAGGGCGCGTCACTCCGTGCGCGCCGCTGCACATCAATACCAAACGGCGCGCACGGAGTGACGCGCCCTACCAACGCCACTTTTCGGGAAATATTTTGGTTGGCAGTCTAAACGTCACCCCGCTTGACGGCGTAGCAGGATTGACGTTTATTTCAGCCATGACGGTCACAATCACAGCGGAGCAGGAGCAGTTCATCGCCGAACAATTGAAGGACGGCCATTACCGTTCTGCAAGCGATGTAATTGCCCAAAGCCTTGGGATGTTGCGCGCGCAGGAGGAATTCATCCGCTCGAATGTGGCCGAGTGCGGGAAAAAATCGCCGGCGGGCTCGAACAAGTGAAGCGCGGCGAGGTGATTGATGGCCGAACTGCCATCCGGAATCTACGCGGAAAATTGCGATCGCTTCGAAATTAGAATTCACATCCTCCCTCACCCCGGCCCTCTCCCCAAGGAGAGGGAGAATTTTCGTCCGTCCTTCAGCAAATCGAATCAGCGTTTGAACTGGAGACCCTCAACGGCGATTGCGGTGGGTCGTGAAAAATTATCCCGCAAACTTACAATGGCTATTCCCTCTCCTGGGGGAGAGGATCAGGTGAGGGCGAGCGTTCCTCTCTTTTGATCAAATCGGTTTTCTTTCCTTGATTTCCTCCTCGTTCGGCGGTTTCCTTTCGGCACGAAGGTTTGAAACTTTGAACTAAATTATGGCTTACAAGGACGTGACGCCGCCCGCGGGCGGCAAAATTTCCATCCTGAACGGCAAACTCACCGTTCCTGAAAATCCCATCCTCCCGTTCATTCGCGGCGACGGCACCGGCCCGGACATCTGGGCGGCGAGCGTGCGCGTGTTCGACGCGGCGGTGCAAAAAGCCTATGGCGGCAAACGGAAAATCTCCTGGTTCGAGGTTTTCGCCGGCGAAGAAAGTTTCAAGAAGTTCAACAACTGGTTGCCGGATGACACCGTCGAGGCGTTCAAGGAATATCTCGTCGGCATCAAAGGCCCGCTCACCACGCCCGTCGGCGGCGGCATCCGCTCGCTCAACGTCGCGCTGCGCCAGATGCTCGATCTCTACGTCTGCCTGCGCCCCGTGCAATGGTTCACCGGCGTGCCTTCGCCCGTGAAGCACCCGGAGAAGGTGAAAATGGTCATCTTCCGCGAAAACACGGAAGACATTTACGCGGGCATTGACTTCGAAGCGGGCAAGGAAGCGGCGTTGAAGACGATTGAATTCTTGAAGACGAACTTCCCGAAAGATTTCAAAAAAATCCGTTTCGGCGAAACGCCCGAAGTCGTCGGCATCGGCATCAAATCCGTTTCCAAAACCGGCACGCAGCGCCTGTTCCGTTCGGCGGTGCAATACGCGATCACGAACAAGAGCAAGTCGGTGACGATTGTCCACAAGGGCAACATCATGAAATACACAGAGGGCGGCTTCCGCGACTGGAGCTACGAACTGGCGAAGAGCGAATTCGGCGCGGTGGAGATTGACGGCGGCCCGTGGTGCAAGATTCCCGAAGGCAAGCCCGGCGCGGGTCTTGTCATCAAGGACGCCATCGCCGACATCGCGTTGCAACAAGTGCTGACGCGCCCGACGGATTTCGACGTCATCGCGACGCTGAATTTGAACGGCGATTATTTGAGCGACGCGCTTGCCGCGCAGGTCGGCGGCATCGGCATCGCGCCCGGCGGCAACATCAATTACATCACCGGCCACGCGATTTTTGAAGCCACGCACGGCACCGCGCCGAAGTATGCGAACAAAGATCAGGTCAATCCCGGCTCGGTCGTGCTCTCCGGCGAAATGATGTTCCGCTACCTGGGTTGGACGGAAGCGGCGGACTTGATTCTCAAAGGACTCAACGGCGCGATTGGCAGCAAGCGCGTCACCTACGATTTCGCGCGGCAGATGGAAGGTGCGACGGAAATCAAATGCTCGCAGTTCGGCGACAACATCATCGCGCACATGTAATCAACGCCCATCGGCCTTCACGCCTTGCTGCCAGACAGAAACCACGGCGTCGCGACGAGTCCGCCCCAGCCGGCGGGATTGTGGTTGGCCACAAAAATTTTGCGCAGCGTGTCGTCGTGCGGCACAAGCGCCGTCCATAGCACGCCGGGCGAATTCTTCCAGCGCGGATCGGGCGCCCCGCCGTCTATGCGCTGGAACTGCGCGCCGTTGACCTGCTGATTCCACATGAAGTCGCGGTTCGTGGCAATGAGCCGGGCGACGTCTTCGCGCGTAAAGACGAGGCCGTGCTCGAACGCGGCGGTGATGGCCTCGACATCAATCGCATAATAGCCGCCGTTCGGATGCACGCCGACCCAGTGGCGCGTCGAGCCGTCGGGTTTGTAATCCCACGGCCCGGCGGGGTCCCAGTAATTCCAGACAAAATATTTTCCGTCGGCGCGCGTTTTCATGCGCAACTTCATCAGCCGGAACCACGCTCCGGCGCGTTCGCGGTAAATCATTTTCCCCGTCGCATCGTGCAAGGCGAGCAGCCAGCGCGCGATGGCGTTTTGCTTGTTCGCGGGATTGCTAAAGCCGGTGGTCTGGCGTTGCGCGTAGCCGGCGGTCCACTGGCCGCTCTGCCGGTCAATGCCAAACGCGGGCACGACCCACACACCGCCGTCCTTCACCTCGCGCCAGCAGGCGCGCGAGTCCCATTTCTGAAATGTCTCCTCGGCCAGCTTCAAATACGACCGCGCCTGGCCGCTCCATTTCTTCGCGAGCGCCGGGGTCTTGAGAATGTGATCCGCCATCAACACCACCGGGCGCAACAGCATCGCTTCGCCGAGCAAACTGTCGGTGTAAAGCGCGTCCTCGATCAGGCCGCCGGTGCCGGACTTCGGCCAGCCCGTGAAACCGTCCGGCTCCTTGACGGCGCGCCGGATGCAGGCGTCCGTCCAGTCCACGAGCCGCTCCACCCATTGCGTGTCACCGGTGGCGAGATGGCCGAAATAACAGCCGTTGAGAAATGGGCTGACCAGCCAGCCGAGTTCCTCGCCCATTTCCTTGTCGCAATAGCGCGAACGGTCCGCGTCGCTGACGATGTTTTTCTGCCAGCGCGCCAGCCAGTCCCCGCCCATGGGCGTGTCCAGGAACCGCGCGGGCGCGGCGTCTGCTGCTGACAAGCGAAGCGCCAGGAATTCATTCGCCGCCGCCACGGCGATGAATGATTTGAGTGAAAACTCTTTGAGAAATTGGCGGCGGTTCACGGGATATGATTTGCCTGAAAAAAGCGCTGGCAGAATGCCGGTGCTCCCAGTTCATCGCGCGCGTTGCGTGATGGCCATCTTGCCGATGCCCATCAACACGTCCCACGCCGGGCCGGGGAATTTGTGCATCTGCACCATCACGTCCTCGAACGCGGTCAGGAACCACTTCGCGTCCGCTTCGCTGATGATGAGCGGCGGCAGCAGCTTCACCACGTCCACGCCATGCCCGGCGACCTGCGTGATGATGTGATGCTTGTCCATCAGCGGAATCACCGCCG
>DAIRTX010000108.1:0-10431 GCA_036803685.1 Verrucomicrobiota bacterium | reverse complement strand
CTTGTTCGACGCCAGCCAGCTCATGCGGGTTACAGAGTTTTGAGACAGTCTCAGCAGCACGGCCCTACCGTCAGCGGTCGCTCCGCGACCATATTCCCCTTCATTGGATGTTGGACGTCTTGCCGAGGCGAAGCGAAGCGAAGACTGGTGGATGTTCCCTCCGTCGCGCTACGCGCTATGGAGGGCAGGCGATGTTAAACCGCGTGGCGACCTGTCCATCGAAGCCTCGAGTTGGACCTGTCCACCATAGTCCCGCTTTGCGGGACGACGGTGGAAGCTTTACGCGGCCTGCCGCGTGAGGCGAAGCCTTTTTACGCGGACTTCCCCATCAACGTCACAAACCATGCCGGTGGCCGGATCGGTTTGCCCCGGGTATCGGTGAAGGCGTGGATCGTGTAGCCGCGAACCACCGGGCTGCCGGTCTCGTTCCGGGTGATTTCCACGTCGAAACGCAACCGCGCCCGCCCTTGCACTTCCACGGTTGAAGTGATGCGCAGCAGGTCGTCGTATCGCGCGCCGCCCTGGAATTCGAGATGCGCCTCCACCAGCGGCAGGAAAACGCCCTTCTCCTCCAGCGTCGCGTAAGACATCCGCAACCGGTTCCGCATCAATTCCGTCCGCCCGCATTCAAACCATTCCAGCGCGCGCGAATTGTAGAACGTTCCCATCTGGTCCGTTTCACTGTAACGAACGCGCAACTGAAGCACATCTTTGAGTTTGTTCATGGCTCTCTACCGAATGCGGCACAACCATAGCGAAGCAGCGGCACCGGTTCCATCGCAAAGTGGGACAGACATCCTGTAGGCGCAATCGGGCACTGCTCCGGAGCGCGGCTGTGTCACGCAAAGCGGGACCAGCCGCAGCAGCTTCGCAAAACCGCCTGCTCGAATACGCCTGATGCCCGCAGAGCTTTTTATCGTGCTGCGGCTGGTGCTTTTTGCACACAGCCGCGCTCCGTGCGCGCTTCCGACCGGTCGCTCACCAGTATTCCTCGACGTGGATCGTTCCCGGTTTCCCGGGCTGGTCGGTCTTGAATCCCCTGACCTCGAGCATCGCCTTGACGGCATTCACCATGTCCGGATTGCCGCAGAGAAAGACATCCGCCTGCGAAGGATCCAGCGCGACGCCGGACTCTTTTTCCACCACCCCCTCTTCCACCAGCGCCTGCACGCGACCGGTGCGCCCGTGGAAATGCGGGTCCTCATCGGGTCGCGTGATGCTGGGGATGTAGGTGAAGTTCGTCCGCAGACGGGCCAGGCTTTCGAGTTCGCCGCGATAACCCAGGTCCCAGCCAAAGCGCGCGCCGTGCAGGACCACGAACCGGCGTTGGGTGTCATTCACCAGCATCGTTCGCAGCATCGAAAGGTAAGGCGCCAGACCCGTCCCGGTGGCAATGAGAACGACCGCTTTGCCCGGGGGAACGCGGTCCAGCGTGAACACGCCGCTGGCCTTCGGTCCGAGGAACAGCGGGCTGCCATGTTTCAACGCAAAAAGGCGCGGCGTGAGCTGGCCGCTGGTGATGAGCGTGAGATAAAACTCCACATAACGGCGCTCCACGCTGGACGACGCGATGCTGTACGCGCGGCGGATCATCTTGTCCGGCTCGGGAACGATTTCCTCCGATGCGGCTTCCGGCACGCACGGTTCACGGCCGAGCAAACCCAGCACGCCGAACTGGCCGGGCTTGAAATCGAACATCGCTGTGTCGGGCTGGACGCGGAGAACCAGCAGCAGCGGGTTGATTTCCTCCCGTCCGATGACGGTGGCATTGTAAGGACTTTTGTTGTCTGCGTTCATGATGTGTCAATTCTCCAAAGGCCACGAAACCATACCGAAGCGCCGCCCCCCGTCAAGCGCCGCGAAGGCGGAAAGGCCTGTGCCACGTAGCGTGGACATTCCTGTCCGCGAGTTCGCGGGACATTCTTGTCCCGCGTTTCCTGCTGAACTGCACGGACTGGCGACTGGAAAGTCGTCTGAACCCGCAGACAGGAATGTCTGCGCTACAGGATTCTTGGGCAGGGCCGGGGAGAGAATTCCAAAAACCATTTTTACGCATTGAACCCTTGAATCGTAGCAGCCGACGTGAGTCGGCTCTGACATTGCTTTGGATAAGATGGAGCGGACTCACGTCCACTGCTATGAGTGTTACCGATGTTCTGACTGCGCCCAAATAATTTCAGCCTTTAGCATTTAGCCTTCAGCCTTTTTTTGTTTACCGTTAGCCTTTCTCATCCGCAAATCCTGCCTGCCTGATGTTCGGCAAATTGTCTTCACCAATTCATCTTGATTCGCCGTTCAAGAATCGAGCGTAATGCGCCCTTCATGAATACGTCACTCTACGCCGGGCTGATTGTTCTCTATGTCATCGTCATGCTCGCCGTCGGTTACTGGTGCATGAAACGCACCAAGAACGTCGGCGATTTCTTCCTCGGCGGGCGCACGCTTGGGCCGTGGATGAGCGCGTTCGCCTACGGCACCACGTATTTCTCTGCCGTGCTCTTCATCGGCTACGCTGGCAAACTTGGCTGGGGATTTGGCATCTACACCATGTGGATTGTGCTGGGCAACACCTTCGTTGGCACGCTGCTGGCCTGGCTGGTTCTTGCCGGTCGAACGCGGGACATGACCACGCGCCTCAACGCCATCACCATGCCGGAATTCCTCAGCGCTCGCTATGGCAACAAACCTTTGCAGGTCGTCGCCGCGCTGGTGGTATTTGTCTTCCTGGTCCCCTACTCCGCCTCGGTGTTGATGGGGTTGAGTTATCTCTTTGAGATGACGCTGCACATCCCCTACGAAAACGCGTTGTATTTCCTGACGGCGTTGACCGCCGTGTATCTGGTCATGGGCGGCTACTTTGCCGTGGCCATCAGCGATTTCATCCGGGGCATCATCGAATTCGCCGGCGTGTTGGTGATGGTGTATCTCCTCGCCCACCGACCGGAGACGGGCGGCTTTGTGAACGCGACCAGCCAGCTGCTGTCCGATCCTTCCGCCGCGCCCGGTCTCGCGGCGGTTAAACAACTCGGGGCCGGAAGCTGGCTGGCCGTAAGCGCGCCGGGTTGGCTGACGCTGCTGGCGCTGGTGTTGATTACCAGTTTCGGCCCATGGGCGCTGCCGCAGATGGTGCAGAAATTTTATTCGATCCGCAGCAAGGCCGACGTGAAGCGGGCCATGGCCATCGCCACCGTCTTTGCGCTGTTCATGTCGTTTGGCGCGTATTACAGCGGCGCTTTGACCCACCTGTTTTACGGCCCGAAGCTGCCCCCGGAGTTGATGGGGGCCAAAGGCCCGATCTGGGACAAGATTATGCCGCATTTCATCACGACCTCCGGCTTGCCGGTTCCGCTGGTGCTGATCATCGTGCTGATGGTTTTTTCCGCCTCGATGTCGAGCCTGTCATCCCTGGTTCTGGTCTCCAGCTCGGCCATCGCCATTGATATTTATGGTGCGTTCGTGAACCGGCACGCCAACCAAAAGCAAACGATGGCGCTGTTGCGCGTCCTCTGCGCGGTTTTTGTAGGGTGCTCACTGTTCATCGCCCTCAAGAAGCCCACCTTCATCGTCAACCTGATGATCATGTCATGGGGAACTTTGCTGGGCGTGTTCCTGGCGCCGTACTTGTTCGGGCTTTTCTGGAAGCGGACCACGTTGCCCGGGGTTTATGCCGGCATCGGCGTCGGACTGGGCAGCGCCTGCATCCTCTTTCCAACCTGGGGACCGGACGGGGTGCCGCTGGCTGGCGCCATCACCATGTTCCTGCCGTTGCTGGTGGTCCCCGTGGTGAGTCTATTCACTCAACCACCAAAGCCGAAGATTATCGCCACCGCCTTCGGGGATAAACCGCAGAGTGTTTAACTGCGAAAAGTCGGGTTACGGGGATTCGTGGCAATTTGTGTCAAAGCTCTTCGTGCCTTTGTTGTTCAAAATCGCGTTTTCGCTTTAATTATTCGAATTTATTCATTATCCTCGGCCTTGGTTAAGATGAAGGGTTACGGCAAACGTTCTGTCTCTGGCCTGGTTGCGGGCTTCCTGTTGCTCGCGTTGGGTCTTTTCCCGGCGGAAACCAAAGCCGATAACCACGACTTCCTATGGTTGAGGACGGCCGGTGGCAGTGGCGCCGAGGTGAGCCGCCAGATTGTCGTGGATGATGCCGGCAGCAGTTACATCGTGGGTGCGTTTAATTCCACCAACGTCCACTTCGGCAGCATCGCCTTGACGAACACCCTGCCGACGAGTCTTCCCACCTGGGACGGATTCATCGTGAAATACGACACCAGCGGAAACGTGGTGTGGGCGAAGAAATTTGGCGGCACAAACGATGACCGCGGGTCGGATATTGCCGTTGATGCCCAGCATAATTGCTATGTGGCCGGCTGGTTCGATTCTACCAACTTTTTCATTGATGGCGTGACGCTCACCAATTCTTCCCCGGCCGGGAATTCATCCTTGTTCGTCGCCAAGTTCGACGCATCGGCCAATCTCCTGTGGGTGCAACAGTTCAGCGGGAATTATTATCAAAACAGCCTCAGAATCGCGTTGGACAGCGCCGGGAATTATTATCTGACGGGCAGCTTTTCCGGCACGAATGCCTTCGGCAACACCAACCTGGTCAGTCGCGGTCCTTCGAATGTGTTACTGCTCAAATATGATCCTACCGGCAATCTGCTCTGGGCCCAATCCGCGGGCGGCAGCGACCGGGATGGGGGTGCGGACATTGGTCTGGATGCAACGAATAATGTTTATCTCCTGACCAACATCCGCAGCACGAACGCCGCGTTCGGCAGCTTTGTCTTCTCCGTTTATGGCACCAATACCTGCCAAAATCTGGTGGTGGCGAAGTACGACCCGGCCGGCAACGTTATTTGGGCCAGGCAATGCGGCGGCACCCGCATCGATGCCGGCACCGGCATTGCCGTGGACAAGACCGGGTACTGTTACATCACCGGAAATGCCAGCAGCACCAACCTCTTTTTTGGCAGCATCACCCTGACCAACAACTACAATCCGTTGCCCATGACCGCCGTTTTCGTTGCCAGACTGAACCGGTCCGGAAATGTCCTTTGGGCCAATGCGGCACAAGGTGACAACTCCGTCGCCAGTTCGGGTATTGCCGTGAACCAATTTGGTGACTGTTACATTGCGGGTTATTTCCAAAGCTCCAATCTCGTCTTTCGACCCGATTTTTTTGGAACCACGATCCTCACAAATTATGAATCTGGGTTCAGCACCTGGGCCGACGCCTTCGTCGCAAAGTTTGATGTTCACGGACAACTACTTCGGGCGGTCCAACCGCGGGGACCGAATGATCAACGGGCGTATTCAATTGCGCTCGATCCCGCGGCCAATATCTACATCACCGGCTGGACGCAGGGTACCAACGTCCTCTTCGGCTCCTTTGCCACCACGAATGCCTACCTGGACATGTTCGTGGCGAAAATCAACCCGGATTTCCCGTTCCTGCAGATCGAATCGGGCGAATCTTCCGTGTTCGACATGCCGGGCATGATGCTGGTTTCCTGGCCGATCAACCAGACCGGTTCCGCTGTGCCCAACCTTGAATCTTCAACCAATCTCGTGACTTGGATCCCCGCTGATGTCTTCGAAAGCATGATTGGCGGCGGTCGCGATTATTTCGTCATTGAAAAGTCTGGCGACCGCAACTTCTTCCGCCTCCGGCTGTCCAATTGAACCCTGGAAAAGAATTCCGGAATCAGAAGTCACGAGTTTGAATTCAGGGTTCGAGAACGGGCCGCCTCCGTTACACTTCGCCGCGCCAAGCTGTGAGAAAATTGGAGCTTCGCAGAGCTCCGCCCTCCGAAAATCCGCGTTCATCTGCGTTCATCCGTGGTTAAAAAGAGAAAGGCAGCGGTTCTTTCTCCTTCCGCCACTCGGCGGGAATTCTTTCACGTCCCACGGAAAGCGCAACGATGCCGCCAACTATCGCCGCATTCGTGTCGCAGTCTCCGCCTGCGGAAATTGTCGATGTGATGGCTTCGACGTAGTTGTCGAGGTGGTTGGCTGCACACCACATTGCGAACGGCACGGTGTCCGGCGCCGTGACCAGCGTGCCATTGCCCAGCGCTTTGGCCACAGCTTCCACCGGCACCGTGGCCGGAGTCTGGGACGCGATGAGAAGTCCGCGCCAGACTTTGCTATCAGGCGTGTGTTCAAGAACAGCGTCAAACAGCCGGGAAGCGCGGGCTGGTGAACCGGCTTCACGGAGTTGCCACGCCTTTGCGGCAGCGATGGCAATTGCAATCGTTCCGGCAACACCTTCCGGATGAGTATGCGTGACAAGTGATGAAGCCCTCGCCTGTTCTACAACTCGCGACAAATCATCGGCAAAGTAAGCTCCGAGTGGCGCGACACGCATCGCTCCGCCGTTTCCCATCGAACCCTGGCCGCCAAATGCAGAGGCAGCACCTTGCCGCCAGTCGCCTCCATGAATGATTTCGTTCATTTGCTTCCGCGTCATGCTGCCGTAACCACGGTCGGGTTCCCGTTCAAAACGCCAGGCAAACCGGCGTGCCAGTTCGTCCTGATGGATATGACCATACAGTTTCAAGGCATCGACAATCGAAAGCGCCATTTCCGTATCGTCAGTGTGAAACCACGGACCGGCCGGCAATCCCCGCTCGACGATTCGAGCCGCGTCGGCATGGCGATACGCGAGCATCTCACCAATGGCATCGCCGATGGCCAGTCCTTCCAGCGAGAGCAAGGCGCGCTGCATCCGATCGGAGTGATCGGGTGGCCGTTGAAAGAATTCGCGGCGTGGCGATTGTTCCAGCATCGCACGGACTTTTGGCAACCAGAGTTTGCGAACCCAATCGTCGCCAATTGGTCCGACCCGATCCACCGTCCAGCCGGCGAACCTCAATTCGTTGTGCATGGACCAGGCGCAGTCCGCGTTCGTGGAATGGATGATGACGGGACAAATCGGGAAATGACCGGCGAGCAGCTTGGCCACTTCGAGACCCGTGCCCGGATCGCGGGTTGCACCGGGTTGCGGGTTCAAATCGTGGTCGAGTGAAATGAGATGAACATCATCGAAGCAATCTTCGCATTCGGCGAGCATCGTTGGTGCATCGCGCCAGACGCGCAACTGCCAGTCCCCGCCGAGTTGTTGAACAGCCGATTTGAAACCAGCAATTCGTTCGTCGTTATCTTCCAGGAGGAGAATCGTCTTCATCCGAACGCACCCACTTCCGCTGAACGAGGCGAGACTGGCGCATTTGGCGGGCGAAGGCAAAGCCAAAGTCGAGAGTTAAAGGACTACAAAACTTTGTCGCATATGCGACAAAGTTTTGTAAACCTCCTGTGGCTGAATAACTTGCTCTGAGACAAGTTCGCGCTGGAACGCCAGACCGCCGCCACCGACGCGCAAATTGATGCGCTGGTTTTTGTCGCGAACTTAACCGCCGGGTTATATGCTGCACGCAGCATGAAAGAGGAAGGTTCAATCCCACGCGGCCGGGAGCCGGCCGGCATCCGGCAACGCCTGACGGAACTGCGTGAGGCGATGCTTCCCCTGCACAAGGCGTTGCTGGAATTCGACCGGATCGGTTATGAAGCGACGTTTGGCAAAATCCAGTCGCCGTATCAATTTCTGAAACTGGTCATGGAAGACCCGTGGTTTGCGTGGCTGGCCCCCATGACCCAGCTCATCACCGCGATGGATGAAATGCTGGATGCGAAGAAAGAGCCGTTGACGGTGGCCGGCGTGGATGCCGTGGCGGACAGGATCAAAACGATGCTGGTCGCGACCGAGGGCGGTGAAGGATTTTCGCGGCATTACGACGAGGCGTTGCAACGCAATCCGGACGTGGTCCTGGCGCACGCCGCCGTCGCCAAATTGATCCGCGTGCAACCCAGCAGGCCGGCGAAGAAGAAGTGAAGTTAAATTCGTGTCAAACCCCTTCGCGTCTTTGCGTCCTTGCGTTAAAATAAAAACCGCCCCGATTACTCGGAGCGGCTTTGACTTCATCGGGTAGGGACGCCGTCCCGCATCGCGGGATCAGCAGACGACCCGGGTGGACCGTCCCTACCTTAAATTGATCCTTGCTTCACCTTTTTGGCGGCGTCGGCTTCCGGCGCGGCCGGGGCAGCGGACGACTGGGCGACCGGCACCCGGAAGGGATTGGATAAAACAAATGTCAAGCCGAGCTTGCGGCGGATTTTCACGAGGCCGGGATGGCCGCCGTTGATGATCGGCTCGATTTCCGGACGTATGACTTGGTTGGCGTTCATTTCCGGTTGCGAAGGTATGCAAAAAGCGTGCCGATGTCTTCCCGCAGAAATTTGCCGTTGCGGGCAGTTTTTCAGGAAGAGGCTGCGTCCAACAACCGCGCCGACACCTGACAAACTGGTTGTTTGTTGGACAGGCGCGGACAGAGGAGAGGCGCGACAAGAAAGACTGCCTAATGTTTCGCCGCGCGGTTAACATTGCCCGTCCTCAATAGTCCCGCAATGCGGGACGGAGGGGGCAACATTGAACCTGGAATGTCAGAGGACGAGGGAAGACAAAACTTTGTCGCATATGCGACAAAGTTTTGTAAACGGCTTATTAGCCGAATAATTTGCTGTGATATATCCGGCCGTCCGCCGGACTGGCTCAGGCTTCCTGATCGGTACCGAGGAGCTTCTCGATGTGACGGTCGAGGTCCAGGAGGCTGCCCGCGCAGGCGGCCGCCTTAACGCGATCCACCAATTCGGCGGCCCACGCTTCTTCCTCCACCTGCTCCTTGATGAACCAGTGCATCAACACCTGGGCCGGATAATCCCTGGCAGCCACTGCCGCCTCGTAAACGGCATTGATCCCGCGGGTATTGGCCTGTTCCATCGCCTGCGCCTGTTCCACCACCTCCAGGAGGGACTTGAAGTCCTGTTTCGGCGCTGTGACGGCACCCAGCTCGGGCGCAACGCCGCGGTCATGAACATGCTTCATGAACTTCTCCGCGTGTTCGCGTTCCTCGCCCGCCTGCTTGGAGAAGAAACCGGCAAAGCCTTTGAGGTTCCGGTTGCAACACCAGATGGACAGGGCGAGGTAGGCGTGGGCGGCAGTCAGTTCTTGATTCAGTTGGCGGTTGAGTTCCGTCAGCGTTTTGGGAGGAATTTTGGTTTTGGCCATAGCATCAATTTGTTGCCCTCTTTATGCCGGAGATTGGCGCACCGGGCAAGCGCTCACTCGCCGGCCCGGAACGAAAAAAAAACGCTCCTCGCGCCTTGCGGGAGGAGCGGCTTTAACAATCACAGCCTGAAAGGTCAGAGCAAAACGGACAACATCACTTCACCGAATCCAGTTTCACCGTGACGACCTGGCTCATGTTATTCGTCATGGTAAGCATTCGGCCGGCACCGGCGGTTACCCGCCCATTCATGGGCATCGTCATGGTCATTTTCATGTCCTGGTTGAAGGTGGTATCAATGACCATCCCCAGTTCCGGGTCGAACCAGGACACCCCCGAAGTGGTGCCGTCCTGGATGGCTATGGTCATGCCGTTTGGGGCCGGATTTTGAGTGGGCTTGTTTTTAACGGTTCCCTGAAACTCCAGGCGGGCGCAGGTGCGCTTCCCGCGCTGCTCCCAGCTTTGAAAGGTAATATCATAATTCATCACCATGGCGCCGAGGTCGCCCATCGAAATGTCCCGCTTCACCGGCCAGGTGTCGCCGGGCTGCACCGGTTTGGGCGGCAAATTCCGGCTGTAGTCCATCATCTGCTTGAAATATTCCTCGTTAAATATGCTCTTAAACATTGTCGAGGGATCCTTCGGGCCGCCGGTCGTCAACCGGTCCTTAAGTTCATCAATGCCCTCGACCCGCTGCACCTGGTTGCTGGCATCCAGGAAATATCGAATTTTGGCGCCGATAAATTTTTGGAACATGACGGCCACCAAATTCGTTTTGTCACCCGGCGATTTTTTTTCCGAATCATAATCAATCACGGTTTTGCCTCCCTGCTCCATCTTCATCCTCATGCTGAGGAATTCCATTTCCACTTCATGTCCGCCATCGGCGTCCTCCTTCAACACCGAGAGCGCAAAACCCTGCCCCATGGTCATGTCCTGTTTGATGGAAGCGGGCTGGTTCGGCACGGACACCTCGGAATTCTGCTTGATGTCGAGGCTTTGTACGATGCGTTCGCCCACCGGCCATTTCAGCTTGAACTCGATCGGACCGGCCGGCGCCTTGAAGGTGGAGGCGGTGTCCAATTTGCCGGACTTGTTGCAGCCCACCCAGGACAGACCCAATGCCAGGGTGACGATGGTTAGCAGGATATGTTTTTTCATGGATAATTTCTTTCTGTTAAAATTTGCAGGCGAGTCTAGCCGGTTTGGCGATGCATGCGAACTACAAAATGACGCCAAAAAAATAACCGCCCCTCCCGCCATGCGGGACGGAGCGGTCTTTGAATTCTTATGGTAGGGC
>DAIRTX010000107.1:0-10764 GCA_036803685.1 Verrucomicrobiota bacterium | reverse complement strand
GATGGATGCTGAGGGACAACCAATAATTACGGCCTCCTCGCCCCAACCCTCTCCTCCCTTGGGGGAGGCGAGGGAGAATACATCAAGCGCCCGCGTTCCCACCCGCCGCATCCGCAAAGGCGCGGCGGAAGCCATGCGCGTCTTGATTGACCGCGAAGGCGGTATTTTCCCGCAAATGGTTCTTGATACCGTGGACAAGGTTTCCCGGTCCGGCGGCACGCCGTTCGTCGTCACCGACGGCAAGGAAGTGCTCGGCGTCATTCATCTCAAGGACATCGTCAAAGGCGGCATCAAGGAACGATTCGCGCAGCTCCGCAAAATGGGCATCCGCACCGTGATGATCACCGGCGACAACAAGCTCACCGCCACCGCCATCGCGGCGGAAGCCGGCGTGGATGATTTTCTGGCCGAGGCGAAACCGGAGGACAAGCTCGCACTCATCCGCAAGGAACAGGCGGGCGGACGCATGGTGGCGATGATCGGCGACGGCACCAACGACGCGCCTGCGTTGGCGCAGGCCGATGTCGGCGTGGCCATGAACACCGGCACGCAGGCCGCCAAAGAAGCCGGCAATATGGTGGACCTCGACTCGAATCCGACGAAGCTCATCGAAATCATCGAGATTGGAAAACAACTGCTCATCACGCGCGGCTCGCTGACCACGTTTAGCATCGCGAACGACGTTGCGAAGTATTTTGCCATCATCCCGGCCATGCTCATGGCGACGTTCCCCGCCATCGCGCCGCTCAACATCATGCGCCTGCACAGCCCGGCCAGCGCCATCCTGAGCGCCATCATTTTCAATGCGCTCATCATCGTCGCATTGATTCCGCTGGCATTGCGCGGCGTGAAGTTCAAACCGATTGGCGCGCTCGCCATTTTGCAGCGCAACCTGCTCATCTACGGCCTGGGCGGCGTCATCATCCCCTTCGTCGGCATCAAAGCCATCGACGTCCTGATTACCAGCCTGCATTTGGTATGAACAGCGCACATCCCAACGCAAACGAAGTAGAGCAGACATTCCTGTCTGCTGGTTCTGGCGACTTTCCAGTCGCCAGAGGCTGTGAACACGGGACAGGAATGTCCCGTGAACCGGCAGGCTCGAAAGCCTGCCCTACATCAGCCAGCCAAGCTCGACTCTGAAAAATTATGAAAAAACTATTCTCTGAACTCCGCAGCGCAGTGATGGTCACGCTCGTGCTCGCCGTCGTCTGTTGCGGACTGTATCCGCTCGTCGTGTTCGGCGTCGCCCAGGTTTTCTTCCGCGACCAGGCCAACGGCAGCCTGATCGTGGACGCCGATGGCACGGTGCATGGCTCGAAACTCCTCGGCCAGCAGTTCACCGCTGACAAATATTTCCATCCGCGCCCCTCCGATGCGGGCGCCAATGGCATGGCCTACGACCCGACCAGTTCCGGCGGCAGCAACCTCGGCCCGACTTCGCAAAAGCTGAACGACGCCATCAAGCAAAACATCGCGGACTATCGCGCGCAAAACAATCTCGACACCAACACGCCCGTGCCGGCCGACGCCGTGACCGCCTCCGGGAGCGGTCTGGACCCGCACATCAGTTTGCGCAACGCCGAATTGCAAACGCTCCGCGCTGCCAAGGCTCGCGGGTTGGATGTGGAAAAAGTGCGCGCGTTGATTCAACAGAACACGGACGGCGCAGACTTGGGGATTATCGGCGACGCTGGTGTGAATGTGTTGAAGCTCAACATTGCACTGGATGAAACGAAGTGATTTCAAATGCAGGGCAACTGACAGCCGTATTCGGCGCCACAGGAAATAAGAATATGAAAACTTACATCCAGAAGATTGTTTGCAAAACCGTCGGGTGTTTGGCGGCAATGCTCATCACTTGCGCGGCAACCGCACAGACTGCGACCAACCAAGTGACGGCGAATCAGGCGACCGCGCCGCTGCCGGCACCGTTGATGATGGCTTTGGACAAGGTGGGACTGGCTGATCCTTTCAATAAGGCCGGAATCAACATCTACGGCTATGTCGAAGGCGGCTACATGCATGACTTCACCTCCCCGAGTGGTAACGCTGGCCCAACTTACATGGGATTTAACAGCTACAAAAACACGGCCATCCTTGACAAGATCAGTTTGAATGTCGAACGCACGGTTGATCCGACCAAGAAGCAGTTTGACGTGGGCTTCCGCGTGGAAGGCATCTATGGTGCGGATGCCAAGTTCATCCACTCGGATGGGCTGGCGGATACGCAGACGGGTCGCTACCAATGGGACCCTCTCCAAGCCTATGTGGACGTGACCCTCCCCGGCTTGCCGGTGCGACTGCGCGTGGGCAAATGGATCGAGCTGGCCGGCTTCGAGCAATTCAGCGCCAACATCTACGGAGCTTTCGGTGATCCGGCCAGGGCACTCTATTCTTATAGTTACCAATTTCTCTACGCCGAGCCAGGCACGCAGTCGGGCGCTTTGCTCACCTACGTGCTCAACCCCCAGTGGACGTTTGACGCCGGCTTCACCCGCGGCTGGAACGCGTCGCTGCGCGACGGCAACGGTTCTCTTGATTTCCTGGGCCGCGTGACCTTTATGCCCAGCGACAAGACTTGCATTATTTTCGTGATGACGGAAGGCCCGGAGTTCCCGGCGGGCGTCGGACGGAATCTACCTCCCGGCGACAACAGGGACTGGTGGACCGCCCTGGACTTGGTCCTCACCCAGAAGATCACTGACAAATTGAGCCTCGGCCTAGGCTTTGACTACGTCGAGACTCCGCACATTCCCGGCTTGCCGGGCGGGGTCAAGCAGTGGGGCGGTGTGGCTGGCTACGCCAGCTATGCGCTTGATTCGCGCTTCACACTAAACACCCGGCTGGAGTGGTATAAAGATGCCGCCAATGGTTTCTCCACTGGTGCGCCCGTCAGCGCCGACTACTATGCGGCCACGGTGGGCGTGGCCATCAAGCCGTTCCCAAAAGACAAAATTCTCTCGAACTTGCTAATCCGACCGGAAGCTCGCTACGACTGCTCTGACCAACCGGTCTTCGCCGGCGGCGAACACAATCAGTTGACATTCAACGTGGATGTCATCTTCAAATTTTGAAGGCGGCAAATGAACTTCAACGATTTCCATCAGCAACGAATCGAAGCGTGTTGCAAAGGAAATGGTTCAATGCGATTCCCTCTCCGATCAAAGACTGTTGATATGCAATGAGACTGGAATTCGTCAACGGCCTGAAGGTGGTGGCCTATTTGATCGTGGCCACCGCCGGCATCGTCCTGCTCGCCGGTTGGGCGCTGAAACGGTTCGGCCCGCCCAAAAAATAAAATGAAAGAAGCTTCCGCCATTTCTACCCTCCCGGCCGGCCGGTTGCCCGACGTGGCGGAGACGATTGAAAAATGTGACGAGCATTTTTGCACTCCGTGAAGATGAGGGGCTGCGACGATTCAAACTGGAAGGCGAAGGCGCGCATGACGAACGCATCCTTGCGAAGAAAACAAATTACCGCATGAACACGCCCAATCCATCGCAGTCCGCCAATGGGATCAGCCTCCGGCTGGATGACGTGAATTTCCAGCGGGTGCTGGTGCCGGTTGATTTCTCGGTCTGCACGCTCGAAACGCTGCGTTACGCCAAGACGCTGGTGGGGAAATCCGGCGTGGTGGTGGATGTGCTGCATGTCGTTCAACCCAGCCTTGGCCGGAATGAGGCGGGCATGCCGGGGCCGGGTTTGATTCGCATCATGATCGAGGGTGCCCGTCAGGAATTGAAAAGGCTGGTCGGAATTCTGTGGGCGAATGAAGCCCGGGCCGCCGTTTCCATCCGGGTTCGTGAAGGCCGCGCGGACGAAGTCATTCTCCACGAGGCCGCCTCCACCCGCGCCTCGCTGATTGTCATGGGGATGCGCAACCGCAGTTGGCTGTCGGGGCTGCTGCGACGCCACACCGTGAAACATGTCATTCAAAACGCGCCGTGTCCCGTCATGGTATTGCGGTCTGGCATGACGGTTCGTCGCGTTATTCCTTGAGCGGCACAACACGAATCCAGTCTGCGCGCCGGCTGGGCGCTGAAACGGTTCGTGCCGCCGAAATAAAAAACGAACCGGATCGTGACCGCGCCAGTGTTTTTAGGCTGAATTCCGCATTGGATTCGTTAAAATGAATTTGTGAACGACGGCGACCGCCCCAATCCCGACGCTTTGCTGGCCGCGATTCAAAGCGAAGCCGCACAGAAGCAGCGCGGCCGGCTCAAGGTGTTTCTCGGCATGTGCCCCGGTGTGGGCAAGACCTACGCCATGCTCGAAGCCGCCCGACGTGAACTCGCCGCCGGGCGCGACGTGGTCATCGGCTACGTCGAGACGCACGGACGCAAGGAAACGGACGCGCTCACCGAAGGCTTGCCGCAAATTCCCCGCCGCCAGCTTGAACATCGCGGCATCGCGCTCACCGAATTTGATCTCGACGCCACCCTCGCGCGGCATCCGCAGATTGTCCTCGTGGATGAACTCGCGCACACGAACGCCCCCGGCTCGCGTCACCCGAAACGCTGGCAGGACGTGGCCGAATTGCTCGACGCCGGCATGGATGTCATCACCGCGCTCAACGTCCAGCACGTCGAGAGCCGCGCCGACACTGTCCGCCAGGTCACCGGCGCGGAGATTCGCGAGACGGTGCCGGACAGCGTGCTCGACGGTGCGGTGTTCGAACTCGTGGACCTTCCGCCCGCCGAACTCATCCAGCGGTTGCACGAAGGCAAGGTGTACGTGCCCGACCGCGCCGCCGCCGCCGCGCAAAATTTTTTTCGCGAAGCCAATCTCACCGCATTGCGCGAACTGGCCCTGCGGCTCGTGGCGGACCACGTGGGCGTGGACACGCTGGAATTTCGCAGGACGCAAACCGACGCCGGCGCGTGGAAGACGGGGCATTGCCTGCTCGTGGCGGTCGGTCCCGGGCCGTTTTCCGAATCGCTCATCCGCTGGACCCGCCGCATGGCCGACGGCCTCCGCTGCCGGTGGCTCGCCGTCCATGTCGAGAATCCGCGTTCGCTGTCGGAAGCCGCCCAGGCGCAGCTTGAAAAAAACCTGGCCACCGCCCGCGAACTCGGCGCGGAAGTCGTCGCCACCACGGATGACGACCTTGTGCGCGGGTTGTTGCGCGTGGCCCGCATGCAGAACGCCACCCAGATCATCGTCGGCAAACCGGCCGGCACCGGCTGGTTCGAATGGCTGCGCGCCAGCCTCCTGCTGCGGCGGCTGGCACGGGAAAGCGGTGACATTGACCTGCACGTCGTCCGTTCCGAAAAGGCGGGCAACGCCCCGACTTTGCGGATCTGGCATCGTGCGTTTGCCTCCAATTTTCAGCAATATCTGTTCGCCGCCGGCACGGTGGCAGCCACGGGCGTCCTGAATCTCGCACTCGTGCAATTCACCGGCCCGCGGGTGCCGGGACTGGCTTTCCTGCTCGTCGTGGTGCTGCTGGCGCTGAAGGTGGGCCGCGGTCCGGTGCTGCTGGCCGGCGCGTTGAGCGCGGTGGCCTGGAATTATTTTTTCCTGCCGCCCCGCTTCACGTTCATCATCGCCAACGTTGAGGATGGCATTTTGTTCGGCCTTTATTTCGTCGTGGCGATTGTGCTCGGCCAACTGGTGGCGCGCATCCGGCTGCAGGAAGAGGCCGAACGCCGCCGCGAGGAACGCGCCACAGTACTCTACGAAATGTCGCGTGACCTGGCCGAGGCCAGCTCGCGCGACGAAGTCGTCTGGCAACTGGTCTCGCAGATCAACCGCGTCTTTCACACGCCCGTCGCCGTCGCGCTACCCGCGAACGACAAGCTCTTCGCCCATCCCGACAGTTCCCTGGCCCTTTCGGAAAAGGAGTTGAGCGTGGCCGACTGGGCGTTCCGCCAGCGGAAGGCCGCCGGACGTTTCACCGACAATCTGCCGGGCGCGGAGGCATTGCATCTGCCGCTGGCAACCGAGCGAAAGGTGTTCGGCATCCTGGCGGTGGGTTTTCCGGATCAGCGCCTGACGCTCGCGCAACGCGATTTGCTCGAAACGTTCGCGCGCCAGGCCGCGCTGGTGCTCGACCGCATGGAACTCCGCACCGCCGCCGAACAGGCGCGCCTGCTGGCCGAATCGGAAAAGTTCAGCCGGACGCTTTTGAATTCCATCTCGCACGAATTGCGCACGCCGCTGGCGGCCAGCACCAGCGCCGCCAGCGCGCTCGCCGCCGCCGGGGCCGCGACGCCGGAACAGCGGCGCGCGTTGATCAGTGAGATTCAGGAAGCCAATGCCCGGCTCAATCGCGTCGTGGGCAACCTGCTCGACGTGGCGCGGCTCGAATCGGGCCAGGTCCGCCCGCGCCTCGACTGGCACGATGCGCGCGACCTGGTGCAAACGACGCTGCGCGAATTGCAGCGCGAACTGGCGGCGCACCCGGTGAAACTGGACATGCCGGCCGCGCCCCTGCTGGTCCGGCTCGACTTTTCCCTCGTGCAACATGCCCTCGCCAATCTGCTGCTCAATGCCGCCAACCACACTCCCGCGAACACACCGATTGAAGTGCAGGCGCAACTGGCGGACGACCATCTGGAGTTGAGCGTCGTGGATCGCGGACCGGGCATCCCGCCCGAATGGCTGCCCCGCATCTTCGACAAATTTTTTCGCGCCCCCACCGCGCCCACCGGCGGCAGCGGACTCGGACTCACCATCGTCAAGGGTTTCGTCGAGGCGCACGGCGGAACCATCACCGCCACCAACCGTCCGGGCGGCGGCGCGATGTTCACCTTGAATTTTCCGCAACCCGAAAAACCGCCGACCGTCGGGCCGGGATGATGAGCCACGAAACCACCAAAGCCGCGCCGGTCGCCCTCGTCATTGACGACGAGCCGCAAATCCAGCGTCTCCTACGCGTCACGCTGGAGGCGAACGGCTATCGCGTCTTCGACGCCGCAACCGGATCGGACGGCATCGCCCAGGCCGCCCAGCGCCGGCCCGACGTGGTTTTGCTCGATCTCGGCCTGCCCGATCTCGAAGGCATGGAAGTGCTGAAGCGCCTGCGCGAATGGAGTCGCGTGCCGGTCATCATCCTGAGCGTGCGCGATCGCGAGGACGACAAAGTCGCCGCGCTCGACGCGGGCGCGGACGATTACGTGACGAAGCCGTTCAACAGCGCCGAATTGCTCGCGCGTCTCCGCGCCGTGCTGCGTCACGCTCAACCGCAGGAAGCGGACGCGATTTTCCGCAGCGGCGAGCTGGAGGTGGATTTGTCCGCGCGCGTCGTCCGCAAGCACGGCCAGGAAATCAAGCTCACGCCGATTGAATATTCGCTGCTGCGATTGTTTGTGACGCACGCCGGCAAGGTTTTGACGCACCGCCAGTTGCTGACGGAAATCTGGGGGCCGAAGGCGGTGGAGCAAACGCATTACCTGCGCGTCCACATCGCGCATTTGCGCGAGAAACTGGAGGCCAACCCCGCGCAACCCGAACATTTCATCACCGAGCCGGGCGTGGGTTACCGGTTGCTGGAACTGGAATAAGGTTTGAGGCTGAAGCCAGCCACTGTTCTTGGGGAGCCGGTTTGGGTTTGTTTGCAACTGGCGACTGGAAAGTCGCCAGAACCCGCAGGCTGGAAAGCCTGCGCTACCTGTAGCGCGGACATTCTTGTCCGCGGGTTTTGGGGACTTTCCAGTCCCCAGTCGGGAACCATGCCAGGTTGCACCCGAAGCGGCTGGGACATTGCGGTTTTTAGCTGTAAGTCTGCTTCGTTTCTGCTTGAATCAACGCCTTGTGACGCGGTCTCCGACAAAACTCAGTTGGTTGATGATGGCATTGCGGCAACGTTTATGAATTTGCGTGAATGGTTTGTCATGGCGAAAAACGTGGTGATTGGCCGCGCGCTGAATCTTTCCGACAAAAGCCTGTTCCACCAAACTTCGCTGATTGCATTGTTCGCGTGGGTCGGCCTGGGCGCGGACGGACTGTCGTCATCGTGCTACGGCCCGGAGGCGGCGTTTCTGGCGTTGAAGGGTCACACGTTTTTGAGCCTGTTCGTCGCCATCGCCACGATTCTGACGATTGTCGTCATCTGCACGAGTTATTCGCAAATCATCGAGGCTTTTCCGACGGGCGGCGGCGGTTATCTGGTCGCGAGCAAATTGCTGTCGCCGACGGCGGGCGTGGTGTCCGGTTGCGCCTTGATTGGCGATTATGTGCTGACCATCGCCCTCAGCGTGGCGAGCGGCACGGACGCGCTGTTCAGCATGTTGCCGGCGAATTGGTTCGCCTACAAAACCGCGGTCGCCGCCGGCGGCATTATTTTTCTCACGCTGCTGAACCTGCGCGGGGTCAAGGAATCGGTGTTGTTGTGGGTGCCGGTGTTCTTTTTGTTCGTCCTGACTTACACCTTCGCGATTGTTTATGGCGTCGCGTCGCACGCGGGCGAATTGCCGGGCATCGCCAATGGGGTCATATCCGACGTGCAGGCGACCTCGTCGCAAATCGGTTGGTGGGGAATCCTGGTGGTGATTCTGCGGGCTTACAGTCTCGGCGCGGGCACTTACACCGGCATCGAGGCGGTGAGCAACGGCCTGGGCGCGTTGCGCGAACCGCGCGTGCAAACCGGCAAACGCACGATGGTTTACATGAGCACGTCGCTCTCGTTCGTCGTCGGCGGGTTGCTGCTGGTGTATCTGCTGTATCATGTCGAGCACGTGGACGGCAAAACGCTGAACGCGGTTTTGTTTGAGCGAATGACTGCGACCTGGCCGGCAACCGCGGCAAAAATTTTCGTGGTCGCCGCGCTCGCATCCTCGGCGGCATTGCTGTTCATCGCCGCGCAAACCGGATTTCTTGGCGGGCCGCGGATACTGGCGAACATGGCGGTGGACCGCTGGATGCCCACGCGCTTCGCCGCGCTCAGCGACCGGCTCGTGACCGAAAATGGCATTTTGCTGATGGGCGCGGCGGCGCTGGCCATGGTGCTCTGCACCCACGCGACGGTGGGTGTGCTGGTCGTGCTTTACAGCATCAACGTCTTCATCACCTTCACCCTGTCGCAACTCGGCATGGTGCGGCACTGGTGGCTGGAACGCGCGAACATGCCGACCTGGAAAAGAAAACTTTGTGTGAACGGCTTCGGTCTGTTGCTGACCAGCGGCATTCTGATTTCACTCTGCGTTGTGAAATTTTCCGAAGGTGGCTGGGTAACGCTGTTTGTCACGGGGATTTTGGTTGCCGCGGCGTTTTGGGTGAAACGGCATTACAAGCAAACCCAACATCAATTGCAACGGCTCAACGAACTCGTCGCCGCCGCCGGCATTGACACGGCCAATATTACAAGCACCGACGCGCCCGCCGCCCCCTGCAATCCGAACGCCCGCACGGCGGTGTTTTTGGTCAATGGGTTCAACGGCCTTGGCCTGCACACGTTGCTGGCCGTGGTCCGGATGTTTCCGAAAGTTTATCAAAATTTCATTTTCCTCCAGGTCGGCGTGGTGGACGCGGGCACTTTCAAGGGCGCGGCGGAAATGGAAAACCTTCGCGAACACTCGCGGCGCGAAGTGGAACGTTACGTTGCCTACATGCGCCAGCAGGGTTTTTGTGCCGAAGCGCATTTCGCGCTGGGCACGGACGTGGTGGACGAAGCGGCGAAGTTGTGCGAGACCGTGGCGCAACGCTTTCCGCAGGCGCAATTTTTCGCCGGGCAACTGGTGTTCAAGGACGAAAACCTGCTGACCCGCTGGCTGCACAACCACACCGTGTTTGGACTGCAACGGCGGCTGTATCAACACGGCTGGCCGATGCTCATCCTGCCGATTCAGGTGTGAGGGATTTCTCCCTCTCCGCCGTCGCCGACGGGAGGGGCTGGGGTGAGGTGGCGTGTTAACTCAAATCCCCTCGCCCTGCCCCTCTCCCCGCCGAGCGGGGCGAGGGAATCAACCCGGCAGAAGTTTTGGCCGCTGGAAATTTCCACCGCTCCGGCCGGGCGGATGAGGTCTTAAAATGATTTAACCCGGGGCTGTTCCCGCTTTGCGAAATCAACCCCGGGTCAATTGTTTTGCCCCGTTGGGGCAGATTCAGTTATCGGTGTTCAGCCTGCGCTTATGCCGGCTCGGCGATTTCGAGGAACCCTTGCAGATGGCGCACGCGCGTCGGGTGGCGCAATTTGCGCAGCGCCTTGGCTTCGATCTGGCGGATGCGCTCGCGCGTGACGTTATACATCTTGCCGATTTCTTCGAGCGTGCGCTCGTAGCCATCGAGCAAACCGAAACGCATTTCGAGAATTTTGCGTTCGCGCTCGGTCAACGTCGTCAGCACGTCGCTCAATTTTTCACGGAGCAGGCTGTAGCTGGTCACTTCCGACGGATTTTCAGCCGTCTTGTCCTCGATGAAATCGCCGACGCTCACGTCGCCGTCGTCACCGACGGGCGCGTGGAGCGAAACGGGTTGCTGCGCCATCTTGAGCAGCGCGTGGATGCGCGACACCGGCATGTGCATTTCGTCAGCCAGTTCCTCCGGCGTCGGCTCGCGGCCCAGTTCCTGCGTGAGCTGTTTTTGCGCGCGCCAGAGTTTGTTCATGATTTCAATCATGTGCACCGGGATGCGGATGGTGCGCGCCTGGTCGGCAATCGAACGCGTGATGGCCTGGCGAATCCACCAGATGGCGTAGGTGGAAAATTTGTAGCCGCGGCGATACTCGAATTTCTCGACGCCCTTCATCAAACCGATGTTGCCTTCCTGGATCAAATCGAGGAACGACTGGCCGCGGTTCGTGTATTTTTTGGCGACGGAAAC
>DAIRTX010000106.1:0-10916 GCA_036803685.1 Verrucomicrobiota bacterium | reverse complement strand
GCGACCGGTTTCAACCGATTGGTTTGAAGTCATCGGCGAAACTTCAGGATTTGTTTACAAACCGGAAAATTCCACGCGCCCGGCGGCGCGAATTGATGGTGGCAGCAACGGAGGATGGCGAAATTTTCTGGGTCGAAAATTTGCGGATGGGCGAGCATTTCAAGCTGACGCCGCAGACGAAACGGCGTCTGGTCTGGCGTTGGCGGCATTTGGATGACTCGAAAAGTTGAGTCCGGTCAGCATACAGGCAAATGAGGATGCATTGGCGATATGTTCATTGATTGTGTAATCAAGCTTTGACAACAACCTCAGTCACATAACAATAATCAGACCTCTATGGGACTATACAAAGGTCGTTTGTTTCGTCCGGTGCTTTGGTTGGCACTGCTGACCATCGCCATGTTTTCCTCAGGTTGCCGAACGACAACCGAGACTTCACTATTCACCACCTCAGGCCCGGGCTGGCACGTGCAAGAAGGGCAGGCCCTCTGGCGACCGGGCCGCGGGTTGCCGGAGTTGGGCGGAGACCTGGTGATGGTCAGCCACGAGGACGGACGGTGCGCCATCGAGTTTGCGAAAACGCCGCTGTCGCTGGTTTCGGCCCAAACTACCCGCACCAATTGGCTGATCCAATTCCCGGCGGGCCGAATGGGCTTCACCGGGCGCCGGCAGCCGCCGGCCCGCTTTGCCTGGCTTTATCTGCATGCGGCCCTTTTCGGGGAACAGCTCCCGCCGCCGTTGCGTTTTGAGCGCAAACCAGACGGAGGCTGGCGGCTGGAAAACACCCGCTCGGGAGAAACCCTGGAAGGCTTTCTCGGGCCGTGAGTCTGTTCCTGAAACGCTGGTGGTGGGCCTTGCTCACGGTGGCGGTCGGCATCGGATTGTGCCGGCTCCGGTTTGACGTGGACATCCTCAACCTGCTGCCGCCGGACGAACCGACGGTCCAGGGACTGAAGCTTTACCAGAAACATTTCACCAACGCCCGTGAACTGGTTGTCACCCTCCGCGCCCCAGACGCCGAACGGGCCGAGCGGCTGGCGGATGCGCTGGCGGCCCGCCTGCGGCAGCAGACGAATCTGGTCGCCACGGTGTCCTGGCAGCCGCCGTGGATGGAAAATCCGGGTCAGATGGCCGAACTGCTCGGCTGCCTGTGGCTTAATCAACCGCCGGAATCCTTCGCCGCCCTCACCAACCGGCTGGCACCCGACCGGCTGCAAGCCGTGCTCACCGAAACCAAGGAAGTCCTTGCAACTTCCATGTCGCCGATGGACATCGCCCGGCGCGCCTTTGACCCGTTCGATTTGTTGAACCTGCCGGCGCTCACCAACTTCAGCGGCTTTTCCATGGAACAGGGGCAGCAAATGTTTGCCTCCTCGGAGGGAAATTTCCGGCTGGTGTTCGTGCAATCCGGCGTGGACCTGTCCAGTTATCGTCAGTGTGCAAGCTGGCTGAAATCCATCCGGGCGGTGGTGGCCGGCCTGCGGGCGGAGCAACCGAAGGTGGACTGGGACGGCGTCGTGGTCCATTACACCGGCCGTCCGGTTTTTGTGACGGAAATTGCCGCGAGCATGCAGCACGACATGAGCGGTTCGGTGGGCGGGACGACCGTCATCATCGCCCTGCTGTTCTGGCTGACGCACCGGCGCTGGCTGCCGATGCTCTGGCTGCTGACGTTGCTGGGGTTGATTTTGGGCGCGACCTTGGCGCTGGGCGGACTGGTGTTGGGGAGTATCAGCGTGGTGAGCATGGGATTTGCCGCCGTGCTGCTGGGGCTGGCGGTGGATTATGCCGTGGTGCATTACCAGGAGGCGCTGGCGCACCCGCAATTGTCCGTGCCGGAAATCCGCCGGGCCATTGCGCCGAGCATTCTATGGGCGGCCATCACCACCATGAGCGCGTTCCTGGTTTTGAACCTGGGCGGTTTGCCCGGCCTGGGACAACTGGGCACGCTCGTGGCCATCGGGGTCGGCCTGGCGGCGCTGGTCATGGTGATGATTTATTTGCCGCCGTTGTTTCCCAACCGCCGAAAAGCGCCTCCGGTCCAGACGCCACTCCGCTGGTGGAGTTATTTTCTGCCGCCTCAGGAAACGCCGTCAACCGGACCTGCGCCGACAAAACAATCCTGCCGTTCCGCGTTGGTGGTGACCGGCCTGGTTTTGCTGGCAGCGGGCGCGGTGCTGTGCGTTCACCGGCCCGGGCTGGACCGCAGCGGGAACGCCCTGCGCCCGGCGCGCGGCGAGGCGGAGACGACGCTCGACGAAATCAAGTCCGCGATGGGACTGCCGCCGGACCCGCTCTGGCTGATCATCTCCGGCCGGGATGAACCGGAAGTCTATCGGCGTCTATCCCTTGCCGAAGGGGTGCTCAACGACGCGGTTTCCAATTACGTCATCGGCCGGTATCTGCTGCCGACCGCGCTGTGGCCGCGGGCCGAGTTGCAGGCGGCGAACCGGGCGACGGCGGCCATTCTGGGAAAACAAGGCCCGGTGCTGCGGGAGGCAGCGCTGCGTGAAGGTTTCAACACCAACGCCCTGGTCCTGACGGAGGAACTGGTGCGGACGTGGGCGCGCGCCGGCGCCACCACCGGCGTGGTCTGGCCGACCAATCCGGTGAGCCAGTGGCTGCTGAAAAGGTTCGTGGCGCGCACGCCCGACGAATGGCTGGTGATGGGCTTGATTTATCCGGCGACCAACCGGGTTGAGGCCGCCGCCCTCGCCGGCCTGTCCACCCGGCTGGCCGAAAATCGGGCGCTGCTCTCCGGCTGGGAACTGCTTGGGAGCACGACCCTCAAGCGGGTACAGGCAAAAATGTGGCAGGTGGTGACGCCCATGGTTCTCCTCGTGCTGGCTTCGCTCTGGTTCGCCTTCCGCCGGCCAACCGAGATCCTGCTGGGCGCGGCGGTGTTGTTGCTGAGTGGGCTGTGCCTGCTGGCGACGATGGCGGTTGCGGGCTGGTCCTGGAACCTGATGAACCTCATGGCCCTGCCCCTGATGCTGGGTGCGGGGGTGGACTACACCATTTTCATCCAACTGGCCTTGCGCCGGCATGGCGGTGACCTCGGCCTGGTCCGGCGCTCCGTCGGTCGCGCGTTGATGCTATGCGGCGCCACCGCCATGGCCGGGTTCGGTTCGCTGGGATTTTCCAGCAATCCCGGCATGGCCAGCCTAGGCAGGGTTTGCGCCGTCGGCATCGGCGCCAACATGATCATTTCCGTGTTTCTGCTCCCGGCATGGTGGGTCTGGTTAAGTCCAAAGTCCAAAGTCCAAAGTCCAAAGTCCGAAAATGGTGACAGTCAGCCGTCATCTTTCACGCATCACGTTTCACGCGTCACGTCCACTTCTTCTTTCTATCGCGCCGGACTGTGGCGGTTTGGACTGGCCGTCGTGCGAATCCTGCCGGCCGGATTGGCGAAGGGCTTTTCCGTAATCGTGGCCGAGTTTTATTTTCTTTTCCGACGCCAGCGCCGCGAGGTTGTGGTGCGGAATTTTCTGCCTGTCTTTGCCGGCGACCGGGCCGCCGCCGAAAAGGCCGCCCACCGGCTCCATCGGAAATTTGCCTTGAAACTGGTGGACCTGTGGCGCGTCGAGGGCGGCGTGCCGGTGCAAAACTGGCTGACCAATTCCGGCGAACTGGAAATCATCCGGACCGCCCAGCAACGCGGCTGCGGCATCCTTTTCATCACGCTCCACCTCGGCAATTGGGAGCATGGCGGCCTGTTGCTGAGCCAGCTCGGCATCCCGTTGACGGTCCTCACCCAGGCCGAACCCGACGATGGCCTCACCGACCTTCGCATCGCGTTGCGGCGGCGCTGCGGGGTCGAGACCCTCATCATCGGCCAGGACAGTTTCGCCTTTGTGGAGGTCATCAAACGGCTCCAGGCGGGGGCGGCCCTGGCGATATCGCTCGACCGGCCGCCGGCCAAGGGCGGCGTTCCGGTGGAATTGTTCGGCCAGCCGTTCGAAGCGCCACTGGCGGCGGCGGAACTGGCCCGGGCATCGGGCTGCGCATTGATCGGGGTGACGATTGTCCGTCGGCGCGCCGGTTACGCCGTGAAGGTGCTCCCGGAATTTGCCTATGACCGCAAGGCGTTGGGCGATCGCGAGGTCCGCCGGGAATTGACCCGGCAAATCCTGCGTGCATTCGAGCCGGAAATTCGCAAAGATATAGACCAATGGTATCAATTCGTTCCCATCTGGCCTGGAAAATGACTAAACCCTAATGACTAATGACTAAAGAATTCCCAAGCACCAATGCTCAAATACCAGATGACCGCGCGGATATTGGAAATCGTTTTATCATTCGGGCTTCGTCATTCTTTCGTCATTATGGTTTAGTCATTCGTCATTCGGCAGAGCGGCATGGGCAGCCTTCCATCTTCCATCTTCTATCTTCCATTTTCGCCTTTTTGTATCTGGCGGCGATGGTTGCCCGCGCCGACGAGCGTGACGTTCAGTTCGCCCGCTGGGTTGCCGTGCAAACCAACCTGCAGAGTTGGTCCGCCGATTTTACCCAGACCCGGTCGCTCAAGGTGCTATCCCAGCCGCTGGTTTCCACCGGCAAAGTCTGGGTGACAGTGCCCAACCGGGTCCGCTGGGAACTGGGCCAGCCGGTGCAGACCATCGTGCTGCGCCAGCCCGACCAACTGCTCATCATCTATCCGCGCCTCAAGCGGGTGGAAAAGTATTCCCTCGAAGGCGTGCCGCCCGGGCCATTGAAGGACGCGCTGGGCCTGATGGATGCCATCCTTCCCCGGGATCAGGCAACCATAGAAGAACGCTTTCGTCTGCTCTCGGCAACGGAAACGAACTCGATTCTGCAAATGACGCTCCAGCCCAGGAGCGCTTCCGCCCGCAAATTCATCAGCGAAATTCTGATCGGCTTTCGCACCAACGATTTCTCGATCGCAGTTGCCGAGATGAAATTCGCCGACGGCTCGAGCCTGCGCAACGATTTCACCAACGTGGTGCTCAACCGGCCGATTGACCCCGCGCTGTTCGAAGTGAAACTGGCGCCGGATTTCACCGTGGTGGAACCGCTGCGCCAATCATCGCCATGACCGACCTCCTGCAACTCGCGATGCGGTCGCTGCCCCACGGCCCGGAATTCCGCTTCGTGGACCGGCTGCTGAGTTTGACACCGGGGAAGGAAGGCGTGGGCGAATACCGCGTCCGCGGCGACGAATATTACCTGCGCGGCCATCTGCCCGGCGAGCCAATCCTGCCCGGCGTGCTTCTGGTTGAAGCCGGCGCGCAGGTGGCCGGGATGGTGGCGCAGGAAGACCCCGCCAATCCGTCCCTGCCGCGACTGAAGCTGACCGCGCTGCGGGGAGTCAAAATTTTCGGTTCCGCCCGGCCCGGGGAAACCCTCACCATCGAAGCCACCATCACCGGCCGGCTGGGCCTGATGGTCCAGGCCAAAGTTTCCGCCACCATCGCGGGCGTCAAAGTGATGACCGCAGAACTCACTCTGAGCGGCACAGCCGCTGCCGGCCTCGCGGAAGGGAACTCGGTTTCCTGAAATCATTTTGGGATGGACGATTGGCGGAATAAATCTTGTTTTGACGCTCGCCCTCATCCTGACCTTCTCCCCCAGGAGAAGGAATAGCTGCACTGCGTTTCTGGTTATGCGGATGACCGTCCGGCAAATCCAGTCGCGCGAATTTTCAAAGAGACGGCGGACGATTCTCCTTCTCCTTGGGGAGAAGGCCGGGATGAGGGAGGTCGTGAATCAAAAGCGGACAGGGCGCAGCCGCAAACGGGACGGACTTGCTTGTCAGGCCAAAGTGAAACGGCGGCGGATCAGCGCACTCCGCATTCTGAATTCCGCATTGGCAACGGACTCTTTTCCTGAATTCTTTTTGGGATGGACGATTGGGGCGAGTGGCGTTTGAATCTTGTTACACGAATGGAAATTTATGAGTGAAGAATCCACGTGTTATTGCCAGCATTGCGGGGAACATATCGCTTTTCCAAGTGAAGCTGCCGGACAGACGGTTAAAGTGGTTCCTAGCATCAAGACCAAAATATGAGAAAACCAAAAACTCTCAAAGAGCCACTAGAGGTAAAACACCTTGGCACTTCGGATGTTGAACAAATCCAATTTGCAATTAGGGAACAGCAATGGGAACAACATGGATACCCATTTAAGTGGGCGTGGTATGCAATTACAAATCACTTTTTGGTAAATGGGGAAAAATGGATAATTCGTTCAATATGTTGCGTTCAAGTGCCGGAGGTTCACACGCGGAAGTATAGCGAAAAAAACCACAGGAATTTGAACCAGCTAATTTTGATTCAAGCGCAAGACCTGTTTAGTCGCTTCATTGGCAGCAGATACAATCAGATTGAATTGGGAATGAAGGATACTCTTTCGAGAATAACCGTTCATCGCGAATTTCAATTTCAACATGCCAGCGGCGATTATTATGGTGGCAATAAAATCGATTTGGAATATTCCCAAAACGCCCAATACTTTGAAATCGGGGAAGGATTTAAGCCGCATTTTAGATTGTGGCGTCGTGTTTGGTAATTGAGATTGAACATTGGCAAACACCAAAGACATAGAACGGAAATGAAAAATCACACAAAGCCTCGTCCAACTCGTGATGATGGCCTTTGGCGGTGGATTGCCACGAAGCTGGCCATGCTTTTGGCGATGGGAAAGCCAATCCGCTAAATTCAGGCCGTGAAGCGCAAGCGCGGCAGGTCACGGAAATACATTAATCCGACGCACCTCTAAATGACAATTACGCGATGAAATTTTACTCTCGCAAGAAGCCATATAAATACGGCGCACGTCTTGTATTTTTCTGGAAGTATCGAGCGAAAGACGGTCGCTGGCGTCAGCGCCAGATCTATTGGGGCAATCGCGAAACCGACGCTATCGTAAGCCGGTATGGTTGCATCAAGCGCATTGCGCAATTGTCGGACGGGCTTGAGCGAAGGGATTTAATCCGGCGAACACCCTGGCTTAACCGAGGCAAAGAGGATTATTCGGATGAGCACTTCTCACAGTCCATTTATTTGCGATTGCTAGAGTTAAAAAAACAAATACCCGAATTGCCGAAACCTGAATTCTATCGGCGTCAATACAGGCGTCGTGAAAAAATCGCAGAGAAGGACGACGGCCAATTGGCCAAGACACCCGGCATCAATTTGACACCCGAACAGCGTGAAAAAATCCGCGAGATTGTAAAACAAATAGCCGCGTGGCGGCAATCAGTCGGGGAGTCGTTTGACAAAGCAGATGAGAGAAGAGAAGAAACTCCGTCAACAGGCACTTGTGTCAGCGATGGCATCATCAAAAAAACGCCCGAATTTGGTGCCTACTAATTCAGCAGCCGCGAAAATTCACAAATCTCAATTTTATTGGGAATTCTTCAAATAAAAGGAGTGTAGGAACTCTCTCGGTTGACTCCGCGCGTTTAGCGATGACTAAAAATAAAAGTGGCGATACTTCCCCGGCCCCCAGCCCGATCGCGCTGGTTCGCAACACAAAGCCCGTGTCCGCAAAGGCGCGGGAACTTAATGGCCAAGCCGGCAAAGGCATTGGTTCGCCCAGCCCCAACATGCCAACAGGTCTCGGATTGGTTCTCTGGCTCATGATATTAATGCTGCTGGTGAAGTTTGCGCTTATTCTGTTCAGTCGCTAGATGGAAAAGGTGGACGCGGCCAATGATCTGGCTTTGTTGAAGGCGGACGGGCGGTTTGCAGCGCTGCCAATTGCCGCCAGTCGCACGGTGGCTCTGGGCGGCACGGTGGCGACGGTCAGTTTTCCCGACATCGGTTTGCAGGGGTTTGCGCCCAAGCTGGCCAAGGGGGAAATCGCGTCGCTGTCCGGTGCGGGGGATGATGCGCGGTTTTTTCAAATCAGCGTGGTCTTTGCAGACGGCCACCATGCAGCCGGGCAAATGGCAGGACGGGCACCGTCCGCTGGTGGATGACCGGGGCAACGTCATCAGCATCGTGTCGGCCAAGCTGAATGCGTCGGCGGCGCTGGCGGCGAGTGGGGCGTTGCCGGAGAATGTGAATTACGCGGTGAAGAGCAGTTTTCTGTTGAGTTTCCTCGAATCGGTGCCGAACGTGACCAATAAACTTAAGGAACCGGTCACGGTTGACCGAAAGTTTGAGGAGGTGGTCAAATCCGCCCAAGACGCCGCAGTCCTCGTTCTCGTCTATTGATGTAGCAGCGGACATGAGTCCGCTCATTCTTCTCCGGCAAAAGTTAGAGCCTCCTCACGTCGGCTGCTACGGTGAAGGGCGGGGTGAGGAGCCAATGTTTACAAGCACGAACCCCTCGCCCCAGCCCTCTCCCCGTTTGGCGGGGAGAGGGAGTTGTTTCCATTTGGTGCAGGTATCAAGATACGCCCGGGGCTGCGCGTTGGGACAAAGTGAGTCTTGACAGCGTTTACATTGTAAACGATAGTCTGGTCATGCCAACCATTGTCCAATCGTGCCGGATTGAAGAAGACCATGCGGCTTTGCTTTCCCGCCAGGCGAAGCGGCGGCATCTGGAGGTGTCCACCCTGAGCAGCCTTTACCTGAAGGAAAAAGCCCTGGAGGAGGAATATCCCGGCATCGGGTTTCGCGACTCGGTCGGCGGACGTGAAGCGTATGTGCAGGGACATCGGGTTGCGGTGTGGGAAGTGGTGGACGTGTATCACGAAGCCAAAACCATCGCCAAGACAGCGGATCACTTTCGTTGGACCCCGGCGCTGGTGCGGTGTGCACTGGCGTATGCCAAAATGTTTGCGAAGGAGATTGTGCAACAGCGTGAAGCTGAGGCCGCCGTGTGAAGCCGCGACTGCTGGCCGATGAGAACACATCGCACCGGTTGGTGGCGGCGTGCCAGCAAATTGATTCGGGCTTTCCCCTCGTCCACATCTCGGATTGGCAGGACGGCGCGTATCGGTCGGTGAAAGACCCCGCCCTGCTGATGACTTTGCGCGAGTCAAAAATGATCCTTGTCGGCTTTGATCGCGCGAGCATTCCCATGCACGCGGGCGAATTGACACGCGAGGGATTGGGGCATGCCGGCGTCATTCTGTTTCGCCGTTCGATGTCTGCCATCGCGTATGGCAGGCAGGCGCGCCTGCTGGTGGATCTGTGGCGTGAGGCGGAGGATTGGGATTGGGCGGATCGCATCGAATATCTGCCGCGACCGTAAAACAGTTTGAAAAAAATTGGGACGGGGGATGGGTTCCGGGAAACGCCCCCAACCGGCACCATGGCTGATTGTAAATTCAATTGACAATTAGTAGCCAGGATCATCAACGCAAAACCACCCGCATACTTTCCTGGCAACATCTCCCCGCGTTGATTGATGTGACTTGAAAACGAAATTGAAAGCGGTGCTGAAGCCACCGCACTCTCCCGCAATGCGGGACTGGCGCGATGGGGTATGGTTCACGAAAGTCGCGAAGCGTCTGGACTGCGCGCGCGTTCACCGCCGCTTTTTATTTTCGCTTGTTTCGCGGTTAAAACTCCGGCTCCCGTTGAAATGATTTCTCCCAAAAAGCGGGGCTGAAGCCACCGCACTCTCCCGCAAAGCGGGACTGACACGATGGGGCATGACTCACGAAAGTCGCGAAGCGTCTGGACTGCGGCGCGTTCACCGCCGCTTTCATTCGCGGTTGGGCATCCCCAAAACCGTTGAATGATCGTGCCTATTAAGAAAAGCTTGCCACCCGCCGGGGAGAGTTATACAAAGTGGGAAAGGATCAATATGAAAATAAACCCTATATTTCAAGGATGGATAAAAAACACGGTGCGATTGGGCTTGGTGGGTGGCTTGAGCCTGCTGATGGGCTTCACCTCCAGCTCCATGGCGCAAACGAACCAAACGACGCAACCGAAGCAAAAGGAAAAGAAGAAGTCGAATGTGCCGCCGTTGCCGGAAGGCGTCAAACTGCACAAGGACCAGAACATCCAGGGCGTCTGGCTGGCGGACGGTTTCAATTTCAAGGGCTACCAGACGCTTTACATCGCGCCCACCGTGTTCGCCGGCGTCGAACGCGACAACGAGGTTGACACCCGTGCCGCGGCCATGCAGGAACTGCCGGAGCAGCTCGTGGAGCATCTCCGCGACACGAAGGTGTTTGCCACGGTGACAACCCGGAGCGAGGACGTGAAGTCCAAAGCCAAGACCCTCAAGCTGGACAACACCATCATCGAATTTTCCAAGGGCGGTGCCGCCGCGCGGCATTTTGGCGGCCCGTTTGGCGGCGGCGGCCAGCCCGTGATCAAGGTGCGCGGCCAGATTTTCGACGGGGACAAGCTTGTGTGCGTCTATGAAATCAAGCGCAGCGGCGAGTCAGCCGAAGCCAGGATGGTCGGTGAAGCGATGAGCAGCGAGGAAATCCAGCGCAACGACATTCGCGTCCTCGCCCGCGACCTGGCGAACTTCTTCCAGCGAACCGCCGGCTCCCAGTAGTCTCCCGCCCGGCACAATGGGTCCGCCACCAGACCACTGCGCCCGCTCGTTCCGGTTCGAGCGGGACACTTTTACTTTTGCCAACGAACTGGTCTGGCAATACCGCTTCGACCCGACGAGTGGGGCGATGACGGTTTCGCCCAACGAAACGCCCCCCGTCTATACCCATCGCTGTTTCGTGATCGTCAGGTCGGCGCGGCAGTTTTTTTATCATGCCCGTTTCGACCCGGGCCTGCCCACGGCGGATGCGGAAACCTATCGCCGGCTCATCCGCCAGGTCGTCTCGCGCAATCCCCGCCGGGCGGGCGCGGAATCGGAGCGGATCGTGATCCCCGGCTACGATGGTTTGCGCGCCTTCAGCCGGGCCCATGAACCGCTGCTCAAGGCGGAATGCGGCGGCCCGTGGCAATCCTATTTTGTGCGCAGCCATTGGCGCATGGTTTTTATGGTTCCGGCGTGGCACCAGGAGCGGATGGCCGGGCAAC
>DAIRTX010000105.1:0-11106 GCA_036803685.1 Verrucomicrobiota bacterium | reverse complement strand
CGCGCCGTGTCGTTGGGCGCGGGCGAAATCGTTTTGAACAGCATTGACGCCGACGGCACGAAGGCCGGCTTTGACCTGGTCATCACGCGGCGCATCAGCGAAGCGGTCGGCGTGCCGGTGGTCGCGAGCGGCGGCGCGGGCAGTTTGGAGCACATGGCCGAGGTGCTGCTCGAAGGCAAAGCCGACGCCGTCCTCGCCGCGAGCATTTTCCATTTTGGCACTTACACCGTCGGCGATGTGAAACGGTTTTTGGCGAAGCAGAACATTCCAGTGCGATTTTAATTAAGAGGCCGCCTCTTTGGGCAATTACTGGATTAACCGGTAAAACTTCTGTGTGCCGGAGATGGTATTGGTCACTGCGTTCTGCCCGTTGACGATGACCGGCCCCGGAAAAACGGTGGTCCAGACCGCCGGTGAAACCAGGTTCGCGGTGGATTGCAAAGTGAACCCAGACGCATTTGTTGGCCATGAGAGCACCACCTTTTGGTTCGACAGACTGATGGTCAGTCGGGGAACAACAGCAACAGTCCAAAGGATTGCGTGTTCCTGACCCGTGAGAATATAGGTTGCGTATCCAACAACGTTCCCATTTGCGTCAATGTCTAGGGCAACAGAGGAGCTGTAGTCAGACGAAAGGAGACTGCCAAGGTCCACGACGCTGCTGGCCGTGCCGGACCACAGGAGGGCGTGCTTATAATTTCCGCTTGCAGAACCAGATCCAAATCCAACTTGCTGACTGCCGGAAATGCCGAAACCGTAAGACTGGGTAAATCCGCTGGGATTCAGGTCCACGACGCTGTCGGCCGTGCCGGACCACAGGAGGGCGTGATAATTGTTTCCGGTTGCAAAACCAGAACCATATCCAACTTGCTGACTGCCGGAATTGCGCTGAGCGGAAGACGTTGTAAAATCGTTGGGATTCAGGTCCACGACGCTGCCGGCCGTGCCGAACCACAGGAGGGCGATGGGAAGGTTTTCGTTTGCAAGATATCCAGTTCCAACTTGCTGACCGCCGGCAACGCCGAAACCGTAAGACTGTGTAAATCCGCTGGGATTCAGGTCCACGACGCTGTCGGCAGTGCCTGACCACAGGAAGGCGTGATTATTGTTTCCGGTTGCAGAACCAGAACCATTTCCAACTTGTTGAGTGCCGGAATTGCCGTTGGCCTGAGAGGATGTAAATCCGCTGGGATTCAGGTCCACGGCGCTGCTGGCCGTGCCGGACCACAGGAGGGCGTGACCATCGATTGCGTTTGAAGAATTATAGCCATTTCCAACTTGCTGACTGCCGGAATTGCCGTTGGCCTGAGAGGATGTAAATCCGCTGGGATTCAGGTCCACGGCGCTGCTGGCCGTGCCGGACCACAGGAGGGCGTGCTCATAATATCCGCTTACAGAACTATATCCATATCCAACTTGCTGACTGCCGGAATTGCCGTTGGCCCGAGAGGATTTAAATCCGCTGGGATTCAAGTCAGTGTAAGAATAGGTTGCCGCCTGGCTGGCCAGTGGCAGGGCCAACAAATTCCCAGCCATAGCCGCCGCGAGGACAAGCCGCGCCGCCGTTCGATAGTTTTTGATTGTGTTCAATGTTCGTTTCTTCTTTCTTCTGTATGGTTTTTGGTTGCAGTAGCTGCCGCTTTGTAACCTACGCAAATTTGTAAAACCCGTGCCATCGGTGTTCGCTTTGACACCGTGCCAGCAGACCCCGTGCCAGCACTTGAACTGCCGCCATCATTCGCCGTCCCATACATGGTGTTTCCCGATAAAATTAATCCGGCCAACGGGATCGCTCCGTCGCTGTTGGTATTATTGTTGGGTAACGTGAAACTATGCAGGATCATGAAGGTCTGCGCTGTCACCCGACCAGCCGGTATCAACCCGAGTCCGGCTATCAGCGCGGACAGGAGGAATAGATTTTTAATGTGAGTTTTTATCAAGGATTCGGAATTTTGTTTGTCTCGCTTGGATGGCGTTTGGTTCTTAAAGAACATTTATACACCTCATTCAATTAAATATACACTTCATTCAATTAAATTACAATCAAATACGCTGGTTCACGGTAGGGCGGTGCTGTCCGTCTCCGCTCTGCTTCGATGCGACAAGCCGCGCCCGCCCTGAAATAATTTGGGCTGCGCAGCAACGCAGCCCTGCCTCTTCCCGCCACCGGCAGGCTGACGACATCGCTCCATTGGCCGACGCGGTCATCGCCTTGACGATAGATGGCTTTGTATTTCCAGAGCGCGCTTTGTCCGGCGGGCATGGGCGCAGTGTCGGTGTAATTGGGAATGGTTGGTGTCAAGTATTCTCATTTGACACCGTTTGCGAATGAATTCATTTTTTGCACATGAATTTTACCTCTTCCCGCTGGCTGCCCATTGCGCTGCTGACCGGCTCGAACATTTTCATGACGTTCGTGTTTTTGCCAAAAGAATAATTTTTGCAGGAGCCGGGGTGACAAGGCTCATTTCTTCTTGAATACAGAGACTCCTTCCGCCTTCGCCCGGCTATGGCGAGGCAAGTACGTCGTCTCCTACGAAGCCCACTTTGGGTTCAAATCCACTTGGCAGCCGGAAAGCGTTCTGTTTAATTGGCCGGGCCTGATGAGAAAATTGCCTGCCATTGTTCTGCTCGCCCTTTTATTCGCGGTTTTTTCGTCGGTTGCCCTGGCCCAGCAGCCGCCGTCCTGGGTGGTGCAGTCCCTCAATCAAATCATTCCCGGCGCGCCGGTCGGCAGCGTGGACATCGTGGGAAACACGGCGACCGGTACGAACGGCATCTTCGTGCAATACGGCAATGCGACACTCACCGCGGACAGCGCGAGGCTCGATTATCAGGCGGGCGAGGCGGTGGCCGACGGCCACGTGCGCATCGAGGAAGGCAATCTCATCTGGACCGGCGAACACATCCGCTACAATTTCAAAACGCACCAGATGCAGAGCGAACAATTTCGCACGGGCAAACCGCCGGTGTTCGCGCAAGGCGAACAATTGCAGGGCGACACGAGCAATAAAACCTACACCGCGCGCCATGCTTTCGTCACGACCGATGACGTGAGCGACCCGGCGATTCGCGTTCGCGCCAGCCGCGTGACCATTGTCCCCGGGAAATACATCGAAATGTGGAATGCCGTGCTGTTCATGGACGGTGTGCCGACGTTTTACTTTCCGTATTACCGGCGCAATCTGGGCGAGCACGCCAACAATTTCAATTTTCTTCCCGGCTACCGCAGCGCCTACGGGCCGTTTTTGCTGAGCACTTATTCGTGGTATCTCAACGATGGGGTGGACGGAAAGATTCATCTGGACTATCGCGAGAAACGGGGCGTGGGCGCGGGGCCGGACTTGAATCTGCACCTCGGTCAATGGGGCGAGGCGGAGTTCAAGTATTATTACCTGCATGACCGCAATCCGAACACCAGCGCAAGCACGAACAGCTTCGCGAATTTGGGGGCGATTCCTGAGAACCGCCAGCGCTTTTACTTCGGCTACCAGGCGACCCCGGCTACAAATTTGAACGTGAAGGCACTCGTGAATTACCAGAGCGACCCGCTCGTGCTGCATGATTTTTTCGAGGGCGACTATCGCAATAATCCGCAGCCCAACACGTTTATCGAGGTCAACAAGTATTGGAACAACTGGAGTCTCGACGTCGAAACCATGCCGCGCGTCAATGATTTCTTCGACCAGGTCGAACGTCTGCCCGATGTGAAACTCACCGGTTTTCGCCAGCAGATTTTTAACACGCCGGTTTACTACGAGAGCGAGAGCTCGGCAGGCTATTACCGGCGTTTCTTTGCTGGTACGAATGCTTTGTTTGCCAACACGAACAGTCCGCCGGCTTATTCCGCCACCCGCGCCGATACGTATCATCAACTGCTCCTGCCCCATACGTTTTTTGGCTGGCTGAATGTCACGCCGCGCGTCGGCGGGCGCTTTACCTATTACAGCGAGGAAGGTGGCCCGGGCGGCACGAACGAAGAAACCTGGCGCAAAATCTTCAACACCGGCGTCGAAACTTCGTTCAAAGCCTCGCAACTTTGGGCCGGCGCGACGAATTCACTTCTGGCCGTTGACGGTCTGCGCCACATCATCGAGCCGGCGGTGACTTACGCCTACGTGCCCGCGCCCAGCACGCCGCCGGCGCAATTGCCGCAGTTCGATTCCGAACTGCCCAGCCCGCTGCTGCTGCCGGTTCAATTTCCCGACTACAACAACATTGATTCCATTGACAGCGAGAATGTCCTCCGCTTCGGCCTGCGCAACACGCTCCAGACCAAACGCGACGGCCAGCTCGACAATTTGCTCAACTGGAATGTCCTGCTGGACTGGCGGCTCAGACCGAACGCCGGCCAGAGCACATTCAACGACCTTTACTCCGAGCTGGCGTTCCGTCCGCGCACGTGGGTCATGCTCCAATCCCAGTTGCGCTACGACATCAACGGCGGCGATTTGAACATGGCATTCCACCAGCTCACGCTCGAGCCCAACGAAAAGTGGAGTTGGGGCATCGGCCACTGGTATGCGCGCAACGGATTTTTGGGCAACGGCAACAATCTCATCACCAGCACCATGTTTTACCGGCTGAATGACAACTGGGGCGCGCGCACCGCACACTACTTCAACGCCAGGAACGGCCGCTTGCAGGAACAACTTTACACGCTCTACCGCGACATGCGGAGTTGGACCGGCGCGCTGACTTTCCGTTTGATTGACAACGGCCATGGCCCCAAAGATTTCACCGTCGCCTTCACCTTCTCGCTCAAGGCCATGCCGAAAACTCACGTCGGCGACGACAGCGTCCGGCCTTATCACCTCGTCGGGGAGTAAAATTTAATCGTCCGTTCGTGGAAGAGCAGATATGATCTTCAAGTCGTGTTCGGGGTTCAAGCTGAAGCTTGCGGCTGCATTTTGCCCGCCAGTCACGCCGCCGTGAACGCCGGCAGCGACAGGCTGAACGTCGAGCCTTTGCCGGGTTCGCTTTGCACGCGAATCGAGCCGTGATGTTCCAGCGCGATGCGCTGGCTGATGGCCAATCCCAGTCCCGTGCCATTTATTTTGGTCGTGAAAAACGGCTCGAACAGTCGTCCCAGATTTTCCGGCGCGATGCCCACGCCGGTGTCTTGAATGTTGATCCGCAATTGCCGCTCGCTGCGTTCGCCCTTCATCATTTCCGTGCCGACGGTCAACACGCCGTTGGTGCCCATCGCTTCAAGCGCGTTGAGCAGAAGATTCATGAACACCTGCTGCAATTGCGCGTCGTCGCCGCGCACGGTGTCGGGATCGGCTTTATAATGCCGCTGCAGTGAAATTAATTTTCCGCTGATTTGATGCTGCATCAGGCGCAGCGAATGATCGAGCACGTCGTGGATGCGCACGGTCGTGAACGCCGCGCGGTTCGGCGCGGCAAACCGCAGCATCTGCGTCGCGAGCGCGTTGATGCGCTCCAGTTCGCGCCCGACGACCTCGGTGAGTTCCGTGTCCTGGCCTTTCTGCGCCAGCAGGTCAACGAACGTCTTGATGGCGACCATGCCGTTTTTGATTTCGTGCGCCATGCTCGCCGAAAGCGTGCCGAGGCTGGCCAGCCGGTCGAGCCGTCTGAGGTTCTGCTCAAAAACCGGCGTGGAAGTCAGGCTGTTCAAAACGACGACAATTTCCAGGGACTCGTGCGTTGTCACGGGTAAAATGCTCGCGCGCAATGCCGTGGCATGGCCCAAAGGAATTTCGCGGTTCAAAATCGCCTTGCCGCTCCGGGCGGTTTCCTGAATCAGTTTGGCCAGCGGCGCGGGCAACGAACTCAATGGCGCGTTCAGCAACTTCGCCGCGTCCCGGTGCAGATGTTCGGCGGCTTCGGCGGTGCAGGCGACGATGCGTTTGCGCGCGCCCACCACGATCACGCCGCAGGCGAAACATTCCTGAAGCAGACTCAAGGGGTTTCCGCCCGAAAGTCCACCACACCCCTTGCTGCCCAGTTTGTCCGATGACATTGAAATTTGTCGGTCGTTCGGTTGCTAAATCTTACCGTCGCCACTGATTGGAAAAACGTTTCCAATGAAACTCGGCAAATCGTAAGCCGGCTTTTGGTGTCGTGTCAGCAAAAATCAGCGCACCCGGACCGAGCGCAACTTGGAGGCGTGTTGCCGAAAAGAACGGACTCTGAAACGGAGCGTGGCTTCTGGGAGCGCTGGCGTCCCGCCGGCGGGTGGGTCGTCGTCAGGCAACGAGCCGGCGGGACGCCGGCGCTCCCAGGAAGCAGAAGAATGGTGGCACTGGCAACGCACCTGGACCAAGCCGATTTGTTTTGCGTCTGGCGTTTGAACGGCGGACGGCTATGCTATTTTCGCCGATGAAAAAAACTTTCGACAGCATTGAATCCGTCGTCGCCGACGTCCGCAAAGGCAAAATAGTCATCGTCGTGGATGATGCCGACCGCGAGAACGAGGGCGATTTGATCATGGCGGCGCAATTCGTGACGCCCGCGGCGGTCAATTTCATGGCGAAATTCGGGCGCGGACTCATTTGCGTGCCGACGGCCGCCGAACGGCTCCACCAGCTTGGCATTGACCGCATGGTGCAGCAAAACCGCGAGAGCTTTCGCACTGATTTTCACGTGAGTGTGGACGCCGCGCGCGGCATCACCACCGGCATCAGCGCGGCGGACCGGGCGCGCACCATCAAAATCATGGCCGAACCTAAGTCGGCACCGGACGACCTCGTGCAGCCAGGCCACGTGTTTCCGTTGCGCGCGCGTCCGGGCGGCGTCCTCCAGCGCGCCGGCCACACCGAGGCGGCGGTGGACCTGGCCACACTCGCGGCCTGCCGGCCCGTCGGCCTCCTTTGCGAAATCATGAACGACGACGGCACGATGGCGCGCCTGCCGCAGTTGCTGAAGTTCGCCAAAAAACATCGCCTGAAAATCTGCACCATCGCCGACCTGATCGAACACCGGCGCACGCGGGAGAAACTGGTCGAGCGCGTCGAAACTGTGAAATTACCGACCGACTACGGTGATTTCGATTTGCATTTGTATCGCTCGAAACTGGACGGCCAGCATCACCTTGCGCTGGTGCACGGCGACGTGGCCGGGCGGGAAAAAGTTCTCGTGCGCGTCCACAGCGAATGCCTGACCGGCGACGTGTTCGGCTCGCGCCGGTGCGATTGCGGCTCGCAACTGCATCAGGCCATGCGGCAGGTTGCCGGGGCCGGTTGCGGCGTGATTGTCTATATGCGGCAGGAAGGCCGCGGCATCGGCCTCGCGCCGAAGATCAAGGCTTACAAATTGCAGGAGCAGGGCTACGACACCGTCGAAGCCAACCAAAAACTCGGCTACGAAATGGATTTGCGCGAATACGGTCTCGGCGCGCAAATCCTCGTTGACCTCGGCCTCAAGACCATCCGTTTGCTGACGAACAACCCCAAAAAACTCGTCGGGCTGGAGGGCTACGGACTGAAAATCGTCGAGCAGGTGCCGATTCGCGTGAAACCCAATCCGTACAATGAACGGTACCTGAAAACGAAGCGGCAGAAGATGGGGCATTTGCTTTGACCACGAATGGACACGAATCAATTAACGAATGATTGACCAGCTTCGACGGAAAATTTCGCGCGGGCAGGTGGAGTATTCGCTTCATGCCGTCCGGCAAATGGTTGAGCGCAACATCACGCCGGAGGAAATCGCGCAAACTGTGCTGGCGGGAGAAGTCATTGAGGATTATCCTGATGACAAATACGGGTCAAGTTGTCTGGTTTGCGGGACGGCGAAGAGTGGTCGCGTGTTGCACGTTCAATGCACGCATCCGAGCCGTCCGCTCGTCAGAGTCGTCACGGCCTATGACCCAGGCCCGGCGGAATGGGACAAAACATTCAAACAAAGATTATGAAAACGCAGGAGTGGAACGAAACTTTTGAAGAACGCCTCGTGACCTACACGCAGGAGATCGGCGGGCGTTTCGTCATCATCGAACACGTTCCGGCGCGCGTGTGCCGTGAGACGGGCGAGCAACTTTTCAGTCCTGAAATTGTGACAAAAATTCAAGCCATCGTCCGCGCACGTCTCAAACCCACGCGCGTCATCGAGACGCCGGTATATGAATTCTCCGAAGCGACAGCTTGAAACCGTCGAGCAAGTGCCGATCCGCGTGAAACCCAATCCGCACAATGAACGCCATTTGAAATGAAGGCGAAACGCGAGAAAATGGGGCATTTGCTTTGAACCGCAGATTTCGCGGAATTCGCAGATTGTTCCGGTCGAATTTGCCCGGAACAAATTTGACTTCGGTTCGTCCCACCCTGGATGTCAGCAAAATTTTGGCTTGAAACAAAAACTCTCCCGCACACGACCATCACGGTTGATTCGCCGTCATTTGCCAACACGCCGATCCACGGTGGGATGAACAGTTTCGGCGGATTCAATCCGCCCGTTTTAGTTTCATTGTCCGCTGCGGCAAGTATTTTTCACGGTTGCCTTCCCTTGCCGGGACAAGCAACCAGAATTCCCGCCGACAAAAAAAGGCATTGAAATGCCAAAAAAAGCGGAGCACATTCAGCCCAGCGGATTGATATAGGCAGGCTGATTATTGCGATGGAATAACCAAAATAAGTAAGGCACTTACAAGTTATGAAAATACAAAAAATAATATTATGGTGTTTATCGGGGCTGGTTGGCGCGTGCCTGCTCGGACTTGGCCTGACGCCGGCCCACGCCGAACCGGAAAAGAATATAGCGAACCAGAAGGCGGGGCCCAAAAAACTCACCGGCGCCGAGTTGTACGCCATCAATTGCAACCGCTGCCATCCGGAGCGGTATGCCACCGAGTTCACGTCGGCCCAATGGAAAACCCTGATGCTGCACATGCGGGTGCGGGCCAATCTTCCCGCGACGCAGGCCAAGGAAGTCCTGAAGTATCTCCAGGAGGACAGTGGAAACTAAAAAAGGAATTTACCCATGAAAATACCTTCCCTAATTCTAAGTGCGGCGGCGGCAGCTTGCGTGTTGGGTGTGGCGTTGACTCCACACGCGGCGGCGATGATCAGCGATGAGGATTTCAATGCGTTGAAAAGCGCGGTCACCAATCAGGACCAAAGGATCGGCCAGCAGGACCAAAGGATTGGCCAGTTGGAAAAATTGCACGAACAGGACCAGCAGACGCACCAACAGGATCAGCAGACCATCCAACAGCTGGAGCAGCGGCTGGGCGAAACCCAGACGCTGGCCACCAATGCGGAGCAGAAAGCCGAGGCGGCGGCCAAAATTCAACCGGTTCATCCGGTCCCCAGCGGGGCGATGAGCGCGTTGCACAATTTCACAATGGTGGGCGACGCGGAAGTTCAATTCGGAAAGTCCCAAGGACAGCACAGCGCCTTTGTATTGGCTGATTTTGCGCCGATCTTCCTGCTTCGGGCGAACGACAACATCCTGTTTGAAGCCGGTTTTGATGTCACGCTGCAAAATAATACAGATTCGAGTGGCAATCCCAATGGCGGCAGCTCGACCGTGGTGAGTTTGAGTTTCGCCCAGTTGGATTACCTGCTCAACGATTACGTGATGATTGTGGCCGGGGACATGGTTCTGCCCTTGGGCACTTATTCTGAGCGGGCGGCGGGCTGGCTCAATAAGATACCCGATGACCCGTTGTCACGCGATCTCCTGCCGGGCAGTGGTGTCGGTGCCCAGTTGCGGGGCGCTGTGCCGGTCGGACAGTCAGGCCAGATGGTCACCTATTCTGTTTATGGCGCCAATGGACCGTCGTCAACGGATGGAACAGGCAATTCTGGCCTGTTGGATTTGGGCGGGAATGTTGGTGACACGCCGAATCTCCACAGCGACCCCAGCGGCGGTGGCCGCATCGGATGGTTTTTCCCGTGGAAAGCTCATTATGATGTCGAGCTTGGTGTTTCGGGTCAGTCGGGTGTTTGGGACAACGCCGGGAAACGACGGTGGTCGGCGGCGGTCCTTGATGCCGCCGTGCATATCAGTCCTTACTTTGAAGTGAAGGGCGAGTATATCAATACCTGGGTGCAAACCGACGACATGGGCACCATGCATCCGAATGGCGGGTGGGTTCAAGCGGGTTACAAACTGGCGGGACTAAATTTGGATCTGCCCGTCGTGAACGATATTGAACTGGTCAGCCGTTATGACGTAATGAACGACGGTCTGGGAACGAAAACGGACCGCGTCACGGCAGGTTTTGTTTATTATCTCACGAACACGTTGCTGTTCGAAGGTGACTATGAATGGCTGCACAGCCGCGGTCCTGCGGCGCTGCCGTCCAATGAGTTTGTAGTCCAGCTCTCCTACGGATTCTAAACAAAAGAAAATACCAACTTATGACAATGAATTCTAAATTCACCACTGTCCTCCTCGCTGTGGCGGCGCTCATCCTGACCGCGACGGGTATGGCGCGCGCCGAAGATCAACTCGACCCTGAAACCAAGGCGCGAGTCGATCGGTTTGAAAAAGGTCCGGCGACGATTGATGTCTCCCAATACCCGGATGGCATCAAGGACAACTACGAAACCTTCAGCCAGAAATGCTCCCAGTGCCACAAGTTGAGCCGCCCGATCAACTCCGACTACGCGTTGCCCGACGAGTGGTCGCGCTACATCAAACGGATGATGCACAAGCCCGGCTCCGGTATCAGCAGCGCCGACGGCAAAAAAATCTACGAGTTCCTTACGTACGATTCCAGCGTCCGCAAGAAAGCGATGCTGGACGAGAAACTCGCGAAGGCAACGCCCGAAGATAAGGCCACAGCGGAAACCAAGATCAAGGAAGTCCACGACAAGTACGATAAGAAGTAACGCTCGACTGAAACTGGCATGCCTCCAACCTATCCAGTCGAACTGCCGGACGTGAATTATTTCACGCGGCAAGTCCTCTGTCGCGAGGGCTGTCCGGTCCGCACGGACTCCGGCGGCTATGTGCAAGCCATCGCCGAGGGACGTTACGAGGACGCCTACATCATCGCCCGCCTGCCGAATCCGTTCGCCTCCATCTGCGGCCGCGTTTGCGCCGCGCCGTGCGAGGCGAAATGCCGGCGCGGCGCGCTCGACGCGGCGGTTTCCATCCGCGCGTTGAAACGGTTCGTCTGTGAAAAATTCGGCG
>DAIRTX010000104.1:0-11250 GCA_036803685.1 Verrucomicrobiota bacterium | reverse complement strand
AGATCATGGTCGGAATTGACCTGCACAGCAACAACGCCCTCTGCGGCCTCATGGATGAAAACGGTCGTCGCCTTGTCCACCAGAAGCTCCCCTGCGACCTGGCCGCCATCCTGAAACTGCTCGAACCCTACAAGGACCGCATCGCCACCATCGCCGTCGAATCCACCTTCAACTGGTATTGGCTGGTGGACGGTCTCCAGGATCACGGCTATCACGTCGTCCTGGCCAATCCGGCCCGGATGCAGCCCTACAGCGGAATGAAATACACCGACGACGTTTCGGACGCCTACTTTCTCGCCGAGCTCCTGCGCCTGAACCTCCTGCCCACCGGCCATCTCTACGACCGCAAGACCCGGCCCGTGCGCGATCTGCTGCGCCGCCGGCTGCTTTTGGTCCGCCAGCGCACCACACTGATCTTGAGCTTCAAGAGCCTGAACGAGCGCACCCTCGGCCAGCGCGTGCCGCTGGCCCGCGTCAAAGCCATGCAGGCCGAGGAAGCCCAGGCCCGCTTCACCGACCCCGCCGACCAACTCCTGAGCGGCCAGCAGATTATCCTGATGGGCCACCTCACCGACTCGATCATGAAGCTGGAGCAACACATCTTGGGCGTCGTCGGGAAATGGTCCACCTACCAGCGCCTGCAGGAACTGCCCGGCATCGGCAAGATTCTCGGTCTGACCATCGCGCTGGAAACCGGCGACGCCCAACGCTTCGCCGACGCCGGGAACTTCGCCAGCTACAGCCGCTGCGTGAAAAGCCTGCGCACGAGCAACGGCAAGAAGAAGGGCGAGAACAACCGTAAATGCGGCAATAAATATCTGGCCTGGGCCTTCGTGGAAGCCGCGCACTTCGCCTGCCGTTATGACGATCAATGCCGCCGCTTCTACGACCGCAAGAAACAACAAACCAATCCGGTCATCGCGACCAAGTCGCTGGCCTGCAAACTGGCCAAGGCCGCGTGGCATGTGATGAAAGACGATGTGCCCTTTGACGCCGCGCGCGTCTTCGGGCCGGCCAGGAAAAGTGATTTCGGGGAGACCGGTCGTGAACCAGCAAAAGGGTCTGGACACCCGAGCCAACAGGACTGAATGGGCGCGGCTGGTCTCCCCCAGCCCCAAGCCCGCTGCGGCGGGAGTGGCCCAAGGAAAAAGATTATGGTGATTCGACCAAGCCGAGAGTCTGCGACAGGTTGGACGTGCTGCCGAAAGGCCGCGCGAGCCACAAGTCATCTCCTACTGAATGAACCCGGTTTGGCACTGAATGTTTTCTGGCTCCCGGCAGACCGGGAGGAGGGCGTGCGCTGCGTGCGAACGAAAGTCAGCACACGGCAGGCCGGTCTGGCACCCAGACCGGACGCGACACGCTGGAACCAGATGGGTGACTGAACGGATCACCTCCCGCGAGGGAGGGCCGCATCCGAATCAACGACTGAAATGACAGGAACGAATTGCACCTTGGACGCCGCCCGCAACGGCACGAAAAGACAAAGACAGCTTTTAAGAAAAAAACTGGCTGCCGGAAATCTATTTTCGCTCTTGACCGCTCACGCTAATGGGTGACCCGTTTAGAAATTCTGCGAACAAGGGGAAGGTGGCGTGGCGGTCGATGAGCGGGGCAAGGTTTACGTCGCGACCGGCAATATGTTCGTTTACGAACCATCCGGCCGACAGATTGACTTGATCGAAGTGCCGGAGCGTCCGACGAGCCTTGTATTCGGAGGAAAGAATCGCCAGACCCTCTTCATCACCGCCCGCAACTCGCTGTACGCAGTCCGCACCCGATATCCCGGACGATAAACGTCAGATTTTTTACCGCATGAAATGGCTTTGGATTCTCTTGTGCAGTTGCATCGTCGCAACGGCTGAAACGGCGACGCCGAGAGTCTGCAGACCTGGACGGTGACGAACGTGGACCAGGCTCACGGGGAGCTGACGTTGACCAAAGAACGCGCGGTGACCGGCGCGAGCGCCGTCCGGCTTCGCAGCGCCACGACCGGCGACAAGCCGATGCCGACTTCCCGCTATTATGGCACGACACCCGCAAAAGGTGCTTGCTGTTTCAGGCCCGGCTTATAGCCTTTACGTCCATGAGCAGGATCCTGATTTTATTGATCCTTTCGGGCACATTCACCCCTGTGATTCAATCGCAGGGTGCTGAATTAAAGGAAGCCTCCTATTATTTGACCGCCAGGTTTTCCCAATCCAGGCTGGAGTATAAAGGAAGACTGGCTTTTTCACCTTTAGACCAGCCGGATGAAAACTATCCGACCATCATGGTGGACCCGACAAAAACCTTTCAAACCATGGAAGGTTTCGGCGGCGCTTTTACCGATGCCGCAGCGGTGACTTTTTCAAGATTGTCTCCCGAGAAAAAGAAAGAATACCTGAACGCCAGCTTCGATCCGGTGAAGGGCAACGGATACACCCTTTGCCGAACAACAATCCATAGTTGTGATTATTCCGAAGAGTCTTATTCGTATGCCCCTGTCGAAGGGGATAAAGAATTAAAATATTTCACCATTGAACATGAGAAAAAGGATCGGATTCCCTTTATCAAAGAGGCCCAGAAAATTGCCAATAATGGCATTAAACTTTTTGCTTCGCCGTGGAGCCCTCCGGCCTGGATGAAATCCAACAACGACATGCTGTATGGAGGAAAGCTGAAACCGGAGTACCACCAAACCTGGGCGGATTATTTTGTAAAATACATTAGGGCTTTTGAAAAAGAGGGAATCCCCATCTGGGGTGTCACCGTCCAAAATGAGCCGATGGCTGTTCAGATTTGGGAATCGTGCGTTTTTACTGCGGAAGAGGAACGTGACTTCGTCAAAAATTATCTGGGTCCGACACTCATGAAAAACGATTTGTCGGACGTAAAAGTGATGATCTGGGACCACAACCGGGGAATTATGTACCAGCGGGCCCAGGTGGTTTACGATGATCCGGAAGCTTCAAAATATGTTTGGGGCACCGGCTTTCATTGGTATGTGGGCAACCATTACGACAATGTGAGATTGGTCCATGATGCCTATCCTGATAAACACCTGATTTATACTGAAGCCGGAATGGGCCGGGGCACACTCGATGACCCGGAGAAGCTGAACGAGTGGGATACTTCCGAGCGTTTGGCCAAATCAATGATCCTGGATCTCAACAACTGGACCGAAGGCTGGGTATTCTGGAATCTGTTGCTGGATGAAACCGGAGGCCCTTGTCATGTTGGTTGTCATGGCTTTTCTCCGATCATGTACGACAGCAGGAAAGATGAACTGGTGTACCTGAATACGTATTATGTCTTTGGCCATTTCTCCCGGTTTATCAAACCCGGCGCAAAAAGGATTATCGCCTCTTCAAACGATGATAATTTGCTCACTACCGCCTTTCTAAATCCCGACGGCAAAGTGGCTGTGGTCATCCTCAATGTTGGAAACAAAGAAACTTTCTTCCAGGTTTGGACCAATAAAAAAGCCGTAAAAGCCATCATGCCTTCACAATCGATTGTCACGTTTGTTTTTAACAACTGATTGTACGGACCAAAAAGAGCTTTTCCAGGCCGCCCGGTTCAGGCGACTGAAAAGCCCGTCTTACTCGTCTCCGAAACGACCGAACTCCATAAATGGCTCCGACAAAGCCGGAGGATCTATTTTGGTATTGGAGCGGGTGCTGTAAACGTAAACGGGTCACCCATTAGCGTGAGCGGTCAATAACGAAAAAGCATCTCCAGCAAACAGCCTTTTTCTTAAAAGCTGTTTTTGTCTTTGGCCGGTGCGGACGGCGTTCAAATCGCGAAGTCGTTGTATTCCGGTTTCACGGCTTCGGCGGGCGGCAACAGCATTCCGGCGCCGACGGTGGCGTTGGTGCTCTGTTCAATCAATATGAACGAGCCGGTGAGCCGGTTCGTGTTGTAGCCGTCATAGACAATCGGTTTGGCGGTTTTCAGCCGCACAATGCCGACATCGTTCATCGCCAGGGCGGCGGGAGCGGTTTCCGGTTCAAAAGTGGACATGTTGATGCGGCTTTCCACCTGAGTGACGACGGCCTGGACGGTTTGCGTGGCGTGCTTGAGGAAATATTTTTTGCCCGCCTGCAGCTTTCGCTGGTGCATCCAGCAAACGTGCGCGTGCAAATCGGAGTTTTGTCCCGGCAGGTTTTCCAGGCCCACAATCATGTCGCCCCGGCTGACGTCAATGTCGTGTTCGAGGCAAAGCGTCACCGATTGCGGACAAAAGGCCTGTTCGAGCGAACCGTTGTAAGTCCAGATGTCCTTCACGGTGGTCTTGATGCCGGCGGGCAACACGGCCACGGTCTGGCCTTTGCGCACTATGCCGCTGGCGATTTGTCCGCTCAGACCGCGAAAATCGTGCAGTCGCGTGTCGGTCGGGTTGTTCGGGCGGTTCACCCATTGGACGGGAAAGCGCAACGCGTTGAGGTTCCAGTCGCTGGCGATGTGGACGGTTTCAAGATGCGCGAGCAACGTCGGGCCTTCATACCACGGCGTTTGCTTGGACGGCTCGACAACGTTGTCGCCGTTGAGCGCGCTGATGGGCATGAATTTCACATCGCGAAACACGTCGAGCTTCGGAAGGAAGTCCTCGAATTCATCGCGGATTTCCCAATACCGGTCCTCGCTCCAATCCACGAGGTCCATTTTATTGATGGCGATGACGAGGTGCGGAATGCCGAGGAGCGCGGCGATGTAAGTGTGGCGGCGGCTTTGCTCAATCACACCCTGCCGCGCGTCCACGAGCACGATGGAGAGGTTCGCGGTCGAGGCGCCGGTGACCATGTTGCGGGTGTATTGCACGTGCCCCGGCGTGTCGGCGACGATGAACTTCCGCTTGGGCGTGGCGAAGTAGCGATACGCCACGTCAATGGTGATGCCCTGTTCGCGTTCGGCGCGCAAGCCGTCGGTGAGGTTCGCCAGGTTGATTTTTCCGCCGCCGGTGATGTCGGCGGAACGTTTGAGTGCCTCAAGCTGGTCCTCCATCAAATTCTTGGAATCGTAAAGCAACCGGCCGATGAGCGTGGACTTGCCGTCGTCCACCGAGCCGCAGGTGTTGAGTCGCAGAATTTCGATTGGGTGTTGCGTGTGGGGCATGGGAAAAGTTCAAGCACGGGTAAACATGAGGCGGCCGGCGTCACAACCGAAGGTTTTGGACTGCGGCGGGAAGCGAAGCGCCACGCCGCTTTGGAAGTTTGCTGGCGCTCGGAAAGCGGTGTCGCCGCTACGCTCTGCCACCGCACTCCAAATTGTCCGTGCCTTCTGACGCCGACTGATGTAGGCAGAAATAAATTCGTGTTTATCTGTGTTCATCTGTGGTTAGAAGTAGCCGGCTTTTTTCCGGTCCTCCATCGCGGCCTCGCCGGCTTTGTCATCGGCGCGGGAACCGCGTTCGGTTACGCGCGCGGCGGCGATTTCGGCGATGATGTCGTCCACGGAGTCCGCCGGTGATTCGACCAGGCCGGTGCTGATGATGTCGCCGATGGTGCGGACGCGGACGACCAGTTCCTTCACCTGCTCTTTTTCCTTGGGCGGCAGCAAATCAGTGACGGGCAGCCACTGGTTGTTGCGGCGGACGCATTTGCGCGTGTGGCTGAAATAAATGGCCGGCACTTCCAGCTTTTCGCGCTTGATGTATTCCCACACGTCCATCTCCGTCCAATTGGAGAGCGGAAAGACGCGCATGTTTTCGCCGGGATTCACGCGGGGGTTGTAAAGATTCCAGATTTCCGGTCGCTGACTTTTCGGATCCCACTGGCCGAAGCTGTCGCGGAAACTGAAGAACCGCTCCTTCGACCGGGCTTTTTCCTCGTCGCGCCGCGCGCCGCCGATGGCGCAATCAAATCGAAACTCCTCAATCGCACCCAGCAGGGCGGGAATTTGCAGTTTGTTGCGGCTGATTTCGCCGGGTGCGGGATGGGCCAGCCCTTTGGCGATGGCCTCTTCGACGGTGCGGACGATCAGCTTCGCGCCGAGTTCCTTCGCGCGCCGGTCGCGGAATTCAATCAACTCCGAAAATTCGTGGCCGGTTTCGATATTGAGAAACGGCATCGGAATGTCGGACGGGCGAAACGCCTTCTCCGCGAGGCGCAGCAGGCAGATGGAATCCTTGCCGCCGGAGAAGAGCAGGGCGGGCCGCTCGAATTCCGCTGCGACTTCACGCATGATGTGAATCGCTTCCGTTTCCAGATACTGCAAATGGTCCAGATGATACGAATTCATGTCTTAACCGGGTCTGGGGTCTGGCGTCTGGGTTCTGGGGCTCATGGTCGGTCGTTCAATGAGCGAATCGGGCCGCTGATGAGTTTGCCAGTTTGAACGCATTGGGATTGGAGTTTTTCCTGTTCGGCGATATTGATAAATTTGTTGTCGAGCAATGGATAGCTCATGGAGCGAACTTCGCCGCATGACCTGCGGGCTATGTTATAGGCTTGGCGCTTTTCCGCAACATGCAGGCTTTCCCAACCTTCCGCGACATTGTTCATCACGGAGACCGCCGCGCGCTGAAGCTGGTCGCGTAATCCAAAATCACGCGCCAGTGGCTCGCGCCGGCAAAGCGAATAGACTTCATTCGTCAGCACCCGCGCCGACTTCCACGCTTCCGAATTTTCAAAAGGTTCATTCATATTGCTTTTTGCCCAGACCCGAGATCCCAGACCCCAGAACCTACAATTAAATGCCAGACCCCAGAGCCTGCGAACCCCAGTTGGCATGCAGGCCGCACTCGCGTTTATCGTCGGCCTTGGCCGGATCGAAATAATCCCATTCATTCGGGAGATTATGCCGGTTCAGGTATGCTTCCATGTCCGCGTCGCTCAAATAAAAAACCGGGCTGACCTTGAGCGCGCCGGAATTTTTTTCCTCGGAAACAATATCCAGGCCGGCGCGATTCGGGTTCTGCACCTTGCGCAACGCAGCAAGCCAGACGGTCGGCGCCAGTTCCTTCATGCCGCGCTGAAACGGTTCGAGTTTCATTACGGCGCTGAACTGTTTCAGGCCTTCCTCGTCGTCCGTTGTCGGAATCGGGCCGTAAACGGCGTCGCGATGGGCGGCCGTCAATTTTGGCAGATACGCTTTGATATTCAGCTTGAGCCGCTTTTTCAAATCTTCCGCGTGTTTGTAGGTCGCGGGACGATTGTAGCCGTGATCCACCCATAACACCGGAATGTCCGGTTGCACCTGCGTGCAGAGATGCAAAATGACGGCTTCGTAAGGGCGAAAATTCGTGGAGACGATGGCGCGACCATTTGCTTGCGCAATGGCCCAGCGGACAATTTCGAGCGGCGATTTGGAACGCAACCCGGTGTTGGCTTTGGAAATTTGATCAGGAGTCATTTTTTGAACAACAAAGAAACGAAGTAACAAAGCGGCTTCATTCCCTTGTTGTTTTGTTGTTAGTTTGCCGTTGCCGGCTGCTCCTTTAGGAAAATCCGCTGGCACCAGTCGCCGAACCGTTCGCCGATATTGCGTTCTTTCGCAAAGCGGGCGAGCACGGGACGCAGTTCGTTTTCGATGTCCGCATCTTTGATCATGTCTTTCCAAATGCGATTGAGGCGCGTGCCGGCGGTGTCGCCGCCAAGCCAGACTTGATAGCGTCCCGGTGCTTTGCCGACAAACGCGATCTCCGCCATGTAAGGCCGCGCACAGCCGTTTGGGCAGCCGGTTGAGCGGATGATGATTTCTTCGCCGCCGAGGCCGAGGTCGCCGCAAAGTTTTTCAATGCGGTCAATCAAGCCGGGCAACATGCGTTCGGATTCGGCGAGTGCGAGACCGCAGGTGGGCAGGGCGGGGCAGGCCATGGAAGCCGCGTGCAGCACGGTCGCCTGGTTTTCCGTCTTCACGCCATGTTCGGCGAGCAGCGCGTTGATGCCCGCTTTGTCGGTTTCGGCGATGTTCGCCAGGATGACGTTTTGATTTGCCGACAAACGGAATTCGATGTCCGGAAATTTCTCCGCGATTTGGTGCAATGCGGTTTTCAAACGGCATTCGCCTGCGTCCTTTACACGGCCGGTTTCGACGAAGAGCGTGAGAAACCATTTTCCGTCCACGGCCTTGTGCCAGCCGTAAAGGTCGCTGGTGGTGGTGAATTTGAAAGACCGGGCCGGTTTGAGTTTGAGGTTGGCGCGTTTTTCGATCTCGGCCCGCGTCCAGTCCGCGCCGCGTTCAGCCACGACGTACTTGAGGCGCGCGTGCTTGCGGTCAGTACGGTCGCCGAAGTCGCGGTGAATCGTGAGCACGGCCTTTGCGATTTCGACAAGTTTTTCCGGTTTAAAAAAGCCAATGACATCCGCGAGGCGCGGATAGGTGGCTTCATTGCCGTGGCTGCGGCCCATGCCGCCGCCGACGGCGAGATTGTAGCCGATGAGCCGGTCATTTTCGACGATGGCGATGAGGCCGAGGCAATTCGTAAAAATGTCGAGGTCATTCACCGGCGGAATGGCGAACGCGATCTTGAATTTTCGCGGCAGATACGTTTTGCCGTAAAGCGGATCCACGAAATTTTTATTCTCCGGTTTTTCGAGGTCGAGTTGCTCGCCGTCAATCCAGATTGAGTGATAGGCCCTGGTTTGAGGCGCGACCGCCATGGCGACGCGGTGGCAATCGGCATAAACTTGTTCGCGCGCTTTCGTGTAGGCGGGCGTGGGAGGAGCGAGCACATTGCGGTTCACGTCGCCGCACGCGGCGAGCGTGGAGAGCAACGATTCGTTGATGGCCTTGATGAGCGGACGCAAATTGCCTTTGAGCACGCCGTGAAACTGAATGCTCTGCCGCGTGGTGATGCGGAGCGTGTGGTTGCCATATTGGGACGCCAGCCCGTCGAAGACGCGCCATTGATTGGCGGTCATCACGCCGCCGGGGATGCGCCCCCGGATCATCATGATGTATTTCTTGCCGGTCTTGCGCAGGTCGCGGTCATCCTGCTGGTAGGAGCCGTGAAACTTCAGGAACTGGTTTTCGTCCTCGGAAAAATGGTCGGCGTTCGCGTCGTTCAACGTCGCGGCGAGGGTGCTCGCGAGCGTCGGCGTCGCTTCCTTGATGACCTCGTTGTGCGTTAATTTAACCGGAGCTTCAGTGGTGTTCATAACCAAACCAACATGATAACTGGAACTGTTGTTTTGTTCAAGTGCAGCTTGTGAATGATTGTTCCGGGGGGCGCCGCTGGTTGCTACCACCAGCTTCATTTTTCGGATGGAACCGGATTGCCGGTCCTAGGAGCGCCGACGTCTCGTCGGCGTGGAATTGTCTGTCGCAACGCGGCGGGCCGGCGGGACGTCAGCCTTCGCTCTGAAGCTATGGCGCGACAGGCCGGCGCTCCCAGGACGCAAATGAATGGTGGCAGGCGGCAACTTGGGTGAATGGCCCGGGTTTTTGTAACTGCAATGCGGCGCGGAGCGTCTTAGACTTGCCGTGAGGTGTTGTGCTCTGAATTCCGTTGGATCCGGATCGGTTTGGTCATGAAAATACTGATTGTCATTCTACTGGCTGCGGGTGTGAGTTTCGCCTCCGCCTATTTTGTGGTCTCGAATCAAAAGGCCGCGCAATTGAAGGCGGCCCAGGCCCAATGGAACGTTGAAAAAGCGCAGCTCGAGGTCGCGGCGGCAGCCACAGGCAGCCCCGCTGTGCCGGCCCCGACCATCGTCATGACCACCCCGCAATCCGCGCCGGCGGAAGAATCGCCGCAGGACATTCTCAATGACCTGCTCAACATCAAGCTCGGTTCCGGCAGCGGGCGCAATACGGCTTTGCGGATGGTGGTTTTCAAGCTGGAATCCCTGGCGCAACGCGGCAAGGCATCGGTGCCGGCAATCCGGTCGTTCATCGGCCGTAATGTGGACGTCGAATACAGTGAGCAAAGCAATGCCAGCAACAACCAAACGGATGCCGGGGGTTCAACCAACCAGTCCAACCAGATCAATAACAACAATAACAATGGCGGATTTGCCGGAGGACCCGGCGGTCGTGGTGGCCGGGGCGGACGTTTTCGCCGCATTCAAAATCTGCAAACCGACTGGGTGGTCCCGCCGTCGCTGCGTCTGGGATTGGTCGGCACGCTCAAGGAAATCGGCGGGCCCGATGGGGAAAAGGCGCTGGCAGAAATGTTGAGCACCACGGCACGCGGCGTCGAGATTGCCTACCTCGCGCGGGTGCTGGAGGAAATCGCACCCGGCAAATACCGCGATGCCGCCATCGCCGCCGCCAAGGAATTGCTGCTGAACCCGCCGGCGATTGACAATCCCAACCAGCTCGACGACTTGTCGCGTTCCTACCTTTTTGGCGTGCTCGAATTTTTCCACGACACGTCGTTCGCGGTGAATGCGCAGCAAATGCTCGTCGGCAAGGATGGCCGGCTGGACACGGACGCGATGAGTTACCTCACGGGAGTATTGAAGGACCAATCCGTTTCCGCGCTCTATTCGGCCTATGAAAATCCGAACCTGACCAATCAATTCGACAAAATGTCGGTGGGGCGGGAGGTGCTGAATTACGTCGGACAGAATTCACAGGCCAACGCGCTGTTCACGGAAACGTTGAACAACACCGAACTGGATGATCGGACGAAAGCCATGACAATTGTGCAATTGGCGGGAGGCGGCTTCGGTCCGTTTACCTCTCAAAGCCCGACCGATCCGCAAGTCATCAACAACCGCATCCAACTGCTGACTTCGCTGCTATCCCAATACCCCAATAACGATACGCTTTCGCAGGCAATCAATGCGACCATCGGTGCGCTTTCCAGCGGCCAGCAGGTGGACATGCGGCAACTCTTCGGCGGCGGGGGCGGGCGCGGGGGTGGCGGACGTGGCGGACGTGGCGGTGGCGGTGGGGGAGGTGGGGGAGGTAACGGTGCCAGCACCGGCCAGTAATTTCAGGTGGTCGACCCGAACCGCTGAAGCGACAGCGTCGCGCCGAACAAAATCAAAAACGTGAGGTTCAGCCATTGCGGGCATAACGGCGCCACCGCCAGCCAGTCCACGAGAACAATTCCCGCAAACAAGCCCGACACAATGTGCTCGACGTTGGTTTCAGCCGCTTGAAAAATCGTCCGCACCCGGAGCGCAATCCACAGCGCGAGCACGAGCGACAACCACATTGCCGGAACGCGATATTCCGCCGAGTTCATCAACATTGCGAAAACGATCGGCGCAGCCAGCAGTGCCAAGGGCCGGTAAGAAACCCGCACGCGGGAACTTTCGTGCTGCGCCAGGTAACCCAGTCCGGCCACATACAACGCCAGCGCCACGCCGCACC
>DAIRTX010000103.1:0-11549 GCA_036803685.1 Verrucomicrobiota bacterium | reverse complement strand
TGGTCGCCCACCTTGGCGGGTTCATCACCGGCCTACTCCTCGGTTCGCTTTTGGCGCTCGCACCCCGTCTCACTCACCGGCCACGGGTCAATCTCGCCGCCGGGATTCTGTTCGCAGCCCTCGTCATTCTGTCGTGGTGGTGGGGCCTTAGCCGTCACGAAGGAGGCCAGTCAAATCGAGACGAAACACTCCGACTTGCCGCACGGAATCGTCAGCCGTCGGACGCCAATGCAGCTCAAGATACAGAGGGCACTCCGATAGACGCACAACCTGCCGCGAATTGCTCAAAAACCTTTGTCAAATCTCCGGCCCGTGCCATTGCGTTACGCCAGTTTTCAGGCACAGCCGCCAGCCCACCATGAATCCCAGCCAAACCACCAGCCACGATGCCGGTGGTGTCGGTGTCTCCGCCGAGGTTGACGGCCTTAAGCACGGTCTGGCGATAGTCCTTCGAGGTCAGCAGGCACCAGACCGCCGCCGTGAGCGTGTCCACAACGTATCCACTGGAAGGAACTTCCCGATCTGCCAGCGAGTCGAGCTTCAATGAAAAAACTTTCTCGAAATGTGGGATTTCAGCGGTAAATAGCGGGTCGCGGTAAAACTCCCCGGCGATCTGGACAGCGGTGGCGTGCGCGGCGGCAGGCGCATCGCCTTTCAGCAGGCTGGCGGCCAACAGGCAATAAAAACCGCAGGCCATTTGCGACCGGGGATGCCGGTGGGTGATGGCCGAGGCGCGGTGGGCGAATTATATCGGCAACGTGCCCGGCCTCGAAGAGGTGCAGACGACTTACTGCCCCAACTGCAAAAAGGCCGTCATCGAGCGCGACATCTTTGCGGTCACCCGCATGGACATCACGGATGGCAAATGCCGTTTTTGCGGGACGAAGATTGCTGGAGTGTGGAAGACGTAAGGTTTGCCAGGCAAAAATGTTGACGGCGCGCCCGGAGGCCGCCCCCTGACAACGATGCACCAATGGAGCAACTGGAGGCGAGGGTCGGAATCGGACGGCTAATGCCCTATTTTCAAGGAAAAATTACACCTCTTTCCACACAATTTCAATATAATCCTTCACTATTTGGCTTAACCCGGCTTAACCCTCTTACTGAAGATTTCACTGAAGGTTATTAATCAGAAAAAGCTGCTAACTAGTAAACGGGGTTGTCGTATAAACGACTTGATGTTCAGACATTTTCGCTTGCACTGCGTTATTCAACTGCAATTCCCCATTCATTAGAGAGAATCTGACCTGAAAGGCGTTAAATCCGTGCAATCCACAAACAATCGCCGCGCGCAGCAAGAACATTTGTCGATGTCCCGCCGTCAATAAAATCGTCAATGCTGGAAAGTTATGGCGAAACGACTCGATAGAATCGGACCGAAGAACCATTCGCTGTTGCGTCAGTAATTTGGGTGATAGGGATTGTTGAGTAAAAATTAGTAAGAACGGCCCAATCCACCAGGTTGGTCGAGGTGTAAACCGTATACCAATAGCCCGTCTGAACAGCCATTTGGAGAACGGGCGCATTGCTGGTGCTTATTGTCGAGCAGAGCAAGTTAAGAACCGGACTCGGCGGGTTTGTGGCGTTAGCGATCGCCAGCGGAGTGTGAACGATGAAGATCTGGCCAGCACTGGTAAGAAATGCCAGCCGATCCTGACCGCAGCGAATGAGGCTGCTTGGCGTGCCCGTGACGCTGGCGACTGCCTGCGTGCCGGATGATTGAAGCGTCGCCAGATCGAAGGCGCGGATTTGCCAATTGCCGGCACTTTGCGTGAGATAGAAAGCCCGTCCAGCAGCGCTGTCAATCGCTTGAGGACCGGAGGCGGCCATGGTGCCGATGAGCGTCCCCGCATTCGCGTCCAGAACTTGTCCCGCAGCGCTGTAAAGTCTCCCGTTGCTGAATTTCAAAATGCCGGGAACGGAAGTGAACCCTCCCATGGTCACCGTGCTGAATCCCTGCGGTCCCAAAGCCATGCGCTTGACCGCAGATCCGCTCCCGGGAGAAACACCGCCAAACAAAGTCGAGCCATCCGAGGAAAACGTAAGTCCGCGGGATGGGCCGCCGGTGTTCGGCCGCGGAATTCCATCGTCATAGGCCACCACCGTGCTGGGATAGGTGGCAGCAAGATTATAGGAACTCAATGATGCGGCAACGGTATCATGCTGCCCTGGCTGGATCACCAAGTCCTGCGCATAAAAGATGTCGTTCGTGGAAAAACCGAACGAGAGGTCAGCGATGCTTGAAACGAGGTTGAAGCGTTGGACACCCATCGCACCATCGAGAGCTACGTGCAGATACGCGCCATCGTCCGACAATGAGATTTGATCCGGCTCCGAACCCGCGGCGAGGGCACCTTTCATCGCGCCGGTAGCCGGATCAATTTCAGCAATCAAATTGCCGGTCAATCGGTTTGACGCGGGAGTTGAGGCGTAAATGACGTCCCGCGTGGCGTCATACATAAGCTGGCGTGCTGAAAGTTGAAGTATCAAAGTGTTGCTTGAGTTCGTGGCGGAAACATTGACGGCACCAATCGCCGCGTTGTTACCCCAAAATACATCATTTAGATTGTGATTGGCGAAGGCGGTCACCGTGAGCGTTCCTGTCTGCGCAGTCCGCGCCCTCAAAGTGAGCGTCGCCACCATGCCGGTTGGAAGATTGCCAATCTGCCACGACGCAACGCGGTTGGTGTAAAGGGCCACGCCGAGAGAGGCCTGCAAGTTGACATTCGTCAAAGCCGACGAAAAGCTTTGGGTGACCACCACGCCCAAAGCGGTCACCGGACCCATATTGGTGAGCTGTAGAGAGAAGGTGACGGTGTCGTTCGTCGTTGCGGTCAAAGGGCTGATGGATTGGGCCAACGTGACGTCCACCGGCGGATTGGTTGGAACCAACTGGCCGCGGAGAATCACGATCTGCGAATTTGTGTTGTATGTGGCTAAGCCATCGGTGCCCCAGCGAAGCAATTTTTGCGGCGGGCTGGAGAGGGTCGGCAACGGAACCGCGCCGACCTCAATCCCTTGCCCGATGTCAAAGGCGCGCACGATCCACGCACTGCCGGCGGGCGCGAGGTAGAACGCGCGCCCGCACCCGGCGTCGGCGGTGACCACGGAATTGTATGGAACTGGCATCATATCCACGCCGCGGGTGGTGACGGAATTCATCACCATGCCTCCGTTGAAAAAGAGCAGGTCACCAGAGGACCGCAGGTCATTGGCATTCGACTGTTTTCCCGGCTGGGCGGCCAAAAGGCCCAAGCCGTTGGTGCCAGTATCCAACTGGTAGAGCTTGACGTTGCTGTGAAACCCATCACATCCAAAGAGCTGCCCGGTAGTGTCCACAAAGGCAAACAGGTCTTGGGAGCTCAATTCGTTTGGTCGTTCGACCCCTGCGACGTGCAGGCTGGTCTTTCCCGCCGGCGAGCGGCGAATCGCCACCATGTCCGAATTGGTTGGGCAAACCGCCATTCTAACTACCGTCTGATTTTGCGGAACCGCAAAGGAACTGACAGCGGCCAAGCTGGGCAATGAAAGTTTCTGCACCATTCCCGCGCCGTCAAGAGCCACAAACAAAAACTGGCCGTCGGCCGAGACGGCCAATCGTCCTGGATTGGAGCCAACGGGAACCAGCGGGCCGATGATTCCATTGACGGGATCAATGGTAACAACGGCATTGGCCAGCGCCCCTGCGCTTGAACCCAGGCTCGCGTAAAGAACCGGCCGAGTTGGGTCGTGTTCCAGATCCTTGACGGGCAGCGTCAGCGACACGAGGTTGGACAGCCCGTTGGTTGGCTGAATCCACAGCAATGCCGCTGCGGAGTTATTCGCGAAGCTTGGATCCGTGGAGGAAGCGGTGGCGATGATCTGATCGGACGCGAGGCCCGCCGCAGGAGCGGCGAATGTAACGGTGATCGTGGCTGTGGCGCCTGTAGCGAGCGAGGAAATCGAACCGGCAACGGAATTTGAATTGGTCATCAGACTTCCTGCCGATGAATTTGCATTCGCAATAATCGCGCCGACAGGAAGAGTGTGGCTCCAAGCAACGCTGGTCGCGGTGTTCGGGCCGGCATTTGAAACGAGGATAATGGCCGTGATGTTACTTCCCTGAACATACGGCGGCGGGCTATGGGCGAGTGAGACAGACACATCGGCCGGTGGATTTGTAGGGATGAGGCTGCTGCGGAATACGACCAGTTGATTGTTGCCGGTGAGCGCAGCGAAGCCGTCAGTACCCCATCGAATGAAGCGCGTGAGCGATCCACTGACGCCCGGAATGGTCCGGCTGCCGGCTGGCAGCAAGGTGGCGCCATCAAACGCGCTCAACGTGGCTTGGTTTGAGCCGGGGCTCAGGTAAAACACCCAGCCGGATGTGGGGTCATACACCACGCGCGACCCGGATGGAATTCCTGCAATGGTGCCGCGCAGAGTAAGGTTTGACGGATTGATGACACTGCCAACCGAGGAGTAAATCAGCCCGTTGCCCCAGACCAGATCCATCGGGGTGCTTGCCGGCAGGAGACCAGACGTTGCATCAAGCACGGCGACGCCATTCGTATCGAGGGAATAACGGTTGAACGAAGTTCCATTATAGGCAAACAGCGGCGACGATTGATCGCCGAATTCCAAGCTCAATACCGTGCAGTAAAATGAATCCACGCTGGACAGTTGCACCCCATCGTCGAATGTGGCCACCCAGGTGGAATTATTGCCCGTGGTTTTGCCTCCGATGGCGACCGCTTGGTTATTCCCTGGAATAACTTTCAGGTCATAGGCGTAGGCGACGGGCCAGGTTGGGTTGATGACAAGGTGATTGGTGACAATTAGCGACGGGATCGTCACCTCGGTGGCACCTGAATCGGCTCCGGCGTAAAGAACCGCGTCATCGCGGGAGATGGCCAGGCGGCCTGCATCTGCTCCCAGCGCGGCCTGAAATTGGACAGTGAAGGACGCGGGATCCACCGAGAGCAACCCACCCGCCCAACCGGCCATGCTGGAGTTGGCCGTCACCAGGAATTTGCCGAGTGTAGGAGACCAGACCATGTCGTTTGCCGCGATTTGAAAACTATATGAGCCGTCAAGGCCGATCGGTGCGCCTACCAGCACCGTCGCCACGGACGTGTTGTTCGAGGCGGCCGGGTCAAACGTGGTTGTCGTGGCGGTGGAGAGAGCGGTCAAAAGACCCGTCTGGGCCGACAGACAGGTGTATGAAAGTGTGACGTGCGCGCCGGCATCCAATGCCGGCAATGACCAAACCGCTGTTTGGCCGCTGGCGTTGCTGGTCCACGTTCCTGCATCCGCCGAAACTGAAACCAGAGTGGCGCCTGCGGATAGTATGTTTGTGATCACCACATTCGTCGCCTGGAGGGTTCCTTGGTTTGCCAAGGTCACCGTAAACGCCGCGTTGCTGCCAAGTGGAACTGTTCCAGTCGGCGGCGCCAGAGAGATCGCCAGATCGGCAAAGGTGTTCGTCCGCACCATGGGCGAGCGGATGATGAAAAGTTGGTTGCCGCTGGTTTGGAAAGCCAACCCGTCGTAACCCCAACGAATGAGTTTGCTGGGAGTGCCCACCACGTTTGAAATAGCCTGGCTACCCAAAAGGCGGCGGCTGGAAATGTCATAGGCTTTGAGCTGCCAGCCGCCATTTTGCACAAGGAAGAAAACCCGTCCGCTATCCTTGTCCGGCGCGACGAGGGCAGCGCCTTGCGCTCCGGCAAAGACCCAATCCACGCGAAATGGATTGTAATCAAGCATCTCGCCTCCCGTATTGAACAGATGGCCGCCGCCATACTCGATGTCGCTGCCTGCAGAGCTAAGTGTTGGATACTGCTCCACAAAAGCAACACCGTTGGAGTCCAAGGAGCATTGTCTAAGATCGCCATTGTTATAGCCAAACAAAGTGCCCGAGTCAGTGTCGAACAATACCTGCCACGAACCCCCGTTGTCCGTGACACTGGAAGCCATCACGCCATTCCGATACAGGCCAATGCCATATCCGTATTCAAGCGAGCCGGCGTAGGGGTGGCGCACGGCCCAAGCAACAATGGAATCGGGCTGGCCCGGAACGACCGCCAAGCTGCGCGCGTAATTTGTGTATTGGACGCCGTAAATCACTTCACCACCGATCACAAAATTGTAGTTGGTCGCCAAGGTTGGAAGGCTGAATTGTTGCACTCTTCCAACGTCCGGCAATGAGACATAGAGAAACTGGCCATCATCAGAGCGGGCCATTTTCGACGGAGCGTAGTTCATGGGAATGAAGGACTCGGCCAGCCCGGTATAGGGATTGAAAACCGCCAAGCCGTTGGTTTGCCCTAGAACCGCGATGTTGGTGACCGTGAGAATGAGCCGATCACGTGCTGGATCATAAAGCAAATCTTGCGCGGCGAAGTTGACCGGGAAAACGCCAAACTCCTGCTGCGGGAGCTGCACATAAACCGACATGGTAGCAATGTTGTTCGTAAACACAGGGTCCCGTTCGTAGCCCAAGGCCCAAGCTGTGTTGGTTTGCCAACCGCCACTGTTGAATTGAATTGTCACGTGCAGGGTGGCGTTGGAACCCGCTCCTAGATTGGACACGTTCCAAGTAAATGCCGAATTGGCGGGTGTGACTGTACCTGTGGACGGCACTGTTTGCACAATCACCGCGTTCGCAGGAAGGGTATTGGTCACCCGGACGACCGAAGCCACCCCCGGACCCGCATTCGATAAAGTCAGTGAAAACGTGCTGCTGACTCCGGCGGCGGGTGCCGGTAAAGGCGCGGACACAGAAAGTGAGAGGTCGGCGGGCGGGCGCGGCGGTTGCGTGGCGTCGGGCCGAATAAACCAGAGCTGGTTACCGGCGACGTATGCCAGACTGTTCGTGTCGCATCGAAGAAGGCGCGTCGGGGAACCGGGTGCGGACGGCATGGTCCACTGAAAGATGGGCTGGAACAAATCACGGTCGTAAACCTTCAATTGGTAGATAGCAGAACCGTAGTTAAAATATCCGGCAAGATAGAAGACCCGCCGAAACACAGAATCCACTTCCGGCAAGGCAGTATAATAGATTTGATCGAGCACGCTTGGATAAGTCCCCAATTGCGCAAGATTTCCGGAGGAATAAACATTCCCGCGATCATCGAAGAATTCGCCGCCGCGGTAGGTAGCCGCCTTGCCGGAAAAATTTGGGCTGGTGGCAAGCATTGCTCCGGTTGAAGCGTTGCCAGTCGCCAAAGGCGGTGACACTGCGACCCCGAAACCCGTGTCCATGCTCTCAACCAACCACCCGACTGCGGAAAAATTTGGCAGTGCCACCTCGGAACCGCTGTCATAACGATAGATTCCGTCGATGGAAGTATTCCCAAGGTAGTCCTGGACCCGGACTGCCACGACGACCGAGTCCGTCATTCCCGGTGGGACGCAAAAGTCATAAGCGTAGCGGAAGGAATTGCTATTGGTGCCAAGCGCAAAGGGGACTCCAGCGACCCTAGTGTTGAGGTCAAAGCGCTGAAGCATTGTGTGGTTATTGAGTGCCACGTAGAGATAGTTGCCACTCGGCGAGATTTCTATCTGGCTCGGATCAAAACCGACGGGATAAGAATTAGTCACCATTCCGGTTGCGGGATCAATTGCCACAAGACAGTTCGAATAGACGCCGCCGTTGGCCGGCACCGAGGCGAGCAGCGTCTGTGATGCTTGATGCCAGACGATGTCTGCAACCGGCTGGGAACTGAGGTAAAAGGCGGGCGGAATAACGGTGAAGGCATCACTTTGACCGGGGTATTCCAGACAGCCAATGCGAATTCCATGTCCTGGTGCTGTGACTTGGATGTTCACGTATCGTTGTCCTTGGGAAAAGTTCCCGCTATTGGTGGTTGCCAGGAGCAATGCACCTTCAAGGCCTTGAGCAATCATGGCCAGACTCCCGTTGAAATTTGTTTGTACGGAACCATCCGCATTTACCGCGGTGACAAGGACGAAGAAGCCGTTATTCGTATCCGTGATTGACGGCACCGCTGCAAACCGAATGTGGTCCGGATCATTATCGACCACAAGGACCGCCGTCGCGTTGGTGGAAAAAACAGTGGTGGCCGTGATGATGACGTTGCGGTTTCCATCTGCGATGAGATTGTCTCCAATGGTAACGTTGAAAAACGCATTCGATTGACCTGAAAGAATTGTAACGCTGGCGGGCAACGCCACGGAGGCGAGATCGCTGGATTGAAGAGTCACGACAATGTTTGATGCGGCAGTCGCACAAAGATTGACCTGACCGCCATTCGTCAAAATCCCGGCCCCTTCGACTACGCTCGTGGGCAGTATCAGGATCGGCCCTCCCGCATATCCCGATTGCGCCATAAACGAAACGAGCACCATGCATAGCGGGCCAAGGAAATGCCGAAAGCGCGAAAGTAGCGTTTTGGATCCAACATTGCGATTTGGCAGGACAACTACACTTATGCTTTGGATTTTCAAAACACGCATATCCCCGAACAATGAGGGCGCATCCATCCTGTCAGGGATTTTCATAAAAGTCTTAATGCTTTCATCGAAAACCGCACTGGTGAACAGAATAAATGATTGATGTTTGAGGACATAGGTTGAGGGGGTTGATGATTTACAATCGCGTCCTGCACGATGCGATTTTCCGGCAAGAACGCAATTCCGTCAAGTCAAATATTAGAAAAACAGTGACCTTAACTTTCCATTGACATAGCAACTAATGTATAATTCCCGTATTGTGAAATAGTCGTTCTCGCGCACCTTGCCGTTACGGTTCGACTTTAGCTGACAACCGTTCGGGTGATTAATCCCACTTCATGCCGTGAGATTGCTGCTGGCTTGGCTACTGGAGAAATTTATGACTCCTTGCGCCAAAAACTGGAGCTTGTCAGCCGCGAAAGAGTTGCTGGGAGCGATACTTTAACGGCAGCAGAGGCGAGGGTCGGTTTTGAACCAACGCCTAGAAATCGAGAAATCCGCGTAAGTCGTTGGAGGCGAGGGTCGGAATCGAACGAAGTCTTCACCGACAACCAGCCTCAATATCCTGATTTACAGGGGTTCAAGCGGTTTTTGATACTATCCGCCAACTATCTGACTTAACCCGCCACTTACCTGCTTCTTACTCGGTTATTGAAGAAATCGTTGAAGGTTTCGTTGAAGGTTTTTCCCGCCGGGCATCACACAAGCGTTGCCATGCTTCGCCACGTTAACTAGAAACCTTAAATTTAGCAATCAGCGGTAGCAATTTGTCTTTTGCGCTGTTGCAATACGGGTGAGTTACTTGTGCGTTTTCGGCAGAGGCATCCCCGCCAAACTTTTTGTCCGTTTTATGGTCTATCGAAACGCTGTTTGTGTGGACATAACCTCCACAAATTCCACACTTCACAGCCCCCTCCAAAGCACTTTTGATGTAAGCGCGAGATTTAACAGCCCGCGAAAAGTCTTTTGATGGGTTCGACGGCGATTCGACTGTCGGTTTTGTAAGAAATGAAAATTCATTTGTTTGGCTGATTTCGGCAATCGCCTTTGGAATTTCCTTTTTTTCCAGCAGCTTTTGAATGCAAGCCAAATAAAAGTCTTTGATCAGCTCATGACTGGCGATTGCACTGCGGCGGAAACGGACAATCTGTTGGATGATGTAATCGTTTTCCAAAAGCAATTTTTCAAATTGCTCGCGGACACAAATAAAATCTTCAAAATTTTTCTTTTTCTCAAAATCCAAAATTAAATCAGTAATTGCATAGAGGGAAGCGGGCTTGTGGCGACCATTTTCAGAATAAACATATACGATTGGATGAAGCCCCAAAGAGCTTTGGTCGTCGCTGTTTATACGCTGCGCGGTCTTTTTACAATTATCCAAAAAATTCAATGTTAGGGTTCCGTCGGGGTCGTCGGCATCAATTTTATCCAGCGGATTCACAATGCGGATGAAATCCCATACTATCGGGAGCGATTGCGCTGAAAACACTTTGCCAGCCAGCGGCAATTCCAAAGTCTTTATTGGGTTTTTTAACTTTGGCAGAAAAAGTAACTCATGGACTAGCTTTGCCTGCTCCTTGAGGGATTTTTGGACTTCCGCGTTAAAATCCACCCAATAGTTGTGACCTTGACCGCTCCTGATGATTGCTCTCGATGCAAAGCCGATTGGCTTCCGGCGCGCATTCAAAATTTTCTTCTCCGTCGAATTTATCGGAACGCCCTGTTCGTTTATTTTTCGGAATGAATTTTCAGCGTTGTTGGAATCTCCTTCAACCCATTGCACCTGCAGGGATACCGCCCCAAGGATTCTAGAGCGGCCGACAATTTCGGGCGTGACTTTGTCTGGATGGTCAACTGCAAGCTTGTGGTCGCTGTATGAGCCAATGTTTTTGTTAATCAGCACCCTGATTTTATCACCGATTTCGATTTGCTCGTCTGGAATTTTACCCTCGTAAAATTGTTTTGAAATTTCACCGTTCCCGTAATCATCGTTAATCCACGCCGCCAGCGCACTCAAGCGATGCGATCCGTCAATTACAAAGATTAAATTGCTTTTGCTTTGCCAGAGAATAATTGCCGGGATTAAATCTTTGCACAAAAAGCTTTTGATTAAATCAAGAATCTTTGCCGAATCCCAGTCATTCGTTTCTCGCTGGAAGTCGGGCTTCCGAAGCACCCCAAAAAAGAACTCGCCCTTTTTCAGATCTGTAACAGAAAGCGTCTCTTTTCGTTTTCCCTGTTGCGGGATTGTTGGAGCAACTGTTTCATCGAAATCTTCTCGGCGAATCAGGGCATCAAGATTAACGCGGGTTGCCATTTCCGCTTTGATAGGCCAACGCGCTGTTTTATGCAACTATTTTTCATTTACGCCTCCCTTCCGGCAACAATCTGCGCCTGCATGACCCAAAATCGCAACTGACAGTTTAACTGCAAAGAGTTGCGCGGATAATCGGCGCGTTTCTTGCCGTTCGCTCCACTGGTGATGCGTTTCAAATTGTCCTAAAGCCTTTTAGAAACATTTTTTGGATGGGCATGGGAGTCCACAGGTGCAACGTCCGCCAGTTTTTCCAAGGTCAAACCATGGCGCTGGGCGTTCTTTCGCCACCAGTATTGGCCGATGGTTTTCGTGGCATCGTCCAGCCAATCACGCTCCGCGAGCAAGGTGATCAATTCAATGGAGCTAAAGAATTTCATCGCGTTGGGCTTCGGCTTGCCGAGCGCCCGCAGTTTTCCCGCGCTGACGAGAATGGCAACATCGTCCGTCGTGCAGTTCAGGAGCTTTGCCAACTGGCTTGACGCCGTAAGCCGAAAGACTGGCTTGCCCCAAGACATCCCACGCGACCGAACTGCGCCACCGCTGCACTCCGTTCAGGTTGCCGCTCCATTCCGGCAGCCAAGTTTCATCAGTCCGCAGAATCGCATGGTGCGACCAAGCGGCGTTGAATTCTCCGCTTAATGAGCTGCGAACCCAACGCCGCTCTCGTCACAAACGGGCTGTCGCACGCACCATTTCCATGTTCCCGGCAAACTGGCAACAGTTTACTGAGGCTTTTCTTCACTGGGCTGCATTGATAATCTTTCTGCGTGGCAAC
>DAIRTX010000102.1:0-11639 GCA_036803685.1 Verrucomicrobiota bacterium | reverse complement strand
CCTATTCCCCGGACGTTTCCCTGCCCAAGTATTTCTTTTCGGCGGTGTCAACGCGGATTATTTCGCCGTTGGCGATGAACAGCGGAACCATGATTTGGAGGCCAGTTTCGAGCTTCGCCTCCTTCCAGGACGAGTTCAAGCCGCCCCGACCGGGCGGAGCGGTGTCCACAACTTTGAGCGGTATTTGCGGCGGCAAGACGATGTCGAGGAGCCGGCCATCGAGCCGCAGGGCTTTATATTCCTCGTTCTCCTTGAGAAACCCGCGGCGCTCACCGAGTTGTTCGTTGCTGAACTCGAACTCCTCGAAAGTCTCGGCATCAATGAAAACCTGCCGGTCGGACTGCGCGTAGCTGTAAGTAACGCGGCGGGTTTCCAGTGGGGCCACGGCCACGCGCTCGTTTTCGGCGAAAACGCGGTCAATGAGGCGGCCGGTCGTGAGGTGGCGCAGGCGGGTGTGGAGTTTGTGTCGGGTCTGGGCGGTGCCGCTGGTGTGCAAATCCTCGATGACGTGGGGGGCGCCTTCCAGCAGCAGAACCATCTGGCGTTTGAACTCGGATGGCAGAATCGTTTGCATATTGTCGTCCCCCGCAAATGCCGGGATATTTTGGCGGCTACGAAGGTTGCTTAATCGAAGCTTTAGCGTGAACCCTGCGTGGCGTCAACTACTTCAGACCCACTACTTCAGACCCGCGCCCGTGCCGCCCGGTGCCCGTGCGGAAGCACCTCGAAGAATCGCTCCCAATCTGCCGTGAACGAGCCGACGCGGCTGCCTGCTTCCTCCTCGCCCGTCAGGATGACGAAGTATGAGAACGCCCGCCTCCTGACCGGGGCGGGTTTTCGGCCGGTGCCTGCCGGGGGATGAAATTCCGTTGCAATGCGGCTTGCGGTTGAATCCGTGCTTCGCCGATAATTCCATCTTTCTGAAAGACGGCTGAACCGCCTGGAAGATCAAGAACAAGAAAGTTGAGGGTTGAGACTTGATGGTTGAGAGAATTCTGGTGCGAAGGCCCCTGTTTTCACAGGTGGTTCCCGGCTGCCTGCTGCTGGCGTGGTTTGCCGGCAGCGGCTGCTCCATTCATCGCTATGCGCTCAACAAGACGTCCGATGCCGTGGCCCAAAGCGGCACCACTTATGCCAGCGATGATGATCCCGAACTGGTCAAGGCCGCGGCGCCGTTCGGCCTGAAACTCACGGAGAGTCTGCTGGCGGAGAACCCGCGGCATCTGGGCCTGCTGACTTCGGCGGCCAGCGGATTTACCCAGTATGCCTATGCCTTTGTGCAGGAGGAAGCCGACGAAGTGGAACCGCAGGACTTCGCCGCCGCCGAGGCGATGCGGGCGCGGGCCCGGCGTCTCTACCTGCGCGCCCAGAGATACGGCTTGCGCGGTCTCGAAGTGAAGCACCCCGGCTTCGGGAAGGCTTTGCTGACCAATCCCAAAGCAACCGTCCGCACGGCCACGAAACCGGATGTGCCACTGCTCTATTGGACGGCGGCAGCGTGGGCTTCGGCGATTTCCCTTTCCAAGGACAACCCCGAACTCGTCGGACAGATTCCGGCCATGGAAGCATTGATTGACCGGGCGCTGGAGCTGGACGAGAGCTACGGCCATGGCTCGATTCACACCTTCATGATCTCTTACGAGATGAGCCGGGCGGGCGCGGCCGGCGATCCGGCGGCGCGCGCCCGCAAACATTTCGAACGCGCCATGGCTCTGGCCAGGGGAACCGACGCCTCGCCGCTGGTCGCGTTGGCGGAGGCGGTGGCCATTCAAAAACAGGACGTGAAGGAATTTGAATCGCTGCTGAACCGGGCATTGGCTGTCAATCCTGATGCCAATCCGGACACCCGGCTGCTGAACACCGTGATGCAGCGCCGGGCGCGCTGGCTCCTGTCACGCCAATCAGAATTATTTTTAATCGAATCAAAATGAACCTTTTCCTAAATCTTGTAGGAGTCGAGGTGACGAGGCTCATTCTGAAGGCAAAATGAAGAAGGAAGAATGCAGAATGCAGGAATGAAACAAAGCGGACAAAGTCTGTGGCAGCCTTTTTTTCATTCATCATTCTGCCTTCCGCATTTGAAATGAACCTCGTTGCCCCGGCTGCTACGAGGCTTTAAACTGCATCAAATGAAAATGAAACTTACCAAGTTGGGATTGGTTGCGTTGGTCCTGGGGTTCCTCGTTCCGGTTAATCGCGTGGTGGGCGCCGAACCGGTGAAGGTGCGGCTGGGGACGCTGGCACCGAAAGGATCGTCCTACACCAAACATCTTCAAGCCATGGGCGAACAATGGCGCTCGGCGCCGGGCGGCGGTGTGCAACTGACGATTTATCCCGATGGCACCATGGGCAGCGAAGCCGACATGGTGCGCCGCATGCGCCTGGGCCAGTTGCAGGCCGCGATGGTGACGACCTCGGGCCTCACGGAGATTGAGCCGGCGGTGGCCGGGCTTCAAACCATCCCAAAATGCTTTCGCACGCTCGAGGAGGTGGATTACATCGGCGAGAAATTGCAGCCGATGCTCGAAAAACGTCTGGAAGCAAAAGGCTTCGTCGTGCTCTTCTGGTCCGACACCGGCTTCGTCCGCTTCTTCTCCAAGCACCCCATGATTTCGCCCGATGATCTCAGGAAGACCAAGCTCTTTGTCTCCGCCAACCGCGCCCCGGAATTGAACGCTTACCACCTGGTCGGCTGCAATCCCGTTTCGCTGGAAGTCTCCGACATCCTGCCCGGCCTCCAGACCGGGTTGATTGACTGCGTGTGCCTGCCGCCGACCATCGCCCTGGCCATTCAGCTCGACTTGCCAGCTCCCCACATGCTCGATATGAACTGGGTGCCGCTGGTCGGCGCCGCCATCATCAATAAAAAAACCTGGGACAGCCTTTCGCCCGAGGCCCAGGAAGCCCTGCGCAAATCGGCCCGGGAAGCCGGCAAACTCATCAAAGCCGACGGCCGGCGCGAAAACGTGGAATCCATCGAGGCGATGCGCAAACGCGGACTGAAAATCCACACGTTGACGCCGGAACTCGACGCCGAATGGGATCGAACAGTCGAGAATGCCTGGCCCAAGATTCGCGGGACGGTTGTTCCCGCTGACATTTATGATGAGGTCATGAGCCAGTTGAAAACATTCCGCGCCGCGCAAGAAGGGGCCAGGAAGTGACCAGCGAAACGCCCGTTGCAGTTTCCAACCCGGTCGAACCGGTCCGGGAGCCGGCCGGCCGCTTCCGCCGGCTCTGGGAGGCGGAGAATCTTTTGGTCGCGCTGGCACTGGCCGCGCTGATGCTTCTGCCCCTCATCGAAATCGTTGGACGCAAACTCTTCCATGGTGGTCTTAGCGGCGGGGCGTCCCTGCAACAGCATCTGGTTTTGATCATCGGCCTGTTGGGCGGCATGTTTGCCGCGCGCGACCGCCGTCTGCTCAGCCTCTCGACGCTGACAACTTTTCTCAAAGGCCGCTGGCAGACGTTCGCGCGCGTCTTCAGCAGCGCCTTTGCCGCGGGCATCACCGTTTTTCTCTGTCTGGCGGCGCTGCAACTGGTGCAGTCGGAAAAAGGGGGCGGCAAAATTCTGGCCTACGGAATTCCGCTGTGGACCGTTCAACTCATCATGCCGCTGGGCTTTGGCGTCATTGCGTTGCGGCTGCTGTGGCACGCGGCGGACACCTGGCGCGGACGGCTGGTCGCGTTGCTGCTGGCCGGAAGCATGATTTGGATCGGGTTTCATCCGCCACTGTCACCCGCCCGGCTGGTGGTGCCCGGACTGGTGGCCTTGCTGGCGGCGGTGGTGCTCGGCGCGCCCATCTTTGTCATGCTGGGCGGCGCGGCCCTGATTTTATTTTGGGGCGACGATACGCCCATCGCCTCGATTTCGCTGACGCACTATTCGATGGTGACCAACCCCATGCTGCCGACGCTCCCGCTGTTCACGCTGGCCGGCTATTTTCTCGCTGAAGGCGGGGCATCCAAGCGGCTGATCCGGGTTTTCCAGGCTTGGTTGGGGCAATTCCGCGGCGGCCCGGCCATTGTCACCGTCCTGGCGTGCGCGTTTTTCTCTTCCTTCACCGGCGCGTCGGGCGTGACCATTCTCGCGCTGGGCGGACTGCTCATGCCGGTGCTGATGGGCGCGGGCTATTCCGAGCGTTCCACCCTGGGAATCCTCACCGGTTCGGGTGGCCTGGGGCTGCTGTTCCCGCCATCGCTCCCGCTGATTCTTTTCGCCATCGTTGCCAGTTCCAACGCCACGGGCGCCGGCGTAACCATTGAAAAAATGTTTCTGGGCGGCCTTGGGCCCGGCGTGCTGCTGGTGGGCATGGCCATCTGGCTGGGCATGCGCCTGGGACCAAAAAACACCGGCAGCCACCGCGGATTTGACCGGGGCGAGGCGGGACGCGCGGTCTGGGCGGCCAAGTGGGAATTGCTCCTGCCGATCGTCGCGCTGGTCGCGCTCTTTGGCGGATTCGCCACCCCGGTTGAAGCGGCGGCTGTCACCGCCTTTTATGCGTTTGTAATCGAAACCTTTTTCTATCGCGACTTCAAGGGGCCGCGGGACGTTGCGCGCGTCATGGCCGAGTGCGGGCTGCTGGTGGGCGGTGTGCTGCTCATTTTGGGCGTGGCACTGGGATTCACCAATTACTTGATTGACGCCCAGATTCCGGGCCGCGCGGTGGAATGGGTCACCGGGACGGTGCATTCGAAGTATGCCTTCCTCCTCGCGCTGAATGTGTGTCTGCTGCTGGTGGGCTGCGTGATGGACATGTATTCCGCGATTGTGGTGGTGGTGCCGATCATCGTGCCGCTGGGAATGGCCTACGGCATTGACCCGGTTCACCTGGGAATCATTTTCCTGGCCAACATGGAACTGGGGCTGTTGACCCCGACCGCCGGCATCAACATCTTTCTTTCGTCCTATCGTTTCAAAAAACCGGTCCTGCAAGTTTCGCGGGCCGTCATCCCGATGCAATGCGTCCTCATCGTTGGCCTGCTGTTGATCACTTATTTTCCCGCCCTGACCACGTTCCTGCCGCGCTGGTTGGGAAGATAATAGGTCGGTTGAGGGTTGATGGATGGTTGATGGATGAATGTTGAGGGTTGAGGGTTATTGGAATTCAGAAGTCAGAAGTCAGAACATTCAACGCTCAACATTCAACTCCGATAAATCGCGAGCAGGCTCCGACTTGCGTCGCGAGCAGGCATTCAACGTTCAACTCCCAAACCCGAGACCCCAGATCCGAGACCCAACCCCCTCACCGCGCGCGCCGGGTCAACATCATCCGTCCGATGTCGCTGACCACGTCCCAGGCCGGGCCGGGGAACTTATGCAGTTGCACGAGCACGTCTTCGAACGCGTTCAGGAACCACACCGCATCTGCTTCGCTGATGATCAGCGGCGGCAACAGCTTGATGACATCTACGTTGTGTCCGGCCACTTGGGTAATGATGTGATGCTTGTCCAGCAGCGGAATGATGGCTGCTTGCGGAAACAGGCTCTTGTCCATCTTGTGCATCAGCGCCCAGGCGGTTTTGAGGCCGAGGGATTTCGGCGGCCCAAATTCGATGGCGATCATCAGCCCGCGCCAGCGGACATCCTTGAGGAACTCGAACCGTGGAATCATGGCGCGCAGGCCCTCCCCAATGCGATTGCCCATCCGTTCCGCATTCGGGATGAGCTGCTCCCGGTCCAGCACGTCCAGCGCCGCCAGTCCGGCGACCATCGCGAAGCTGCCCTGGCTGAACGTGGAGCTGTGCACCACCGAGCGCTGCATGCTGGAAAAAACCTTCTCGTGAATCCACTTCTTGCACAGCACGGCGCCCACCGGCACGAAGCCGCCGGAGAGTGTCTTGGCCAGCACCACGATGTCCGGGTCCACATCACCGTCATGCTCGATCGCCAGAAATCGCCCCGTGCGCCCCATGCCCGACTGCACCTCATCGGCGATGAAAATCGCCCCGTGCTGGCGGCAAAGCCGGGCGGCCTCGCGCAGGTAGCCCGGCGAAGGGATATTCACTCCCTTGCCCTGGATCGGCTCGACCACAAAAGCGGCGACATCTCGTTTGCCCAGTTCCCGTTCGAGCGATTCCAGATCGTTGAAGGGTATCTGGCGGCAGTCCGGCAAAAACGGGGTGAAACCCTCGCGGAAATTTTCATCGCCATTCAGGGAAAGGGCGCCATAGGTCAACCCATGAAAAGCCTTCTCGCAATACAGGATGGCCGGCCGGCCCGTGACACATTTGGCATACTTGAGGGCCGTTTCGATGCCTTCCGCGCCGGAGTTGGTGAAAAACACCATGTCGAGCTGGTTGGGCATCCGCTTCTTCAATTCCGCCGCGAGCAACCCGCTGAGCAGTGGCGCCTCCATTTTGACCAGGCTGGGGTAATTCAGCCCGAGGAACTCCGTCAACACGCGGCGGACTTCCGGATGGTTTCGGCCCAGACCGAACACGCCGTAGCCGGACAGCATGTCCAGGTACTGAATCCCCTGGACGTCCCAGAGGTAAGGTCCTTCGGCGCGGGTATAACAGCGGTCAAAACCAATGGTTTTCAGCGTGCGGACATTCGCGGGGTTTACGTGCTCGTGGTGCAATTCGTAGTTGCGGCCCTCGTGCTCCCGCAGCAAGGCCCGGATATCCAGGCCGGCAGTCGTTGGTTTCTGCATTTCAGTATCTAACAGCATAGGGGTCTGGTCAGGTTTCGTAACCGCTATTCCGATTCTTCCGACAGTGTGGCATGAAGCCGCAACGAAATGAACTTTTTTCTTCCCGTTGTTTCCCGTCACCGGCACGGATTGGGAGGGCGCGGCCCTGTTCCGCACTGCGATGATCCTGATGAGCCACTGTAGCGTCGGCTGTTCGGCGTTCAGTGTTCGATGAATCGCGAGCTACGGCGCGACAAGTTAGATTTCGGCGCGGCAAGGGGGCTGTAACCAACATTCAACACTCAACATTCAACATTCAACATTCAACTTTGAACGGAGACAGGCTGGAAGCGCTGTCCTGCGTTGCTTTGCGCCTTTGCGTGGCAAAGAAAGGTTTGGGAGTTCCGTCCCGCCTCGCGGGACGGCCCGGACCGGCTAAAGACGGGACCAGCCTTCGCTCGGCTGCTTCGGCGCGGCAGGCACCGAACAATAATTCGAGGACGAGGACGAGGACGATTCAGGGCTTAATGAAACTCGCGGTCGCGCGTCACGACCGGGCTGCCGTGACTTGTGGTCATCTCAAGGGATTTCTTGGGGCAAACTTCCACGCAGTAGCCGCAGGTGATGCAGCGCAAACGGTCAATGGCCCATTTCTTTTGCGCGCGGTTCACCAGCAGCGCGCCGGTGGGACATTTCTTCGCGCAAATGTTGCAATAGACGCAGTTGTCCTTCGTGAAAATCAACTGGCCGCGCGAACCGGCCAGCGCCTTCCGCGGTTCGAAGGGATAGCGGGTGGTCGGCGGCTTGGTCAGCGCCCACTTCAGGGCCAGTTTGGACATTTCGAAGTAACCCATATCACCTTTCCGTACAACTGATGCAGGGATCAATCGTGAGCACAATCATCGGCACGTCGGCCAGGTCGCAACCGGGCAATATCTTCAACATGGCCGGCAGATTGGCAAAGGTCGGCGTGCGCACGCGAAACCGCTGCAGGTTTTTGGTGCCGTTGGCTTTCAAATGGTAAACCACCTCGCCGCGCGGCTGTTCGGTGCGCATGATGGTCTCGCCGGTGGGATTGCCGGTGACTTTCACGGCGATCTCGCCGTCGGGAATCTTCGCGAAGGCCTGCCGGATGATCTGGACTGACTGGAAAAGTTCCTCGCAACGGACGGCGCAACGGGCGTAAGAATCGCCTTCCGTGCGCGTGACCGGTTCCACCTGGATGTCCTTGAACGCGGCGTAACCCTGCTGGCGCATGTCTTGCGCCACGCCGCTGGCCCGGAGCATCGGGCCGACGCAGCCGAGGTCCCAGGCTTCCTGTTTCGAGAGCACGCCGATGCCGCAGAGCCGCGCCTTCACCGAGCGGTCATTGAGAAACACCTTGGTGATGTCCCGCAGGTCCTGCTCAATCCCATCCAGGTCTTTCAAAATAGTCTTGATGGTTTCGGCATTTATGTCGCGCCGCACGCCGCCGATCTTGCAGGAGCCGAAAATGACGCGGCCCCCGGTGGTGGCTTCGATGATGTTGAGCACCTTTTCGCGCACGCGCCAGGAGTGCATGAACAGGCTTTCAAAACCCATGCCGTCGGCCATCAACCCCAGCCAGAGCAGATGGCTGTGGAGGCGGGAGAATTCGCCCCAAACCGTCCGCAGATACAGCGCGCGGGGCGGCACCTGAACGTTCATGATCGTCTCGATCGCCTGGCAATAAGTTTGCCCGTGGATGAAGCTGCAGATGCCGCAGATGCGTTCGGCGACATAGACGAATTCGACGTAGTCCTTCGTTTCCGCCAGCTTTTCCAGCCCGCGATGGATGAAACCGATGGACGGCCGCGCCTCGATGACTTTTTCGTCTTCGACGACGAGATCGAGATGGATCGGCTCCGGCAACACCGGGTGCTGCGGGCCGAAGGGAATGACAGTGCGTGGCATAAAAATTTATTTGGTTGCCCCCGGGTTGGCGGCGGGGGCGGGGGCGCAGGAGGCCGTGGCCGCGCCGGGCGCCGGGGCCGCCGCGCTGCTGGCGCACGCCACTTTGGTGCTGCCAAACGGGAACTTGATTGCCGTTTTGTAAAAGTTGCCGTGAAAGTCGACGGTCAATCCGTCCACCTTCACGTTGAACAGATCGTGGATTTCATTCTCGTAAAGTATCGCACAGCCATAGATCGAACTGATGCTTGGCACGCAGGTATCAACCCCGGGAAGAGACAGGCGTAAATTGGTGAGACGGCTGTTGAGATCGAAGCTGTAGGTCAGCTCAACCTGCTCGGGCAGCCGCGTGGCGCTCATTTGCACCAGCCGATGCCCCTGCTCGCGTTTGGCCCGGACTTTGTCCAGCAACGTGTCAACCGTGATGAGTTCGATGTTTTGTTCCTGGCTCATTTGCGTTCCTTTTGCAGATAGACCCACGTGATGGCGGGCGTGAACGGCTCGGTCTTGAACTCCTGATAGCCCTGTGCGTGAAACTGGAACAGGTTCCTTTCACTCCGGTGGCCGGTTTTGACCTCAAAACGTTTCGCGTTGGGAAAGGTTTTTTCGATCTCCTCCACCAGCCGGCGTCCGATGCCACGACCGCGAAAGTAAGGGTGAACAATCACCCGGCTGATGCATGCCGTGTCGTCCACGGCGTGGCCGCGCACGGAGCCGATGATCTTGCCGTTGACCACGGTCTTGATGAAGACCTGCTCCGGACGTTCGAAATCCTTCTGAAGTTCTTCGAGCGTCTGCTGCAAGGCCGGCAGGCTGTCGTCGCCGTAGATTTCCGCCTCGCTCTGGTAGGCGGTCTTTTGCAGCGCGAGGATTTCCGGCGCGTCGCTTTTCTTCGCGCGCAGGTAAAGCGCCTGGTCGAGGCTGTTGGCGAGGGAGGTCATCTCCTTCTGCTTTTTCTCCAGGACGCCGAGCGCCTGGACGACCCCGTCAATGATCGCCTCGGGCCGCGCCGCGCAACCCGGCACGTACACGTCCACCGGAATTACGCTGTCCACGCCGCCGGAGATGTTGTAGCACTCGCGGAAGATGCCGCCGCTGGCCGCGCAGGCGCCGACCGCCACCACCACCTTCGGCTCCGGCAACTGGTGATAGATGTTGCGAATGACGTCCTTGCTCTGTTCGTTGACCGCGCCGGTGACCAGGAAAATGTCCGCGTGCTTCGGGTTGCCGGTGTTGATCACGCCCAGACGCTCGACGTCGAAGATCGGCGTCAGGCAGGCGAGCGTTTCGATGTCGCAGCCGTTGCAACTCGAAGCGTCGTAGTGGATGATCCAGGGTGATTTGGTAAAGCCAGACATAGCATCATTCCTACCGCAGCAGGGAAAGAATTAGAATGTTTCCAAAGCCCAGCACCGCCGCGACAATCCAGGCGCTCTTCAGCGCCGTTTGCCACTTGAGCCGGGCGAACACGTTGTCCACCAGAATGATTAACCCAAACACCAGCAGCGATACCGCGATTCCAAGCGCCGGTATCGAAGCGAAGAACAAATAAACCCAGCCCAGCAGAAAGACGCTTTCATACCAGTGCGCAATCTCGATCATCGCCAGCGTGCGGCCGGAGAACTCGGTGGTGATGCCGCTCACCAGTTCCTGGTGGGCATGGTGCGAGCAGGACAGATCGAACGGCGATTTGCGGAACTTGATTTCCAGCGTGAAGAGAAAGCCGAGGAAAATTCCCGGCAGCGCCAGCACGAGCAGCGTGGGATGGCTGGCAATTTCATTCACGGCAAAGCTTTTTGTGACCATGTACATCCCGATGGCCGTCAGCAGCACCATCGGTTCATAGGCCATCATCTGGATCAGTTCGCGTTCCGCGCCGATGAAGCTGTAAGGCGAACTGGCCTTGTAAGCGCCGAGCACGAAGAAGATCGCCGCCAGCGTCAGCGCGAAGATCACCAGCAGCAAATCCGCTCCGCCAAAGAACAGCCCGCCGGTGAAGATCGCCAGCAAGAGAAAGAAAAAGATGTAGTGGTTCTGCGAGCGGCGGACGACGACATTCTCCTTCTGCAGGAGCTTCCGCACGTCGTAGAACGGCTGAAAAATCGGCGGACCCTGGCGCGATTGCATCCGCGCCGAAATCCGGCGGTCCCAACCCGCCAGCAAACCGCCGACGATGGGCGCCGCCACCAGATAAATGAGCAAACGAATCCAAGGGTTCATAGACAATACAAATGTAAAGCGGTAGGGACGCGTTGCTGCGCGTCCTGGTCCCGCAAAGCGGGATCGGCCCTACCAAAACGCAAAACTTTTCCGGTGATTTGCATCATAAACAAGCCATTACGAACATCACCAGCAACAAAGCCGCGCTGCCAACCACGCCCCAGCGCGAAAGCCAGGCTTCACTTAAAATGTTGTGCAGGTAGTAGTTGCCGATGGTGACGTTTTGCACCGAATTGGCCGAGCCGACGAAACGCGTGCTGCTGTGCAGATTCGCGCCGCCGAGGTAGGCATCCGTCACCCGCACGCCGCGCCCGTAGTTGATGAAGGTAATCGGGAACAGCATGACCATCGCCATCATGATCGTCATGATGATGATGTTGCCCTTGCCAATGATGTCGCCATCCGGCAGGGCCGCGGAGTGGAAATACACCTCTGCGACATAGGGTGCGATGAAGTAGGTGGAAATGAGCGGGAAGAGCAGGCAGGCCAGGAAGGTCGCCACGGACAAACCGTGCAGGGCGATGGATTCGCCCAGCTCCAGTTCCTTCTCGATGCGCTTGTGCGGCTCGACCACTTCCACCAGTTTGCCCATCCATTTGACCCAGAAGAACAACGTGGCGGCACTGCCGAAGGCGATGAAGACCGACAGCATGGGATAGGCGTCCACGACGGCTTTCAACACCGCCCATTTGCTGATCAACATGCCGAACGGCGCGAGGAACATGCCGGCCATGCCGATTTGCATCATCACCGAAACGCGCGGCATGCTCACGATCAGTCCAGCCATGGATTCGATGTCGCGGCTGTGCAACTTGTGCTCCACCACGCCCACGCACAGGAACAACAGACATTTGG
>DAIRTX010000101.1:0-12097 GCA_036803685.1 Verrucomicrobiota bacterium | reverse complement strand
GCCTCGGCGCGAAGGTGATGCAGAGCCGCTCGGTTGAATTTGCCAAAAAATTTGGAGTGGTTTTTGAAGTCCGCTCCAGCTTGAATGACAACCTAGGAACCATTGTGAAAGAAGAAACCAAAAGCATGGAAGGCGTCGTTGTGCGCGGCGTCTCGCTCGACAAGAACCAGGCCAAAGTCACACTCGTCGGCGTGCCCGACAAACCCGGCGTGGCGGCGCGCATTTTCAAGGCGCTCGGTGACGCGGCGGTCAATGTGGACATGATCGTGCAAAACGTCAGCCATGGCAGCCCCGACAAAGTCGGGGCGACCGACCTTTCGTTCACCATGGACAAGCCGGATTTGCTCAAGGCGCAAAAGGTCATTGAGGGCTTGAAAAAGGAACTCGGCTTCCGCGACGTGCTGACCACCGAGAAAATCGGCAAGCTGTCCATCGTCGGTGTCGGTATGAAGAGCCACACCGGGGTCGCCGCAATACTGTTTGAAACGCTGGCAAAGGAAGGCGTGAACATTGACATGATCTCCACGAGCGAAATCAAAATTTCCGTCGTGATTGATTTGGCGAAGGGCGAAGCCGCGATGAAAGCCGTTCACGCGGCGTTTATCGGGTAGAGAGCCGGACGGAACAATTGCCGTCAGCACTTCCTGCCCCGGCGGCTCATTATTTCGGCTCGATGGCAATCAGCCACAGGTCCGTTTTGCCCAGGTTATGGCCGACATGAGTCGTGGCGCCGCGCCAGGCGATCTCGCCGGTTTTCAAGGTGGCATTTTCCTTCCGGCCATCCGGCAGGACGTGCTCCAGTTCCGCGCCCGAGAGGCAAATTATGACGCGGTCGTGATGGCGGTGCAGCGGTTCGCTCTTTCCCGCCGCCATTTGAATGTCGTAAACCCGCCCATACTGGTTCTCGAACAGCACCTTGTAATCCAGCGCCAGCCCCGCCCTGCCCCAAGTCTCCGAACCGCCCTGGCCGAGGTACCCAGTCCAAACGACCCGCAAGGCCACAGAACCGGCGTTCTTCATGGTTCCAGACTGCGGCGGCTGAAAAACAACATCGCCACGCTTGACGGCTTCCGTCCGGGACTTTCCCTGGGACGGGGTTGTTTCAACCGATCCGGCATCGAGATAGACCACGACGCCAGCGCGTTCACCCGGCAAAGACAGGGCCTCGCCCGGCGCCAGGGTTTGCTCCACAACCAGCACCTTGTCATTACGAACCTTTTCGGTCTGGTCGCCCGCCAGCACAATCGTGGCGGGAAGCAAAACCAAGGCAAGTCCGCAAAACCAGCTTCGAGAAGTTCCGGATATCCATGCTCTCATGCAGGCAAGGTTAGTGAGCCCGGCTGTCTTCGTCGAGCATGACCTTCCTAACCGTAATGTTCCCGGATGCGCGTCGCCGGCACGCTCCGACAGATTCCCGAAAGACGCAGATTAAAAACCATTTGACGTGACCGGATGTGATGGTTACCTTGCCGTCGTGAATCGTAATTTGAATCTGAACCTGTTGCTGAACGCGCTGCGGTTGCGCCGCGCGGCGGTCGGGTTCTGATTGCGTCACGAAATTTATCGAACCCCACTGCCAAACGGCGGTGGGGTTTTTTGTTTTGCCCTGTAGCGGCGCTCTGCGAGCGTCGCTAAAAAAACATGAAATTAATGATAGAAAAAGATTTCCGGCGGTCACAGACCGCCGCTACAAATTAGGAACAACATGCAAAAACAACCGTCGAAAAAATATCGTCCGTTCCCGCCGGTCAGCCTGCCCGACCGGCAGTGGCCGAACCGCGTCCTTACCCACGCGCCCATCTGGTGCAGTGTGGATTTGCGCGACGGCAATCAGGCGCTCGCCGTGCCGATGAACGTCGGCCAGAAACTTGAGCTGTTCCAGACGCTGGTGAAATGCGGCTTCAAGGAAATCGAAGTTGGTTTCCCGTCCGCATCGAATACCGAGTTCGCGTTCAACCGCCGGCTCATCGAGGAAAAACGCGCGCCGGACGACGTGTGGCTCCAGGTGCTCGTGCAGGCGCGTGAAGATTTGATTGAGCGCACGGTTGAATCGCTGGTCGGCGCGAAGAAGGCCATTATTCATCTTTACAACTCGACCTCCCCCGCCCAACGCCGCGTCGTGTTCGGCAAATCGAAGGAGGAAATCGTCGGGGTCGCCGTGCGCGGCGCGCAATGGATCAAGGACCGGTTGCCGCGCCTCAAAGGCACGGAGGTGATGCTCCAGTATTCGCCGGAAAGTTTCAGCGCGACGGAAGTTGAATTTGCGAAGGAAATTTCCGAGGCGGTCATGGCGGTCTGGCAACCGACGCCAAAGCGGAAGATGATTTTGAATCTGCCGGACACCGTCGAGGTTGCAATGCCGAATGTCTATGCCGACCAGATTGAATGGATCTGCCGGAACATCAAAAACCGCGATTCGCTCATCATCAGTCTCCACACGCACAATGACCGCAACACGGGCGTCGCGGCGACGGAACTCGGCCTGCTCGCGGGCGCGGACCGCGTTGAAGGCACGCTCTTCGGCAACGGCGAACGCACGGGCAATCTGGACATCGTCACCGTGGCATTGAACCTCTACCAGCACGGCATTGATCCGAAGCTGGATTTCAAGGACCTCAATTCCATCATTGATGTTTACGAGCGTTGCACCGGCATGACCGTGCCGGCGCGCCAGCCTTACGCGGGCGAACTGGTTTTCACGGCGTTCAGCGGTTCGCACCAGGACGCCATCCGGAAAGGTTTGAACGAATGGAAGAGCGACCGCCGAGAATACTGGGACGTGCCCTATCTTACGATTGATCCGACGGACATCGGGCGCGAATACCGCGAGGTCATCCGCGTCAACAGCCAGTCCGGCAAAGGCGGCGTGGCGTATTTGTTGGAGAGCCAGTTCGGCATCGAATTGCCCAAGGAAATGCAGCGCGAGTTTGGGCCGATTGCCAATGAAGAAGTGGACCGTCTTGGCCGCGAAGTCACCGGCGCGGAGTTGAAGGCGATGTTCTGGCACGAATACATCGAACGCAACAAGCCGTGGCAGCTCAAGAGTTTTGAAACTGAGGGTAAAAACGGCGTCGTCCGTTGCCGCGCAAAATTTTTGCGCGACGGCAAGCCGGTCGAACTTTCCGGCGAAGGCAACGGCCCGCTCGCCGCGCTCGTCCACGGTTTCAGCAAAGCCGGGGTGCCGCGTTTTGAAATTGCAAATTACAGCGAACACGCCTTGAGTTCCGGCGAAGAGGCCGCTGCGATTGCTTACATTCAAATCAAGCACGCCGATGGCAAAACCCGCTGGGGCGCGGGCGTGGACACGAACATTGAGCTTGCCTCCGTGCGCGCCGTGCTCAGCGCGTTGAACCGGTCGTAATCAAATGACACGCCAAAGCGTGGACACCAAACGTTTGGTGTCCATCCTTCAGGGTGTTCGGACAGGAAAGGAAACCGCCTGCATGCGACACCAGCCAGCGGCACTATGTTTTGTAACCCAGCCATTTCCGGCTCGTCAAATAGGGACGAATGGTTTAGTTTCCAGACCCGACTATGAAATTACGGCGTGTTTTTGTTTGCGGAATTGCGGGCATCGTCCTTGCCGGCGGAAGACTTTTGGCGGCGGACAGCAATCTCACCAACGCGGTGGCGGCCACATCGCCGGTTTATGTGCCGGACACATCACACGCTTCCGAGGCGCTGGCCACCAACACGCTCGTTTGGGACAGCACATCAAAGGAGACGAATGCCACCGCGGACGCCGGTAACGCTCATTTTGATTTCAGCTTCACGAATGTTTCAGCAGGCAACGTCGTCATTTTGAATGTCCGTACGTCGTGCGGCTGCACCACGGCGCAATTGCCGCCGCTGCCGTGGATCATTCCGGCCGGAACAAACGGCCAGATCGGCGCGAATGTCAATTTTGCCGGGAAGAGCGGCATGCTTTTGAAGACCATGACTGTCACCAGCGACAAAGGCTTTCAAACCCTCATGCTGAAAATCACCATTCTACCGCCGGTGGTTCCGACCCAATCCGAGGCCGATCGCGCGCGCGCCCTGGAAATGGCCAAAGCCGACCGGCAGGCGGTTTTTCGCGGCGATTGTGCGATCTGCCACGTCAAACCCGGCGAGGGCAAATACAGCAAGACACTTTACGACGCTGTCTGCGGCATCTGCCACGAGGGCAAGGATCGCGCCACGATGGTGCCGGATTTGCACAACATCAAAACACCGACCAATGTGGATTTCTGGCAAACCTGGATTGCGCATGGCCGGGCCGGCTCGCTCATGCCCGCGTTTGCCACCGCCGATGGGGGTCCGCTCTCGGATATGCAAATCGCCTCCCTTGCCGGTTATCTGAACATGACGATTCCATCGCCGCCCGTGCCGCCGCCGGCTCAATGATGTCTGCTTGCGGAATTTGATTCACATATTATGCTGTCAACCATGACGGCACGAATGCTTGACGCAAGCAATCACACGCACATCGCGGAATTGGGACGACGGGTTTTGAACGGCGGCCGGGTCACACGCGACGAGGCGTTGTGGCTCTTTAATCTCGAAAACAACTCCGACATTTTCGATCTGCTCTCGTGGGCGAACCGCCTGCGCGAAAAATTCAAGGGCAACAAAATCCATCTTTGCTCCATCGTCAACGCCAAGGCTGGCGCGTGTTCCGAAAATTGCAGTTTTTGCGCGCAATCGTCGTTTTACCAGACCGGCTCGCCCAAATACGGCTTCGTTGACCCCGAACCCGTGGCCGAAGCCGCCGACGAAGCAAACACGAACGGTGTCACCGCCGTCGGCCTCGTCGCCGCTTGGAAGGGTTTGAACGAAGGCCCGCTGCTCGATGAGGTTTGCGCCCGTGTGCGCGAGTTGAAAGCCGGCGGCAAAACGCGTCCCGACGTCTCGCTCGGCATCATCAAAAGCCAGCGCGTGGCCGACCGGCTCAAGAAAGCCGGCGTCGAGTGCTACGGCCACAATCTCGAAAGTTCGCGCCGTTTTTTCCCGCAGACCTGCACCACCCATACCTACGATGACCGCCTGGAAACCATTGGTTATTTGAAAAAGGCCGGCATTAAGATTTGTTCCGGCGGCATCATCGGCATGGGCGAGACGCGCGAAGACCGCTGTGATCTGGCGTTTTCTTTGAAGAAAATCGGCGCAAACGTAGTGCCCGTCAACATTCTCAATTCGATTCCCGGCACGCCGTTTGAAAAAAACGATCCCCTGCCCGTCCTGGAAATCCTAAAGACCATCGCGTGCTTCCGATTCATCCTGCCGCGACAGGAAATCATGATTGCCGGCGGACGCACGGTGAACTTACGCGACGCGCAAAGCATGATCTTCATGGCCGGGGCGAGCGCGTTGATGGTCGGCAATTATCTCACCACGCTGAATCAGTCCGTCGAAAAAGATTTGCAGATGCTCAAAGACCTCGGCCTCGATCCGAGCTGGGACAAACATGGTTTTTCCGATCAGGAAGCGTGTGATTGCGGACAGGAGATCGAAGCAACTTGTGCAACTTCTTGGTAGTCGGATGAATTTACGATTTGCGATTTACGATTGACGCGGTTATTGGCATTTGATTCGTAATTCATAAATCTAAAATCGTAAATGACATGCTGCGACTCGGTAAAAACAAAGATGGTTACTTCGGCGAGACGATTGATATCCGCGCCGTGCTGCGCGAGGTCGAAATTGCGGCACCAAAGGATGGCTGGACTTCGGAAATTTTTCACGACACCGGCGAATTCAAATTGATCGCGCTGCATCGCCAGTCAACTCTCAACTCTCAACTCTCAACCCGTGTTTACCTCAGCACCGGCATTCACGGCGACGAGCCTGCCGGGCCGCTCGCCGCGTTGCGCTTGCTTCAGGAAAATAAATGGCCGGCGAACATCGAACTATGGCTCTGCCCGTGCCTGAATCCGATGGGCTTCGTTTTGAACCGCCGCGAGAACGACAAGAGCATTGACCTCAACCGGCAATACCGGCACTTGGAAGCGGCGGAGACGCGCGCGCACATCGCCTGGCTTCAGCGCCAGCCACAGTTCGACCTCTGCCTTTGCCTGCACGAAGATTGGGAATCGCACGGTTTTTACGTTTACGAATTGAATCCGGAAAACCGCCCATCGCTGGCCGAAGCCATGATTGCGCGCATCGCGGAAGTCTGCCCGATTGACCCATCCGAGATCATCGAAGGGCGCGAAGCCAAAGGTGGAATCGTCCGTCCCAATCTTGATCCGCACACGCGACCGCAATGGGCCGAGGCGTTTTATTTGATCGTTAACAAAACACGATTGTCCTACACACTCGAAGCGCCGTCGGATTTTCCGTTGACCACCCGCGTCAACTCGCTCGTCGCCGGCGTGAACGCCGCGTTGGCAACGTAGGACCGGCATCCTGCCTGTCTTACATTTCCAGACCCCCCTTTGTGCGGCATTTAGTAACTTCAATTATGAGACAGGCTGGCAGCCTGTCCTGCTTCTCCTGCTTCAAGCCGACTCTGCGTCCCTTTGCTTCATCCAGGTTTTGCCCAGTTCAGTCAGCGTTTCGTCTTTCATCACTTTCTCGGCCAGCGGAAAAACAATCCGCTCCTCGCGGTCAAAGTGTGTGCGCGACGCGGTCACGGCCAGAAGCAACAACTTTTGCGCTTCGGGCAGCCGCTTGGCGGTCTTCACCCGCAGCAGGGTGTTGTCAATTTCCTGATGTTCGTGTTCAAAACTATCGCGCTGGCCAAGTTGTTCCAGATAGTGATTCAGCGGAGCGAACACCAAATCTTCCTCAGTCTTGCCGTGGGCTAGCAACAGCCCTTCCATCAGTTCCGCCCAGCCAACCACCTCGTCCAGCGTTTTCAGTTTCGGCAGGACGCGCTCGATGTGGTCGAAAATATTGTGGAACACGACGTGTTCCGCCAAAAGTGCTTCGGTGATTTTCATGTCGCCGAAAGTTTACATCAAGAAACGTAAGTGTCCATACCTGCGCACGTGCAAACCGGATTGCGGTCGCCAATAAAAATATGGGGGGTGTTACCCAACGACCCAAAAGCTTGCACGCCTCGTTTGGCGACTTCTGCCGCCCTTACAGGGCTTGGGGGTTTTTGACGGATAACCCAAGGCGTTGCCCTGGGCTATTATCTTTCGGGCTTGCAGCCCTGTGAATTAGCGTTTATCAGCGGCAATCAGCGGTTGAAAGCACCTCACCCCGACCCTCTCCCCAGCGCGGAGAAGGAGAGTTTGTTTTGCGCTCTCTGGGTTCTCTCGCGGCTGAATTGAATCCGTGTTTATCCGTGTCCATCCCGCCTTCGCGTTGCTTCGTCGCGGCAGGCCGTGGTTAAGAATAATTCTCCATCCCCGCGCAGGTGCAGATGGGATTGCGGTCACCGAAAACGTTGTCCACGCGCCCGACGGCGGGCCAGAATTTGTAGTCGCGCAGACCCGCCACCGGAAACGCCGCCTGTTCGCGCGAATAGGGCCGGGTCCAATTGTCCGCCGCAATCATATCCGCCGTGTGCGGCGCGTTCTTCAGCAGGTTGTTCTGCCGATCCGCCGCGCCGGATTCGATGGCGATAATTTCGGCGTGAATGGCAATCATCGCGTCACAATAACGATCCAACTCGGACTTCGATTCGCTTTCCGTCGGCTCGACCATCAGCGTGCCGGCGACCGGCCACGAGAGCGTCGGCGCGTGAAAGCCGTAATCCATCAGCCGCTTCGCCACGTCCTCGGCGGTGACGCTTTTGAACTGGCGCAAATCAAGGATGCACTCGTGCGCGACCAGACCTTTGCGCCCGCGATACAGCACCGGGAAATAATTTTCCATGCGTTTGGCGATATAGTTGGCGTTCAGAATCGCAAACTTCGTGGCTTCAGTCAGGCCGTCCGGGCCCATCGCGGCAATGTAAGCCCAGGAAATCGGCAGCATGTTCGCACTGCCCCACGGCGCAGCGCTGACCGGACCGATGTGTTGGAGTTCAACCTTTAGGTTGCCACCGCCACCCGAACACGCTGACCCAGGCTGCGCCGGAGGCTTCCGTCTTCGCATTGTTTCGCCGAGACAGGTCGCCGAGGCGAGAGCGTGAACTCCAACAACGCTTTGTCCCGGCAGGAACGGCACAAGATGTTTGGCCACGCCGATCGGCCCGACGCCCGGCCCGCCGCCGCCGTGCGGAATGCAAAACGTCTTGTGCAGGTTCAAATGGCACACGTCCGCGCCGATGTCCGCCGGACGGCACAAACCGACCTGTGCGTTCATGTTCGCACCGTCCATGTAAACCTGTCCGCCGTTGGCGTGGATGATTTCGCAAATCTCCTTGATCGTCTCCTCAAACACGCCGTGCGTGGACGGATACGTGACCATCAGGCAGGCGAGGTCGGCTTTGTGCGACTCGGCCTTGGCGCGCAAATCAGCAACGTCAATGTTCCCGTTCTTGTCGCAGGCGACGGCAACGACTTTCAGCCCGGCCATGACAGCACTGGCGGGGTTCGTGCCGTGCGCGGAGGCGGGAATGAGGCAGACGTTGCGGTGCGCTTCGCCGCGGCTTTCGTGATAAGCGCGAATGACGAGCTGGCCGGCGTATTCGCCCTGTGAACCGGCGTTGGGCTGCAATGAGATTCCAGCAAAGCCGGTGATTTCCGCGAGCCAATCTTCGAGGTTTTGGAAAAGGATTTGGTAACCGCGCGCCTGCTTCAACGGCGCGAATGGATGAAGCTTTGCAAACTCCGGCCACGAAATGGGAAGCATTTCAAAGGCGGCGTTCAGCTTCATCGTGCAGGAACCGAGCGGAATCATCGAGGCCGTCAGCGACAGGTCGCGCGATTCCAGCCGCTTGATGTAGCGGAGCATTTCAGTTTCGCTGTGGTACGAGTTAAAGACCCGGTGGGTAAGAAAGGCTGAGGTGCGGGCAGGTGGGGCAGACATTCCTGTCTGCCGGTTCTCCGGACATTCTTGTCCGGACTTTTTGGAACTGGCGACTGGAAAGTCGCCAGAACCCGCAGGCAAGAATGCCTGCGCTACATCCGACACGGTGAAACCTATGGCCTTGTTACCCTTGAAAACCTGCCAGATTTCAACCACATCACTTTCACTGGTCGTTTCATCGAGCGAGATGCCGATTGTGTGGTCGTCAATTTCGCGAAAATTTATCCGGTGCGCCTCGGCAGTTTTGAGAATGTCCGATGCCGGCTTTTGGCCGAGTTCGATGCGGATCGTGTCAAAAAACGTGCTGCCAGCATCCTGCTGGCAGTTCTGATCTTTTGAATTATTCTGCCGGCGGGACGCCGGCAGCACGTTGTAACCCAGCTTTTCCAAGCCGACGGCAAGAATTCCGGTCAGGGCGTGAATCCGCTGCGCGATTTTCTTCAAGCCTTCCGGCCCGTGATAAACGGCATACATGGACGCCATGTTCGCCAGCAACGCCTGCGCGGTGCAGATGTTGCTCGTGGCCTTCTCGCGCCGGATGTGTTGTTCGCGGGTTTGCAGCGCGAGGCGCAAAGCGGGTCTGCCGCGCGAATCCTTGGAAACGCCGACGATGCGTCCGGGCATGCTGCGTTTGAACTGGTCGCGCGTGGCGAAGAACGCCGCGTGCGGGCCGCCGTAGCCCAGCGGCACGCCGAAGCGTTGCGCGCTGCCGATGGCGATGTCCGCGCTGAATTCCCCCGGCGGCTTCAATAATGTGAGTGCCAGCAAATCAGTGGCAACTGTGACCATCGCCCCAGCAACGTGGGCTTTTTCGACAAATGGCGCAAAGTCGTGAATCGCGCCAAACGTGTCGGGATATTGCACCAGCGCACCGAAAACTTTGTTGTTGAACTTAAAACTCTCGTGATCGCCCACGACAACTTCGATGCCGAGAGCTTTGGCGCGCGTCCGGACAACTTCGATGTTTTGCGGATGACAACTCTGCGAGATGAAGAAAATGTTTCGTCCGTCCTTGAGCGCGTGACACATCGTCATCGCTTCGGCGGCGGCGGTGGCTTCGTCAAGCAGCGACGCATTGGCGATGTCGAGGCCGGTGAGATCGGCGACCATCGTCTGGAAATTCAGGAGCGCTTCGAGCCGGCCCTGGGAAATTTCGGCCTGATAAGGCGTGTATTGCGTGTACCAGCCGGGGTTTTCCAAAACGTTGCGCTGAATAACCGCCGGTGTGATGCAATCGTAATAGCCCATGCCGATGTAGGAACGGAACACCTGGTTTTGCGCCGCGATTTTTTTCAGCGCATTGAGGACTTCCTGTTCGCTGCGGGCGGCGGGAAGTTGAAGCGGCCGCGCGAGTCGAATCGGTTTTGGAACGGCGTCGTCAATCATTGCGTCAAGGCTCGCGTAGCCGAGTTGCTTGAGCATTTCGCCGGCGTCGGCAGGACGCGGGCCGATGTGGCGGCGGACAAACGGGTCGGGATGCGGCGCGTTTTCGACGGGCTTCAAAATTTCATTCTGCTTTTCGGAAAAAGCCATGCGCGGAAACTAAAGTTGCGGCACGGCAATGCAAGCGGATTCAGGGCAAAACGATGGCAAAACCCGGCACCATTTTTCTCTGAAACTGGCAACCGGCACGATTTGGGGACGCCACAATATACGGCATAAGCTGGCCGGCATGGCCACAATTCATTGTGTTTTTGGGCGTTTTTTTGACCAAATAAAGGTTGTGTTAAAGTGCCGATTTTTCTATTCTTTTTAAGCTTTCACGGACCCGGTCAAAACGACCGTAAAAGTGAGCTTTTTATGCCGAAAACCAAAGAAGATATAGCCGAAGAAACCAGCAAAACCAGATCGTCTGCGACCGATAAATACGACGCTTCAAAAATAGATAAACTCGAAGGTCTGGAAGCCGTTCGCAAGCGGCCCGGCATGTATATTGGCGATCCGGACGAGCGCGGTCTGCATCACAGCGTGTTCGAGGTGCTCGACAACTCGATTGACGAACATCTGGCAGGTTATTGCAACAAAATCGAAGTGACGATTCACGTGGACGGCTCGGTTTCGATCCGGGATGACGGACGCGGCATTCCGGTGGATATGCACCCGAAGTGGAAGATGCCCGCCGTCGAACTGGTGCTGACGAATTTGCACGCGGGCGGAAAATTCGGCCAGGGTGCCTACAAGTATTCCGGCGGCCTGCACGGCGTCGGCGCGAAATGTGTCAATGCGCTTTCCGACTGGTTCAAGGTCGAGGTCTCGCGCGACGAAAAAGTTTATTCGATGGAATTCGAGCGCGGCAAAACGACGCAGAAACTCGAAGTCATCGGCAAATCAAAAAAGACGGGCACCTTGATCACGTTCAAACCCGACCCGACGATTTTCACCCTCACCGTCGAGTTCAAGTTCGACATCCTGGCGAACCGCCTGCGCGAACTGGCGTTTTTGAATCCGGGCATCGAAATCGTGCTCAAGGACGAGCGCGACGAGAAGACGGAGACATTTTTTTACCGCGACGGCATCGAACAGTTTGTCCGCCAGCTCGGTCGGAGCAAGCAGCCGTTGCATCCCAAGCCCATCATGATCGCGGGCAAACGGCCCAGCAAAATTGACGGCAAGGACGAAGACGTGTTTGTGGATTGCGTCTTGCAATACACCGACAGCTACAGCGACCAGATTCTCTGCTTCGCCAACTCCATTGCCAATACCGACGGCGGCACGCACCTCACCGGCTTCCGCTCCGCGCTGACCCGCGCCATCAACCAATATGCCAAGCAGAACAATCTGCTGAAGGAAAAGGACCCGGCGATTTCCGGCGATGACGTCCGCGAAGGTCTGGTGTGCGTGCTCAGCGTCAAGCTGCCGAACCCGCGCTTCGAATCGCAGACGAAGGTGAAGCTGGTGAACACGGAAATTGACGGCATTGTTTCGTCCATTATTTACGACGGGTTGATGACGCACTTCGACGCGAATCCCGGCGTGGCCAAGAAAATCATTGAGAAAGGCCTGTTGGCCGCCCGGGCGCGCGAGGCCGCCCGCAAGGCGCGCGAGACGGTCCGCAAAGGCGCGCTCACCGGCGGCGGTTTGCCCGGCAAACTGGCGGACTGCTCCGACCGCGATCCGGCGAACACCGAATTGTTCATCGTCGAAGGTGATTCCGCCGGCGGCTCGGCGAAACAGGGACGCGACCGGAAATTCC
>DAIRTX010000100.1:0-12119 GCA_036803685.1 Verrucomicrobiota bacterium | reverse complement strand
CCCCTTTGCCTTCGCCCCCATCCAATAAAAACTTTTGAGACAGTCTCTGCTGCGCGGCCATCATACCCGGCGGCGCAGCAGCGCCGCCCTACCATTTCCCCAACTTTTTCAGTCCCTGCTTGAAGACCGGCAGTTCCTTTTGCGCCAACACGCGAAAGCCCTGCTTTTGCAGGACGTCGCGGGCCTTGGCCACGTCGGGGACTTCGAGGACCATGATGGCGCGGTTGTTGGCGATGAAACCGGAGGCGTTGTCGAGGTTGATGTTGTGGCTGGCCAGGCAATCGGCCACGGCATGCAATCCGCCGGGCTTGTCCGGGACTTCAATGGCGAGCGCGTCCACCAGTTTGGCGACGAAGCCTTCGTGTTTGAGGGCCTGGTAGGCCATCTCCGGATCGCTGACCAGGAACTTCATCACGCCGAACGGGCCGGTGCTGGCCACGGCAAGCCAGCGGATGTTGATGTTGGCGTTGGCGAGGATTTTGGTGAAGTGGGCGACCTGCCCGGGTTTGTTCTCGGCAAAAGCAGCCACCAGTTTGACGTCGTTCATTTGAGATTCCTTTCTTGGAATTTAAGCTGAGACACACAGCGCTATTTTTCTCCCTCTCTTCCGCAAAGCGGAGGAGAGGGTCGGGGGAGAGGAGGCGCGTTTGTCAAGATGCCCCTCTCTCCGGCTCTCTCCCCGCTCGTTCCTCGTGGGGCGAGAGAGAACGCAACTGACCGGTTGCCCAAAACCGCGTAGCGCAGACATTCCTGTCTGCGGGTTTTGGGGACTTTCCAGTCCCCAATTCGAGCAGCCCAACCCTTGCCGTCATCGCGCCAACACGGGACAGGAATGTCCCGGAATCCCGCAATGCGGGACTGGAAAGCCTGCGCTACAACGTTGCGGTTCATTTTCATCCGGTTGTTTCACAGCTTGCGGTTGTCGATCACGCGTTTGGCCTTGCCTTCACTCACCGGCAGCGAGCCGGGCGGCAGGAGCTGGACTTGTGGTTTGATGAGGATTTCCGCGCGCAATTTCTCGGCCAGATGGTTCTGCAATTTCATGAGCTGCTCCACCTGTCCCTCGAAACCGGCTTCTGCCAGTTCCACCTTGACCGTCATCTCGTCGAGGCCCTCCAGCGCGATCAGATAATTTCTGCCAACACCAGACTGCGCCATCAGGACGCGCTCGATCTGCTGCGGGTAGATGTTCACGCCGCGCACGATGAGCATGTCGTCCGAACGGCCGGTGATGCGGTTCAGGCGGCGATGCGTGCGCCCGCAGGGGCAGGGCTTGGTGATGATTGAAGTGATGTCGCGGGTGCGGTAACGGAGCAGGGGCATGGCTTCGCGGCAGAGCGTCGTCATCACCAGTTCTCCGGCCTCGCCATCGCGCACCGGTTCGCCGGTCTGCGGGTCAATGATCTCGATGAGGAAATGGTCCTCCCACAGATGCAGGCCGTGCTTTTGCCCGCACTCGAACGCCACACCCGGGCCGTTCATTTCCGAAAGGCCGTAGGAGTTGTAAACGTCAAGGCCAAGGCCCTGCTCGATTTTGCGACAGGTTTCCTCGGTGTACGGCTCGGCGCCGACAAATGCCTTGCGCAACGCGAGATCGCGCCGCGGGTCAACGCCGTGTTTTTCGAGGAAGGTCGCGAGGTAGAGCGCGTAGCTGGGCGTGAGGTGGATGAACGTCGTCCGAAAATCCTGCATCAGCATCAACTGCCGCTCGGAATTGCCCGGTCCGGCGGGGATGACGAGGCAGCCGACTTTCTCCGCGCCGTAGTGTGCGACCAGCGCGCCGGTGAACATGCCGTAGGTCATCATGTTCTGGAACACGTCCTTTTTCGTGACACCGGTCATGACAAAGGACCGCGCGCACAGTTCGGCGGCGTTGTCCACGTCCTGACGCGAGAAGAATAGCGCCTTGGGTTTGCCGGTCGTGCCGCTGGAGGTATGCAGGCGAAGCGTGTCGTCGTAGGGCACTGCGAGCAGGCCGGTGGGATAATTCGCACGCAAGTCGGCGCTGTTGGTAAAGGGCAGGCGGCGCAGGTCGGCGAGCGACCGGATGTCCTCCGGCTTCACACCCAGTTCGGCGAATTTCTGCTGGTAGAACGGCACGCGCCCGGCCAAGCAGCGGACGGTGTCCTGCAGGCGTTTAAGCTGAAGACGTTCGAGTTCGGAACGCCGGATGGTTTCGATGGCTTGATCCCGGAACATGGTGGTCTGACGGTCATCGCGGACGCTGCGGAGGAACCACGCAGCGCCCGCGAATGCCCGGGCATCGTTTCGATGCGGGTTTAAAAAGTCAACAATATTTCGGCGCGCAGGAAGGTCATCAGGTCTCTGTGGCTGTAGTAATCGCCCTGCCAGACGAATTCGCTCCAGAGATGGGCGCTGACGTGGTCGTTGAATTTGTGTTTCAGGACAGTCTGCAGATAATGGCCGCGGAAATTGCCGTCATTGCTGAACAACGTGGGACTGGCTGCGCGCGTCGGCGTATCCACCGGGGCGAACATCGCGTTATAGGTGGCGCTGAAAGTCGTGTTCTTGGCGGGTGTGCAAGTCCAGTTGGGACCGAACCGGATAATGTTGTTCATTTGGCCGACCTTTTTGCTGGTCTCGGCGCCGTAGGAAAAAATATACATCTCGCTCCACCGCGGATAGCGTCCCCACAGGATGTCGAACATTTCGTCCGTGCCCTTTGAATTCGGGTCGTCACCGGACAAGAATTCCCCGACCAGACTGACTTGGTTGTCGTATTTATCCTTGACCAAATAGGTCAGTTTGCCATTGGCACCGTAAGCGTTGATTTGGCGCCAGTCGGTCGGGGAATTGATGTAAGCGGCCCCGATCATGGCGTCCTGTTTGCTGCCGAACTGGTACGCGCCTTCGATCGAGTAGGCCAAGTGTGTGGCGGGCGTGCCGGAAATTTTGGCGCCCAAGGTGTAAATGTCTGCATTGTCGCCGTTGGAATACTCCTTGCTGTCGCGTTTGTAGATGAAGTAGCCGTCAATTTGCATGTCCTTCACGGATTTATTGGACAGGTACAGAATGACGCCCTGCTCGTTCTGTTCGGTCAGGTTGTAAGGCGCGGGGCCGCTGTCGCCGGAACGGCCGAGGGTGGGAATCCACTCATCGGGCCTGGCATTTTGATAAATGTAAACGACATCAACCTTTGTCTGGATCTCCTTCGCGTCATAAGCGGCGCGGATGCTGTCCAGGAAAAAGGTCCACGACCCGTCATTGGGCGTGCCGTCGCCGACCAGCCACCAGTTCATGGGTTCGCCAAACTGGACGTCCTGGCGTCCGGCCGAGAGGGAAAGCGGCACACCGCCGATGTTGCTCCATTTTACGTAGGCGTTGTCCAGGATGCCGTAACGCTCTTCGAAACCCGACCGGGGCCCATATTGAGCGGAAGAGGACGGCTTCATCCATTCGCGTTGTTCTCCCGCGAAACGCGCGTTCACGCTCAAGTTGGTCACGGGCATGACGGAAAACCAGATCCGTTCCCGGAACCGGAAATAGTCCTGCTCGTGGCGGGCGGCGCCATCGTTCAAGGTGGCGGCATTATTGTAATACTCATTGCGAAACCGCACGTCGCCGCCCCAAGTGAACCAATCCGTTGGGTTCTTGGCCCCTTTCTCCCACTGGTCGTAGGCGGTCGGCGCTGGCACCGCCGGGGGTGTGGCGTTGGTTTGGGCCTGGATGATGGCAGACGTTGCAGTGAATACAGCGATGCCGATGACTAGTTTCAGAACCGATTTTTTCATGTGGTTTTCAATGTTTTGTTGATGAAAGAAGAATTCAGATTTTCGTTTCGTTGTTCTTTTTGTTGGAGGAGAAACAAATGTCCAGGTGCGCTTCATCCGACTTTCGCGTGAACGAACTTACCACCACCACCGTCAGCAATGACAGCGGCAGGGCGATGAACAGCGGATCCACCACCGGCCAGTTCGGCGCGGTGGCAAGGATGCTCTTCTTGACCAGCCCGATGACCGTGCATTCCGGCACCTTCACGAACGCGAGCCAGAAGGTGGACACGCAGAAGCCCACCAACATCGAGGCAATCGCGCCGGCCTTCGTCATCCGACGCGAATAAATTCCGCCCACGAACGCCGGCAGGAAAGTGGACGCGCACAGTCCAAAGAAAATCGCCGTGGCCCGGGCGATAATGCTCACCACCGCCTGCTCCTTCTTCGCGTAGTAACCCACTGCCACCGCCAGCACCAGACCCAGGAGAATCGCGATGCGGACGATATAAATCGTGCGGTTCGAGTTGCCGCCGGGCTTTCCGGCGAAAAGCTTCTCGAATACGTCGCGCCCGGCGGCGGTCCCGAGCGTGTGGAACTGGCTGGACAGCGTGCTCATGGCCGCCGCCAGCAGGGTGAGCAGGAACACCAGGCCGAACCACTTCGGCATGGCCAGGCTGATGTAGGTGGGAATGATCTGGTCGGAGTTGCCCTTGGCATAGACAATGGAAATACTGCGGCCTTGGGCCGGCTGGTTCGGCCCGACGGCGTCGGGCAGAAACGGCTGTTCCTTGTCCAACACCGCAGGAATCACGACACCTTCGCGTACAACGCCAAGTTCGTTGGTGGACTTGGCCACGGAAAGCCATTTGCCATCACCATCGGTTTTCACGGCGGCGACATAATTGGTCAGCGCCTTGCCATCCTTGCTGGTTTCCTTAATGGCATCCATCCACTCACCGGACGGGACCTTCTTCATCACCTGCAGGAATGCGTGCTGCTTGTCAGCATTTACCATCTTGAGCACGCGCCCTTGAAACAGCGGTCCGTGCAGAGCGAAGTACGCGTTCGACAGCGCGCCGGTTGTGAATGCCACGCCCGTCATGGCGAGGATGAACACGCCGCCGATGCCGACAGCGCGGTTCAACTCCCGTTTGCTTTTCACGGTCATGAAGCGCACCGCCAGTTGCGGTTGCGCCAGCACACCGATCCCTACCCCCATGACGATGGTGGAAACGACGATCCACCAGAGATTGTATTTCGTCTCGCCAAACCCGAACTGCGACATTGCTGTCCAGCCTTGATGGCCGATCGCCGTGAGCGCCGGCGGCGTGAGGTCTTTCAAATCGCTCAACATTTGATGTCCGTCGACCACCCCGCCGACTTTGACGTAGGTGTAAACAATCAGGATGGCCATGCCGGCAAACATGATCACGCCCTGCAAGGCGTCGGTGTACATCACGCCTTTGAGGCCGCCGAAGAAGACATAGGTGGCCACCAGCACCGCAAAAATCAGCAGCGCGGCGTTGTAGTCCATCCCGAACGACGTGGTGATGAACTCCGTCCCGCCAATCAACACCGCCGCGCCGTACAGCGGCATGAACAGCGCGATGACCAGGCCGGCAAACACCTGGATGAACGTGCTCTGATAGCGCCGGCCCAGCAGTTCCGGAAACGTGTGCGCGTCCAGCCGGTGGCCGATGCGCCGCGTCGGTTCTCCGAGAAAGATGAATGCGATGAAGATGCCGACGAAGATGTTGCAGAAGGTCAGCCACAGCAGGCTCATGCCGAACAAGCCCGCCACGCCGCCGAAACCCACGATGGCGCTGGTGGAGATGAAGGTCGCCCCGTAACTCAACGACATGACAAACGGGTGCACTTTGCGTCCGGCTACGAGGTAATCGGATGTTGTCTTCGTGCCGCGATAGCCCAGGTAACCCAGGTAGGCGGTGGCAAACACGTAAAGCAGGACGACGATGATTTCGAGCAGATTGACTTCGGCAAAAAACATAATTCCCTCCGGTTCAGTTTGAATTCATGCTTGCGGGGCGGTCCTGGAAGTCAGAGTTTCTCTTCCGCCTTGTCCTCTTCAGCAGCCCAGCGGACGTCTTCATGTTTAATCACATCCTCACCGCGGTTCCAGTTGAGCCAACCGTACACCACGCACAGCAGCGTGCTGCCGATGCAAAGCAGGTAAGCCAGCGCAACCCATTTATCTTCGATGCCTAACATAATTCAGTTCTCCTATTCTGATGCTTGCGTTTAACCATCACCAACTCCCGCGCCCGTCCCGGCCGCCGTTCGCCGATTCCAATGGAGGCAGCCGAATCCTGACTCGCGCGATTGCGGAAATTTTAGAAGCGATATACCATGAGTCCAGCTTTCTGAGCGTTTTTTTCCAGAAAGAAGCCTTAATAATGAAAAAGATACATTGCAGTGATTTTTGGACCAGGCCAACCGATGGGTGTAAATCCGCAAAAGCTGGCTTGTCATCGCTGGAGCATTTTGTTGCACTCGACGGCGTGTCATCCAGCCGGATGTAAATTCTGAGAACCCGCAAATTAAATGCCTTCAGCCAGACGACAACTCTTGAGTGGCAACGAAGCCATTGCGCTGGCTGCGCGTGACGCCGGTGTGGCGCTCGGCGCCGGTTACCCCGGCACCCCCTCCACCGAAATCCTCGAACGCTTCTCCGAACTGGGCGGGCGCGGCCAATGGTCGCCCAATGAAAAAGTCGCGCTGGAAGTGGGGCTGGGCGTCGCTTTCGCCGGCGCGCGCGCCATCGTCACCATGAAACACGTCGGCCTCAACGTCGCCGCCGACCCGCTGTTCACCGCGGCCTACACCGGCGTCTCGGGCGGACTGGTTGTCATTTCTGCGGACGATCCCGGCATGGCGTCGAGCCAGAACGAGCAGGACAACCGCCGGTACGCGGTGGCGGCCGGAGTGCCGATGCTCGAACCTTCGGATTCGCAGGAAGCCTACGATTTTCTGTTTGCCACGTTCGAGATTTCCGAGCGGTGGAAGCTGCCGGTGATATTGCGCGCCACCACGCGGGTCTGTCACAGTTACACGATCGTTCAGCCGCGCGGCCCGAACGGCGCACCCAAGCCGCCGCGTTTTGAGCGCGACATTCGCGGCCGCGTGATGATTCCAGCCTACGCCCGCCCGGCGCACCGGCGGCTGCGGCAGAAGCTGGCCGAAATCGGGGAGTGGAATGAAACCTGTTCCCTCAACCGCGTTGCCCCCGGCGAGAAGAAACTGGGGATCATCACCTCGGGCATTTCCTTCATGCACGCCCGCGAAGCCGCGCCGGAAGCGAGCGTGCTGAAGCTCGGTTTCACCTATCCGCTGCCGATGAAGAAAATTGCGGCGTTTGCACAGGGCGTGGACCGGTGCGTGGTGATCGAGGAAGGCGATCCGTACCTTGTGGACGCCATCCGCGCGGCGGGCATTGCGGTTGAAGGCAAGGCGGAGATGTATCGTTTTGGCGAGTTGAATGTGCCCCGCGTGCGGCGCATCCTCAACAACGACACCAGCCCCGAGCCGGCGCAGCCGCCGGGCAAGCCGCCGCAACTGTGCGACGGCTGCCAGTACCGCCTGGTTTTCGAGGCGTTGCGCAAGCGCGATTGCATTGTGGCCGGCGACATCGGCTGTTACACGCTGGGCGTGCTGAAACCCTTTGAGGCCATGGATTCCTGCGTTTGCATGGGGGCGAGCCTCGGCGTGGGGCTGGGCTTGCGTCATGTGTTGCCGCCGGAGCAGGCGCGGCGCGTGGTCAGTGTCATTGGCGACAGCACGTTTGTGCACAGTGGCATCAGCGGTTTGGTGGAGATGATTTACAATCCGCCGACCGAAGGACACGTGCTCATCATTCTGGACAATGCCACCACGGCCATGACCGGCCACCAGGAACATCCCGGGACCGGCCGGAAGCTCGACCACCAGCCCACGAACAAACTCGTGCTCGAAGACCTGGCCCGTTCACTCGGCGTGAAGCGGGTGCATGTGGTCGAGCCGCGCGTCGGTTCGAACGAGTTCGAGCGCACTTTGGACGAATGCCTCGCGAGCCGGGAACTGTGCGTGATCATTGCCCGGCGGCCGTGCATTCTCATCGTCAAACGGCTGCGCGAACTGGAACAGAGCGAGTGCGAAAAGAAGGAGGCCCCATGCACGGCCGGCTGACCAACGTGGTGGTGGCCGGGCTCGGCGGCCAGGGAGTGCTCAAGGCGTCGGACATTCTGGCCGACGTGGCGTTGCGCGCCGGCTTTGACGTGAAGAAAAGCGAGATCAAAGGCATGAGCCAGCGCGGCGGTTCGGTCACCAGCGACGTGCGTTTTGGCCAGACCGTGCTCAGCCCCATGGTGCCGCCGGGCGAGGCGGATTATCTGCTCGTGCTCGAACCGACGCAGGTGGAACCGCACAAACATTATCTCAAACCCAACGGGAAGTTGATCACGCCGGACGCGGTCGATGTCGGCAAACTGCCGAACAAGAAAACACTGAACGTGGCGCTGCTCGGCGCGTTGAGCGTGCATTTGCCGTTGCCGGAAGCCGGGTGGCTCGAAGCGTTGCGCGAGGCTTTCCGACCGGAGTTTTTCGAGCACAACCAGCAGGCTTTCCTGAGCGGCCGCGCCAGCCAAAGCCCGGGGAAGTGAAATAATGAACATCGAACATCGAACATCGAATGAAACCGGCACCAATCGGTTCGGTGTTCGGCGTTCGATGTTCGATGTTTGTCCGCCTATTGCCAACCAGCCCGGCGGATTTGCGCCCGGCGTCGAGAGTTCTCCAAACTTGTTATGATCAAGAATCGCGAAATTCCCCCCATGCACCCCGCCAGCGCGGCCGATTTCCTGCCCCTGGCGCAGTTGCGGGACGTGCAATTCACCCGCCTCAAATTCATCGTGCAGCGCGCCTACGACAATGTCGCGTTGTTCCGCAAACGCATGGACGAACGCAAGCTCAAGCCCGGCGACCTGCGCACGATGGATGACATCGTCAAGCTGCCGTTCACGGTAAAGACGGACTTGCGCGACACCTATCCGTACGGTCTGGCCGCCAGTCCACTTCAGGAAATCGTGCGCTTCCACGCTTCGAGCGGCACCACGGGCAAACCCATCGTCGTGGCTTACACGAAGGAAGACCTCGACGACTGGACGCGGGCGATGGTCCGCAGCTTCGCCGCGTGCGGCGTGCACAGCGGGGACATCGTTCAAAATGCCTACGGCTATGGCTTGTTCACCGGCGGCCTGGGCGCGCACTACGGCGCGGAAGCGCTCGGCGCGAGTGTCATTCCCATCTCCGGCGGCAACACCGACCGCCAAATCATGATTCTGAAAGATTTCGGCGTCACGGTCATCTGCTGCACGCCAAGCTATTTCCTGCACCTCATCGAACGCGCCGCCGAACTGGGCATGGACATCAAGGAGATGCCGTTGAGCATCGGCGTCTTCGGCGCCGAGCCGTGGACCGAGAACATGCGCGAGCGCATCGAAGCCGGGAGCGGCATCAAGGCTTATGACATCTACGGCCTGTCCGAGATCGTCGGTCCGGGTGTGGCGATGGAATGCACGCACCAGGCCGGCCCGCATATTTTCGAGGACATGTTCTACCCGGAGATCATTGACCTGAAGACCCACGAACCGCTGCCGGACGGCACGGAAGGCGAACTGGTGCTGACGACGCTTTGCAAACGTGCCATGCCGATGATCCGCTACCGCACGCGCGACATCACCTCGCTCGAACCGGCCCGCTGTGCCTGCGGGCGCACGCTCCGCCGCATCCGCCGCATTGGGCGGCGCAGCGACGACATGCTCATCATCCGCGGGGTGAACCTGTTCCCGTCGCAGATCGAAGCCGCGCTGCTCAAGGTGGAAGGCACGCTGCCGCATTATCAGATCATCGTGGACCGTCAGAAGGGACTCGACACGCTGGAAGTGCAGGTGGAGGTTACCAACGAAGCGCTCAGCGACACGGTGGGCGGCCTGGAGCAGTTGCAGAAGCAGCTCGCGCACTCCATCGAAGGCATCACCGGCCTGCGTCCCACGCTGAAGCTCGTCGCGCCGCGCACGATTCAGCGCAGCGAAGGCAAGGCCAGGCGGGTGATTGACAAACGAATACTGTAGGATCGCAACCGAAATGAGAAAGGCAAGCGCATGAAATTAAAACAACTCTCCGTCTTCCTGGAAAACAAGCCGGGCGCGCTCAGCGAGCCTTGCCGGCTCCTGGCGAAAGCCGGCATCAGCATCCAGACCTTCTCGCTGGCCGACACCCGCGAGTTCGGCATTCTGCGCCTCGTCGTGGAGGATTCCGACAAGGCGCGGCGGCTGCTCCAACGCAACGGCTTTGCGGTGAAGGTCACGAAAGTGGTTGTGCTCGAAGTGCCCGACCGTCCCGGCGGCCTGGCCGCCATCCTCGACGCGCTCGATGGCACGGGCATCAACGTGAAATACGCCTACGGCTTCACCGTCAGGCGGGAGAACAAAGGCGTGCTCGTATTCTGCTTTGACGACCCGGACGCCGCCATCCGGATTTTGCAAAAACAGGGGATCAACGTTGTGGGTGGTTCCGGCTTGCCCAAGCGATCGAAAAGTTAAACGGACATGGAAGATATTAAACGATGCCTCAAGAACGACCGCTTTGCCGAGCGCGCGAACGTCGAATTGTTGTCCGTCTCGCCCGGACACGCGACGGCCAAAATGGTTTTGCATCCGCACCATTTGAACGGACTGAATACGATTCAAGGCGGGGCGATATTCACGCTGGCGGATTATGCCTTCGCCGCGGCGGCAAATTCGCACGGCACCGTGGCCGTGGCCATCAACGTGAGCATCACCTTCATGAAAGCCGCCGCCACCGGCACCCTTTGGGCCGAGGCCCGGGAAGTGTCCAAGAACTTCAAAATCGGGTCGTATGTCGTCGAAGTGAAGGACGATCAGGGAGATTTGGTCGCGACCTTCCAGGGCCTGGCCTATCGTAAAAAAGACAAGCTGCCGATTTAACGGGAAGCGAAGATGGAAGATGGCAACCACGGATGGACACGGATGAACACGGATTTAAACCGAGATACAAAATAGCGAAGCCAAACAATCACTCGGAGGGGCGAGCTCCGCGAGACCCCATTTCCCGAAGGGGAATTTGCTTCTTTAAGGTTCCAATTTGGCACCTTAAAAACCAATTGACAGTATCCGCCAATGGCGTATAGAGCCCCGATGGGATTTGTGGTAAAGTCGGCCGGTCATGAAAAAAGAACTGTTTGAAGCATTGAAGCAAAGCCTGCGCGAAGCGGATCAAATCAAGCGCGGGGCGGCGAAGCCCTCGCGAGTTTTCAAAATTGATCCCAAGAATGACATTGTGAAAGTCCGGGGCAAACTCGGCCTGTCCCAGTCAAAATTTGCGGATGTTTTGGGCATCAGCGCCGACACGCTGCAAAACTGGGAGCAAGGCCGCCGGCAACCGACCGGTCCGGCTCGGGTGCTGTTGAAGATCGCCACCCGGCATCCCAAGGTTTTGCTCGAGGTGGCTTAGGGGGATTATCCATTTATTGGATGTTGGGCGTTCGATGTTCGATGTTGGATGTTTCCTTTCTGCTTTCTTGCTCCCGTCTTCCGCCACCGGTAAATAAAGCGCATGTCTCCGGCAACGCACCTCTTCATGAGCTGGGTGATTGCGGCCAAAACGACCGACAACTCGCGCGATTGCCGGCTCGTCACCCTGGCCGGTATCCTGCCGGATGTGGACGGCCTCGGATTGATCCCGGATGTCGTTACCCGGGCGTTGGGCTATCGGGGAACGCTGTACTACGAGCATTACCATCATTTTCTGTTGCACGGCATTTATGGTGGGATTGCGATTGCGGTGTTGATGGCCTGCTTTGCCCGTAGCCGCTGGCGGGTGCTGTTGCTGGCGTTGCTGGTGTTCCATCTGCACCTGCTGTGCGACTTCGCGGGTTCGCGCGGACCGGATCCCGATGACCTGTGGCCCATTTATTACTTCGGGCCGTTCAACAAAAACGTGATGTGGATTTGGAAAGGACAATGGCGACTGGATTCATGGTTCAATGAGATCCTTTCGGTGGTGCTGTTTATCTGGTCGCTGCGGATTGCCGTGCAACGGGGCTGGTCATTTGTGGGAGTGTTCAATCGCCGGCTGGACGAAAAGTTTGTGGCCGTGTTGCGCCAATGGTCCGCCGCTTGGAAAGCGCGGCGTGCCACGCCGAAGGTCTGATACAGGCGGAACTCCGCGGGCAAAATAATTGATCTCAGAGCAAGTTATTCAGCCACAGGTTGTTTACAAAACTTTGTCCCACGTGGGACAAAGTTTTGTAGCCCGTTAAAGAAGTAGCAGCCGACGTGAGGAGGCTCCGAATGAACGATTGTTTCCAAG
>DAIRTX010000099.1:0-12400 GCA_036803685.1 Verrucomicrobiota bacterium | reverse complement strand
GCGCGCTCAACATTGGTGGCTCGCCGATGCTCTCCATTTGGGCTGGCTGGCTGCTGGATCCCGAGCAGCCGATCCTTCTGGTCTTGGAGTCCGACGATAAGCTCAATGAAATCGTCCGTCTCTTTCTCCGCACCGGTTACACGAAGTTCGCCGGCTACCTCGTCGGCGGAATGAGGGCGTGGGATAACGCCGGCCTGCCGCTGGAGGAGGTCGGGCAAATGACCGTGCATGAAATCAAACGCGCGGGGAAAAAATTGCAGATTCTGGACGTGCGCTCGCCGGACGAATGGAAAGGCGGCCACATCCCCAATGCCCGCCATATCTTCCTGGGCGAACTGCGCGAGCACCTCGGCGAACTTGATAAGAGCAAGCCGACGGCGGTGTATTGCGACAGCGGCTATCGCGCGAGCATTGCGACGAGCATTTTGAAACAGGAAGGGTTCGGCTGCGTCTGTAACGTCCCTGGAAGCTGGCAAGCATGGAAGAAAGCGGGCTACCCAGTCGAAAAAGAGATCGAGAAGAAAACGGAGAAATGAACGCGCGCGCGAACACGCACACTGTTGGCCGATTGATTCCAAAGCGTGCTGTTTATCTCATTGGCAGCCTTGCTCTCCTGCCCATGCGCGCTGCGGTTGCGGCGGAGCCAGGCGTGAACGCGCTCAATTATCCAGGGCCGGCCTGGTCACCCTATGTTGTTGGCGCGGGAATTGGAGTGCTCTCCTGGCTGACCTTCTATTTTTCGGACAGCCCAATCGGCGCGTCGTCCTTCTATGCGCAAGTGTCAGGTTTCATCGGAAAACTTTTTGCGAAACGCCATACCGAGTCGCTCGCTTACTTCAAAGACAACCCGCCGTGCGTGGACTGGGAATTCGTCTTCGTCGTCGCAACCATCGCTGGAGGCTCGATTGCGGCGGTGACGGGTGGCGAGTTCGCCAACGAATGGCTCCCGCCCATGTGGGTCGCTCGCTTTGGCGACAGCATTGCGTTGCGCGCGGTGATCGCCTTCGGAGGCGGCATTCTGATGGCCTTTGGCGCGCGGCTAGCCGGGGGTTGCACCAGCGGTCACGGCATCAGCGGAACCCTTCAACTCAACGTGGCATCGTGGATCGCAGTGGTTTGTTTTTTTATTGGCGGGATCGCCGTCGCGATGACTCTCTTCAAACTTTAAGACAACTATGATTGACCCCGGCAAAGCAGTTAAGCAATCGGCAGAGAAACCCGCGCCGCCTGTGGCCGCCGCACCCAAACTCTTTGCCGGAGTGATTTTTGGCCTGGTGTTTGGCTTCCTTTTGCAGAAAGGTGGCGTCGGAAAATACAATGTGCTTGTCGGCCAGTTGCTGCTTCAGGACTTTACCGTCGCGAAGGTCATGCTCACCGCCATCGTCGTCGGCATGGTTGGCATCTTCGCGCTGCACCACTTCGCCAAAGTGAACCTGCACATCAAGCCGACGAGAATCGGCTCGAACATCATCGGCGGACTCCTCTTCGGCGCGGGTTTCGCGTTGATTGGTTATTGCCCCGGCACTGCTGCCGCCGCGTTGGGACAAGGAAGCTGGGACGCGCTTTTCGGCATGGCCGGACTGGTCGCGGGTTCGTGGATTTTCGCCGAGTTCTCCGCGTCTCTGAAAAAGACGGTGGAGAAGTGGGGCGATCTCGGAAAAATGCTGCTGCCGGATTTACTGCATGTGCCACGCGGCGTGTTTGTGGTCGGCTTTGCAGTGGCACTCACCGCTCTCCTCTTGCTGTTACAACGATTCACCACCCGCTGACTACAACTAGAACCACACTCCACCACACCAACCAATGAACAACCTTAAAAACATTAGCCAGTCCGCGCCAATATAACTGGTGCCGTCACGTTGGCGGCGAATAACCGTGAACACCCAAAACAGAAATCCTTATGAACTTACACGAAAGCAAGAGCGAGCTGAAACAGAAATGGGCCATCCTTGCGGGTGACCGGGGAATAACCATAACGCGACACAGAATGAAGAACTATCAAGGCACTTTATAATAAACCAAACTGACGGAGGGATGTGGATTTGGACGGTGATCGGCGTAGTGGTGGTGGTCCTGCTGGTCGTCGTGATTAGCAAGCTGTCCAAGAAATAATCGTGCATTCACGACCCGCCGGTGAAATGAACTGTCAACCATGAAAGGAAACCTATGCTGGTCAAATTATCCACGGACAAAACGGTAAACGAGACTGCGGCTGCCTTGCAGACCGCCGTTCAGGCCAATCACTTTGGCGTCATGCAGGTTCACAACCTCAAAGAAACCATGACGAAGAAAGGCGTGGAGTTCGCCCGTGAATGCCTGATCTTCGAGGTCTGCCAGCCGCAACAGGCGAAGAAGGTCCTCGATCAAAACATGAGCGTCTCCACCGCACTGCCATGCCGGATCTCCATTTACGAGGAGGGCGGCAAAACCATTCTGGCCACTTTGAAGCCAACCACTCTGCTGGCAATGTTCAATACGCCGCAACTGGAAGGGGTGGCGCAGGAAGTGGAAGCCACGATTGTTAAAATCATGAAGGAAGCGGCGGCTGGTTGATTGGCTGGTCGTTGTGACCGTCAATGCACGGTGATTGCTCCAGGATTCAAAATGAAGCATCCTTCTTCACATGCTTCATCAGTGCGACAACCGATGAATACCGAAGGTGCAAATGATTCGTCCCGGCCGGAGTTTTGGAACACTCGTTTCGCGGCGGGAAAAACTCCGTGGGATTACCGCGGTGTTCCAGACAGATTGAAAACCTGTCTCTCGCGAACAAAACCGGGACGCGCGCTGATTCCCGGTTGTGGTTCAGCCTACGAAGTGGCGGCGTTTCACGCGGCGGGCTGGTCTGTAACGGCGATTGATTTCTCACCCGTTGCCGTTGAACGCGCCAAAAACCTGCTCGGATCACTCGGCGAGTTGGTCGTGCTTGGAGATTTCTTCAAGCACCCGTTTGGCAAATCCGTTTTTGATGTGGTGTATGAACGCACGTTTTTATGCGCTCTACCGCCGCGCCTGTGGAAAGATTACGCAACCCGGATGCGAGAGCTGATTCGTCCAAGTGGAAAACTTGCCGGTTTTTTCCTTTATGGCGAAGAACCTGAGCCGCCTCCCTATCCGATGACCTCGGCGCAGGCCGGGGAGTTGTTCGAGCGCGATTTCGTTCTCACCGGGGACGAACCCGTGACCAGGTCTCTGCCGGTCTTTGCTGGAAAGGAACGCTGGCAGGAGTGGACGCGCGTTCAGTGCCAGGAAAAGGCAATTGGCTGATAATTTTTAGCAAGCGATCGCCAGTCGGATTGCCCAATTGTTCGCCGCCCGACACCTGAAAATCAAGACGCGACTGGCGTTTGAAAATTATTTTAGCGTGACGAGTCTGCGCCTACTTCCGCAACAGCAGCAGGCCGGCGATGGACAGGATGATGCCGACGATACGCGGCCACGATGCCGGTTCACGAAAAAAGAAAATTCCAACGATGGCCATGATGGCCGCACCGCCGGCAAGAATCATCGGGACGGCGGAAAGCGGACCGCCCTTTTGAAACAACAGGAAAAAGAAAAGCGTTCCCACCCCCACGCAGATTCCCGTGAGCACGGAATAGAACACGCCGGGAGTCGAGGAAGTTTGATTCCATTGTCCGCCGAATTTGAGGAACGCCAGATAAGCCAGAATCGTCAATGCCGCCGTTCCTTCGACCACGAAACCGCCCAAGCCGTCGCTGATGCCGGCAGAGGCCATTTTGGTAAAAACTTGATGCAGACCATAGAGAACGGCTGCGCCGACGGCATACCAGAACCATGCGCTCATAATTATGTCTTTCTTGGGTTGGTTCATAAAACTCTGAACACGTTCTATGGAAAATCTACGGTTCTGGCAAGCTGGCCAAGACATTTCAATCTCCCTTCGCTGCGGTTGAAGCGATGTGGGTTTGTTTTGTTCATTTTAAAATCCGGTTCATCTTGTCAATCCGGTCACGATTTGCCCCGAAAGACAGGATGAACAGGATAAGTGACGCTGCGCCTTGCCGCTTGACTCTCAACTTTCCACCCCCTGGCGCGGCGAAGCGGAGCGGAGACGGCTCAACCAAAAACCCTCAACCACGGCTTGACTCTCAACCCTCAACCTTCAACCATCAACCACGCATGGGCACGCTTTATTACGGCGACAACCTCGAAATTCTCCAGCGTTACCTCAAGGACGAGACGGTGGACTTGGTTTATCTCGACCCGCCGTTCAATTCCGCGCAGAACTACAACGCCTTCTTCCACGAAAAGGACGGCACCGACGCCGCCAGCCAGATTCACGCCTTCGAAGACACCTGGCATTGGGACATCGAAACCAAGAAAGCCTACGACACCGTCACCGAATCGCCCGGCAAAGTCTCCGACGTGATGCAGGCTTTTTACACCTTTCTGGGCGGCAACGACATGATGGCCTACCTCACCATGATGTCCTCGCGCCTTGTCGGGCTGCGCCGCGTCCTCAAATCCACCGGCTCGCTCTACCTCCACTGCGACCCGACCGCCTCGCATTACCTCAAGCTGCTGTGCGATGCAATTTTGGGGAAAGAAAATTTCACGAATGAAATCATCTGGAAACGTTCACTACCTCACGGGAATCAATCCAAGAAATACGGGGCTTCGCACGATATAATTCTCTTTTACAAGAAAACCGGAGAAGTGACATGGAATGGCTCGTTTCTGCCTCATCGTGAGGAATACCTGGAACAGTTCTATAAATTCAAGGAACCTGATGGACGCGTATACCGCCTGATTTCGTGCATCAATCCAAATCCGAATCGGCCAAATCTAACTTACAAATGGAACGGTGTCGTAAAAGTTTGGAAGTATACGAAAGAGCGAATGCAGCGTATGCACGATGAGGGACTTCTCGTTTATTCAAAAAATGGCACACCGTCTTACAAAGGCTATCTCGACACGATGAAAGGCTCGCCGATGCAGGATATTTGGGATGACATTTTTCCGCTGATGGGTTCATCGGCAGAACGTCTCGGCTACCCGACGCAAAAACCCGTTGCGTTGCTGGAGCGCATCATCCAAGCCAGCAGCAATCCCGGCGACGTGGTGCTCGACCCGTTCTGCGGCTGCGGCACGACGATTGACGCCGCCGAGAAACTCGGTCGTAAATGGATTGGCATAGACATCACGCAGCTTGCCACCTCGCTCATCAAGAATCGTCTCCGCGACACCTACGGCGACAAAATCGAAATCATCACCATTGGCGAACCGACCACACCCAACGAAGCCTCAGTTCTCGCCGAGCAGGACAAGTTTCAATTCCAATGGTGGGCGCTCGGACTCGTCGGCGCGCGACCCGTCGAGCAGAAGAAAGGCGCGGACCACGGCATTGACGGCAAAATTCTTTTCCGCGACGACCCCAAAGCCGCCAAACCGGAGCAAATCATCATTCAAGTCAAAGGCGGCAAGACCGGCGTGAAAGACGTGCGCGATTTGCGCGGTGTGCTCGACCGCGAGAAAGCCGCCATCGGCATTTTAATTTCCCTGCAACCGCCCACCGGCCCGATGGAAACTGAAGCCGCCAGCGCCGGTTTCTACGAACACAAGACGAACAAGCAGAAATACCCGCGCCTGCAACTCCGCACGGTGAAAGAATTGATGGACGGTAAAAGCATCGAACGTCCCACCAGCGCGGCGAGCCTGGACGACACGTTCAAAAAAGCACCGACTTCAAAACGCAAATCAGCGGAAGATCAAGCACTGCCAGGGATGACATAGGCAAAACGTGGGAGACGTCTTTGCGTGGATTTTCTACCAACGTACCTGGCTTTCACGACGCTTGCATGTTTCATCGGGTTTGCTAACTTTAAAAATCGGCGAAAGACTGCGGGATTTTGCCGGCGACGGGGTAGAAACAAGGAAGCGGCGTTCAACCGGACGCGCTGAATAAACAAACCAAGAGACAAAAACAATTCAAAATTGAACTTATGAAGCAATTCAATCATACCGTTAAATCCCTCATTATTGCCGGATTGACGCTGGCGGCCACCGCGTTGGTGTCCACAGCCCGGGCGGACACCACAACGAATGCGCCGGTAAAACCGGACCTGTTGACGACATGCCCCGTCTCCGGTGAAAAGCTCGGTGAAATGGGCAAGCCCGTTGTATTCGTCTATCAAGGCCAGGAGGTCAAATTGTGCTGCTCGGGTTGCAAAAAGGATTTCGACAAGGACCCGGCCAAATACCTGAAGAAAATCCAGGACGCCGCAGCCGCCAAAAAGTGATTTGAACCCGCTGCCATTCGCGCGGGAAAATTTGTGAAACAGTTGTCCGCCATCCTATTCAGTTTGTTGCTGGCGTGGGCGCAGTTGTTGGCTGCGCCAACGCCGCCGGCGTCCGCCAAGCCGGTTCATGCCTGCCGCCATTGCGGCGGCGGAATGAGTTGCTGCTCCTCGCCGTCGTCGGGTTCGCAGCCGATGCCGGCGGTGCCGTCCAACACCGGACCGCAAAAACAGCTTTCGATTTCTACTCCGGCTATTGTAACCGGGGCCCTGCCTGAAAACCGGACGGGGTTGATTTGCTCTGCCTCCCGGTTGTGCTGGATGTCCAATGCCGCGCCGCTTTACGCGCGGGATTGCGCCCGGCTCATCTGACTCCTACCCTCTGAACACCCGCAGTGTGCCCTGAGCCGGACGCTGCGGCCCCCGTTTCGCTCCACGGAATTTTGTGCCCGTGAAGTGACCGAAACTTTATCCGCTGACGCACAAATGGCGGCAACTGAAACTGAAAAACGAAAACAACTGAAATTATGAAAACGAAAACAATGTTGATCATCGCACTGGCCGCCGTTCTCGGCGGGAGCGCGATGTGGATTGCACCGCACCGCTCATTGGCGGCGGACACGATGTCCGCCAGCCGCAAAATCCTTTACTACACCTGCCCGATGCATCCGTCGGTCAAAGCGGACAAGCCGGGTGATTGCCCGATTTGCGGCATGACATTGAAGCCGGTTTATGAAAAAACAGAGGGCACCAATGCTCCGCCGGCAGTGGCGAACACCAACAAGCCGGTGGCGATGATGCCGGGCTGCTGTTCGCCCGGCGGATACCGTTGACGCGGGGAAAATGAATGAATTTTCCGTGAGCCATTGGATTTTTTGCCAATGAATCTGGGACGAACAGTTGATCGGCGATGGTGGGTGAATGGCGCGTTGCTGCTGGCGGCGCTCGCGTTGACCGGCTGCAAAGGCATCGCCACGCGCGGGGAACGCGAGGCCCGCCATCAGGTGGGTACGGTGAAAGCGGCCTATCGGCCCAACGGACAGCGGCCCGCGCTGCCCGATCTCACCACCAATTCCCCGCTCGCCGATTTTCTGACTTACGCCATGCTCAAACAGCCGCAAATCGAGGCGGTTTATTACGATTGGGCGGCGGCGGTGGAAAACGTCACCGTCGCGCGGTCGCTACCCGACCCGCAACTGACATTTCAGGCGGACATCGAAAACATCGTTTCATCGGTGATGCCGGGCTTGATGCAAAATTTCCCCGGCCCGGGCAAATTGCGGGCGCAGGCCAGGGCGGCGGCGGCGGACAGCCGGGGCAAATATTTCGCGTTCGAGAGCGCCGTGCTGCAAACCGCCTACGCCGTCAAGCAGGGTTATTACCGGCTCTGGTTCCTCGACGAAAAAATCCGCGTTGACCGTGAAATGCTCCGCCTGCTTTCCGAATTGGAACGCATCGCGCGGGCGCAAAACGAAGTCGGCCAGGCAACGTTGCAGGACGTCTATCGCGCCCAAATCGAAGAAGACCGGCTGACCACGGAGATCGCCAATCTCGAAGATTCGCGCCAGCCGTTGCAGGCGCAATTCAAGGCGGCTCTCGGTCTCACGCGCGACCGGCCGGACCCGCCCATGCCAGCCCGCTTCGAAGCCACAACACTGGATTTGCCATCGGAACAAATTCTCGACACCGCGTTCGCACGTAATCCGCAGCTCAAGGCGATGGAAGCCGAAGTCCGCCGGGCACAGGCGTCGCTCGACCTGGCATACAAGGCCAAAGTGCCCGATTTCAGCCTCGGCCTCATGGCGGATGTGAAGACGGCGCCGGTGCTTTATCGTCCGCTGGCAACGGTAACGCTGCCGGTCTGGCGCGACAAAATCGCCGCCGAAATCGCCGCCGGGCAGGCGGGCAAACGCGCCGCCCAGGCGCGGCTCACCGCGGAGCAAATCAAGTTGACCGTGGAGTTCGCGGAAAAGAGCTTCGATTATCGCGAAGTCACCCGCAACCTCGACCTGCTGCGCGGGCAGTTGATTCCCAAGGCGCAACGGTCGCTCGAGATCGCGCGCTCGGCGTATCTCTCCGGCAAAACGGAATTCTTCAATTTGATTGACGCCGAGCGCACGCTGCTGGAATTCCGGCTGTCGGAAATCGCAGCGCGCACGCAGCGCGAACTCGTGCTTTCGGAATTGTCGCTGCTCATCGCCGGGGTGCCGCCGGCCAACGCGCCGTTGCTGACGGTGGAACAACTGAATCAGTAATTCACAATGAAGAGAACAGCGCTCGAAATCACGAATTGGCTCAAGGCCAATAAGGCGTTCCTTATCCCGCGAGGTTTTGGAGTGCGGCAGCCCTCTGCCGCTTTCGACGTGACTTGGTGTTCCAAAGCGGCAGAGGGCTGCCGCACTCCAAGACGCTGGCGCGCCAACGCGAATTCTGACTGCCGCTCTCTCGCCTTTCCGCGAGTCAGTCCACCGTCTCTGTTTTTGACCTTTCTATTGCCATGAACTCAAAATCAAAAATCACCACGTTCATCGTTTTGCTCGTGATAGCCACCGGCGTCGGACTATTCGCCGTCGGTTGTTCCAAGTCGGCGGATAAAAACGCCGCCGCAACACAAACCAAAACGCTTTACACTTGCGGCATGCACCCGCAGATCATCCAGGATCATCCTGGCAACTGCCCGATCTGCGGCATGAAACTCACGCCGATTCGGAAGCAAGCCGGAACCAGTCCAGCCGCCACCCAGCCCGGTGAACGCAAGATCAAATACTACAAGTCCACCATGAACCCGGGTGAAACCAGCCAGCAGCCGGGCAAGGACAGCATGGGCATGGACATGGTGCCGGTTTATGAAGACGCGGCAAATGAATCACAGACCATTGCCATCGATCCCTCAACGATCCAGACGATGGGCATCCGCACCGCCGAGGTCACGCGCGGGCCCTTGCGCCGGCTGATCCGCACGGTGGCCAACGTGGATTACGATGAGACCGCGCTGGCGGACGTGACCACGAAGTACAAGGGCTGGATTGAAAAACTGTACGTGGACGCCACCGGCGCGCTGGTGAATCCGGGCGACCCGCTGTTTGAAATTTATTCGCCGGAACTTTACAGCGCGCAGACGGAATTCCTGGCGGCGCTTTTCGCGGAGCCGGGCACGCCTTCCACCGAAGACCACGCATTGCTCGAAAGCGCCCGGACCAAGCTGAAGTTTTATGACATCTCAGACGCGCAAATCGCTGAGCTGGAAAAAGCGCGCCAGGCAAAAAAAACGCTGACCATCAGCGCACCCATCAGCGGCTTTGTCGTCGAGAAAAACATCGTCGCCGGCCAGATGGTGGACGCCGGCATGAAGCTTTACCGGCTGGCGGACATCGGTGTCGTGTGGGTTTACGCGCAGGTGTACGAGCAGGATTTGTCCGCCGTCCAGCTCGGCCAGGAGGCGACGATGACGCTGTCGTATCTGCCCGACCGCAAATTCCGCGGGCGGGTCACTTATGTTTACCCGACGGTGGACGAAAAGACGCGCACGGCGCGGGTGCGCATGGAGTTTCACAATCCCGGGTACTTTCTCAAGCCCGGCATGTTCGCGACGGTGGAGCTTATTTCCGACCTTGCGCCGTCGGCGTTGCTGGTGCCGGACTCAGCCGTGTTGCGGAGCGGGCAGAAAAACACGGTTTTTATCGCGCTGCCCGGCGGGAAATTTGAGGCGCGCACCGTCGCGCTCGGATTGAGCGGGGAGAATGACCAAGACCAGGTGCTCAGCGGCTTGAGCGAAGGCGAGCGGATTGTGATTTCCGGCCAGTTCATGCTCGATTCGGAAAGCCAGTTGCGCGAGGCGATCCAGAAAATGTCGAATCCCAACGCGGCGGCGGCGGCGGCAACTGTGCCGGGCACCAGCGAAACAAGCAGCGCCGCGCCGGCCGGGACCAATGCGGACATAACGGTCTGGGTCTGCCCGATGCCGGAGCACGTTTCAATCACCTACGATCATCCTGGCAAATGCCCGATTTGCGGCATGACGCTGGTGCCGGTGACCAAAAGCCTGCTCGAAAAAATCCAGCCGGGTGGCAAGCTGCTTTATTACACCTGCCCCATGCCGGAGCACAGCGACGTCCATTCGGACAAACCCGGCAAATGCCCGAAGTGCGGGATGACCCTTATTCCAGTGATGGCGACTCCAAGCCAAACGGATTCTCGCGTTAACGGATCACCGACCAGCGACCGGGAGAAACAATGACAAAATCCTAAATCCTAATGACGAAAGAATTCCCAATGACAAAATCCCAAAGCCGGCCGGAGCAGCTTTGCACGCATTGGTCATTAAGGCTTCGTCATTCTTTCGTCATTCGTCATTCGTCATTCGTCATTTTAAAATATGCTTTCGCGCGTCATTGATTTTTCGCTGAAGAACAAGTTCGTCGTGCTGCTGGCGACGGTGGCGCTGGTGCTCGGCGGCGTTTACGCAGTGAAGAACATCCCGCTTGACGCCATTCCCGACCTCTCGGACGTGCAGGTGATTATTTACACCGAATGGCCGGGGCAAGCGCCGCAAATCGTGCAGGACCAGGTGACTTATCCCCTCACGACCAAAATGCTTTCGGTGCCGAAAGCCAAGGTCGTGCGCGGCTACTCGTTTTACGGCTTCTCGTTCGTGTATGTCATTTTCGAGGACGGCACCGATCCTTACTGGGCGCGCAGCCGCGTGCTCGAATACCTCAGTGGCTTGAGCGGGCGTTTGCCTCAAGGCGTCTCGCCCGCGCTCGGCCCGGACGCCACCGGCGTCGGCTGGGCGTTCATGTATTCGCTCAACTCCACCAATCGCGATCTCGCGCAACTGCGCTCGATGCAAGACTGGTATCTGCGCTACCAACTTGCGTCCGTCGAAGGCGTGTCTGAAGTCGCATCCGTCGGCGGCTTCGTCAAGCAATACCAGGTGACGGTGGACCCGGCCAAGCTGCGCGCTTTCAACCTGTCCATTTCCGACGTGGCCATGGCCGTCAAGCGCAGCAACGGCGAGGTCGGTGGGCGCTCCATCGAATTGTCGGAAAAGGAATTCATCCTGCGCGTAAAGGGTTACGTGCAAAGTCTGGACGATCTGCGGAAAGTCGCTGTGGGCGTAGGCGACAAAGGAGTTCCGATTCTCCTCAGCCAGGTTGCCAACGTCGAACTCGGTCCCGACATGCGGCGCGGCATCGCCGAGTTGAACGGTGAAGGCGAAACCGTGGGCGGCATCGTCATCGTCCGTTACGGCGCGAATGCGCGGCAGGTGATCCTCGACGTGAAGAAAAAACTCGACGCGGCGATGAAGGGTTTGCCGCCGGACGTAAAGTACACCATTGCCTACGACCGCACCGCGCTGATTGATCGCGCGGTCAAGACGCTCGAAGAAAAGCTCCTGGAAGAAAGCCTCGTGGTGGCGCTGGTCTGCCTCGCGTTCCTGCTGCACCTGCGCAGCGCGCTGGTGGCCATCATCATCCTCCCCATCGCGGTGTTGATTGCGTTTCTCGTCATGTTCAGCCAGGGCATCAGTTCCAACATCATGTCGCTGGGCGGCATCGCCATTGCCATCGGCGCGATGGTGGACGCGGTCATCATCATGATCGAGAACGCCCACAAACACCTGGAGCACGACCAGGGCAAAAAACCGCATTGGGACATCATCCGCGACGCCGCGGTCGAAGTCGGGCCGACGCTGTTTTACTCGCTGCTGGTCATCACGGTGTCGTTCCTGCCGGTGTTCACATTGCAGGCGCAGGAAGGCCGGCTGTTCAAGCCGCTCGCGTTCACCAAGACCTATTCGATGGGCGCTGCGGCGTTGCTCTCGATCACGCTCGCGCCAATTCTCATGGGCTTTTTCATCCGTGGGAAAATTCCGGCGGAGGAGAAAAATCCCATCAACCGTTTTCTCATCTGGCTTTACCATCCGGTGATTGATTTCGTCATCAAATGGCGTTGGGCAGTCGTCACCACCGCCGCGCTGCTGATCGTCTGGGTGTTCTTTCCATGGAACGCACTGACAGCGCGCCTGCTGCCCAACGGCAAGATTAAGGAATGGGCCTTCAAAGCAGGGAAGTTCTTCCCTTACCAAAACATCGGCTCCGAATTCATGCCGCCGCTTTACGAAGGCGATTTGCTTTACATGC
>DAIRTX010000098.1:0-12541 GCA_036803685.1 Verrucomicrobiota bacterium | reverse complement strand
CGCCGCCTTCAAGGGCGTCAATCAGATTTTGCAAGGGGACACGCGTGCCGACAAAAACGGGCGTGCCGCCCATGATTTCCGGGTCGGAGTGGACGATGCCTTTCAAATCTTCCATTGTCATAACGTAGCTACAATACCCCTGACGGCGAAATTGTCACCTGCAAACATGGACGTGGTGCGTGCGCCAGCCCCTTTGCGACGAGAGCGGCGTTGGGCCAGATGGTTCATTGTTCACTCAATTCCCCGTCCGTCAATTCGATGCAACCTCATAGAGCACCCGTCCTCCGTAGTCCCGCATTGCGGGACGGAGGGTGGACAAAGAGCACACAGAGTTTTTGATTTTTGTCTCTGCGGCGGGAACCTTCCCTGTCCACCATAGCCTCGGCGTCGGTGGAAGCCTTTAGCCTTTAGCCTTTCTATGCTCCTTCCTCCGTCCTACGCTGCCGGGCACACTCAGAGTTTGTAACCGAGGATGAAGTTGATGGATTCAGGTTTCGCGATTTGGACCGCAGTGAATTTGGGTTCCATAGCAATTGCAAGGTTGCTTCATTTGGGCGTCCGGTCAAGCCGGCTTCGCGTTTCCTGGCAATTCGTGTAAGATAGCCGACCAACCCCTAAAAAAGCGCATATGTGTTGTTTGCCGTGCTGCCGCCAAAAAACGGCGACTTGCCCTTCGCAAAAGCCTCTTCTGCACAACGTTTTGCATTTGCCAAACAGCATTTCCGTCCTACGATGCGCAGGGAATCTTTATGGCGACAGGAAAAACTCAAAAACAGTCAGCCAACGGCTCCGCTTTGGGTTTCGAGGCAACGCTCTGGGCTACGGCTGACAAATTGCGCGGTAATCTCGACGCGGCGGAATACAAGCACGTCGTTCTTGGCCTCATTTTCCTGAAATACATCTCCGACGCCTTCGAGGAAAAACACGCCGTGCTGCAAAAGGAAAAAGGGGCCGACCCCGAAGACCGCGACGAATACACCGCCGAAAACATCTTCTGGGTTCCGCCGGAAGCGCGCTGGTCCTACCTGCAAGGCCGCGCCAAGGACCCGGTCATCGGCAAGCTGCTCGACAGTGCCATGATCGCCATCGAGCGCGACAACCCCTCGCTCAAAGGCGTCCTGCCCAAGGACTACGCCCGGCCGCATCTGGACAAGCAAAGTCTCGGCGGCGTCATTGACCTCGTCTCCACCATCGGGCTGGGCGACAAGGAGAGCCGTTCCAAGGACATCATCGGGCGCGTCTATGAATATTTTCTCAGCGAATTCGCCAGTGCCGAAGGCAAAAAAGGCGGGCAATTCTACACCCCGCAATGCGTGACCAAAATCCTCGTCGCCATGCTGGCACCCTACAAGGGCAGAGTATACGACCCGTGCAACGGTTCCGGCGGTCTCTTCGTCCAAAGCGAAAGATTTGTCGAAGCCCACGGCGGACGCGTCGGTGACATCAGCATTTTCGGGCAAGAGAGCAATCCGACCACCTGGCGTTTGGCCCGGATGAATCTCGCCATTCGCAGCATTGAAGGCAATCTCGGCCTCGAACCCGCCGACACGTTCCATCGCGACCTGCACAAAGACCTCAAGGCCGATTACGTCCTCGCCAACTTCCCGTTCAACATGAGCGACTGGGGCGGCGAGCGGCTGCGCGACGACGTGCGCTGGAAGTTTGGCGCACCGCCTGCCGGCAATGCCAACTACGCCTGGATTCAGCACATCATTCATCATCTCACCCCGCACGGCATGGCGGGCTTCGTTTCTGCCAACGGCAGCATGTCCTCCAACCAATCCGGCGAGGGCGAGATTCGCAAAGCCATCATCGAAGCCGACCTCGTGGACTGCATGGTCGCGCTTCCGGGACAGCTCTTTTATTCCACACAAATCCCCGTCTGCCTCTGGTTTCTTTCCCGTGATAAATCAGGTAGGGCTGGCTTTCCGAGCCGGCCGCTCCGGGACCGCCGCGGACAAACCCTATTCATTGATGCGCGAAAAATGGGGCGTATGATTGACCGCGTCCAACGCGACCTGACCCCGGAAGACATCGCCAAAATCGCCGGGACCTATCACGCTTGGCGCGGTGACGAAGGCACTGGCAAATACGAGGATACCGCCGGCTTCTGCAAATCCGCCACGCTCGACGACATTCGCACTCACGGTCATGTACTCACACCCGGCCGCTACGTCGGCGCGGCGGACATCGAAGACGACGGCGAACCGTTCGAGCAAAAGATGAAACGCCTCACCGCGAAGCTGGAGGAGCAATTTGCAGAATCGGCAAAGCTGGAGAAGTTGATTCGACTAAATCTCAAATCCGTTGGACTGCCTAATGATCACAACCGTTGCTGATTTTCTTCAAGCTCTGATTGGAAAAGAAAAGGCCAAACTCGCCGCCGAACCCGTGGTGAACCATGGCCCCACAATCGGCGATATGTATGAGGGTTTGACACGGGAACTTCTCGCAAGATCAATGTTTAGAGGTCTTAATCTGCACGTGGTTGATGGTATGATTGAGGATGAAACCGGTCGCCAAAGTGGACAGATCGATTGCATGCTCGTGGAGGGAGACGGGCACAAGGTTCGATGGACGAACCATCACATCTACCAGCTCGCACAGGTGATTGCGGTTATCGAGGTGAAAAAGAACCTCTACGGTAAAGATCTTTCAGACTCTTTCTTTCATCTGCGTGGTTTGAAGAATCCTAAAACTTCGCTCAAAGCTTGGACAACTCCTTTAGTGCGCGACGCATGGCGTTCACTTATGAAGAGTGAACTGCCGACTGCAGAGGAACTCACAGGGCTCTCCGAAGAGGCACAGATTATCCACACGACCCTCGTTATTGAGGCTCACATGCCGGTACGCGTGGTCTTCGGATACTACGGTTATGCGGGTGAGTTTGAATTGCGACGAGGTCTGATAAAGTTTCTCGAAAGTGAAGTTGCGCCGATGGCCAACCCTACCCCCAAGCCAGGTTTCGGAATTTATTCGTTTCCGAATCTGATTGTCTGTCGGGACGCAAGCCTCGTGAAAGTCAACGGAATGCCATTTGCCGCGCCATTGTCAGAGGATGGGTTCTGGCGATTTTACGGTTCACGATCATCTAGACCACTCGAAGCGCTGCTTGAGTTGATATGGACGCGCCTAGCTTATCGTTACAATCTCGACGCTTCCCTCTTTGGTGAAGACCTAAAGTGCGAGGCGGTTAATTCGCTCTTGAAGGCAAAGTGGCGCGGTCCAGGTTGGGAGTTTAGATATTGCGAAGTTCCAGATAGCCAGCTGAACGAAGGCCCAGACTCAACCGAGTGGGAGCCGGAGACCGTATCGCTCGCCCAATTTGTTGTCCTCAATAAGCTCTGCAGTGGCCAGGAAGTGAGGTTAGCTGATTCTGCTCTTGTTGAATTTCTGAAAGAGGAAGGGACAACACCGGACGCTCTAGCAACCGATCTCAACGAAAAGCGTTTGGCATATACCAAGAATGGATGTCTGCATTTGCTTACTGACGGGTGCAGCTGCGCGGTATTGCCAGATGGACGTTATGTTGCCGGAGAGAATAAGACCGGCAGGTTGTTGCGTTGGATTGACCGGTTCATGGAAAAGCGAAAAGGAGGCGTGGCGTGAGTGAGTGGCGGGAAATGAGTCTTGGCGATTTCGTGGGCCTGCAACGTGGCCATGACCTCACCGATGGCGAACGCCGACCAGGCAATGTTCCGGTGATGGGTTCTGCCGGAATGAACGGCTGTCATGACACTGCTATTGCAAAAGGGCCGGGAGTTGTTGTGGGACGCAGCGGTGCGTCGTTCGGGCAGGTTCACTTTTGCCCCAATGATTACTGGCCACACAACACCGCGCTCTATGTGACGGACTTCCGCGGCAACGACCCGCGCTTTACCTACTACTTCCTGAAATCTCTCGACTTCACCGGCTACAATTCTGGCAGCGCACAACCTTCACTCAATCGGAACTACATCTATCTAATTCGCACTCGTGTTCCGCAGCCGTCCGAACAACGCGCCATTGCTTCGGTGTTGGGGGCGCTGGACGACAAGATTGAGTTGAACCGGCGGATGAACGAGACGTTGGAGGCGCTGGCCCGGGCGCTCTTCCAGAACTGGTTCGTGGACGCCACCCAAGCCGGCCTCCCCAAAGGCTGGGAAGTGCGCGGCCTCGACGAAATTGCGAACTTCCTCAACGGCCTCGCGCTCCAAAAGTTCCCGCCGAACGGCGACGACTCGCTACCTGTCATCAAGATTGCTCAACTGCGCGCTGGCCACACGGATGGCGCAGACCGAGCCGGGACGAATCTTCCGTCTCAATACATCATTGAGGATGGCGACGTGCTCTTCTCGTGGTCTGGCAGTTTGGAGGTTGAGATTTGGTGCGGTGGTCGCGGCGCACTGAACCAACATCTTTTCAAAGTCACGTCCGAGCATTTTCCGAAGTGGTTCTACTATTTGTGGACGCGACACCACCTCGCGGACTTCCAAAACACCGCTGCCAACAAGGCGACCACGATGGGCCACATCCAGCGCCATCATTTACGCGAAGCCAAGGTATTCGTTCCACCGCCCGCGCTGATGGAGACGATGAACAAACGATTCACGCCGTTGCTGGACAAACTCATCGCCAACCGCCTTGAATCCCGCACCCTCGCCGCGTTGCGCGACGCGCTGCTGCCGAAGCTGCTGTCGGGCGAGTTGCGAATGCCAGTCAAATAGTTGTCTATGATTGAAGTGTATCCTCGCCTTTTCATCGGAACTGAGTCGGATTACGAATCCCAAGTGCGCTCGCAGACGGGATGGTGGGTAGTGCATGCCTGCAAAGAGCCTTATCACCGGCAGTTGCTTGGTTACGCCGGCCGCGCCGCACCCAAAACCCACCCCGAGTATCTTTTTGCGCGCCGGGAAAGAAAGCTGTATCTGAACATCGTGGATGCGGATGATCCCAATTACATACCCAAAGGAATCATCGATGAGGCCTTGACGTTCATTGATGAAGGTATGCGCTCGGGCGACAGGGTGCTCGTCCACTGCAATCTGGGAGAATCGCGTTCTCCATCAATCGGGCTGCTTTATCTCGCGGCGCGTGCAAACGTCATTTCTTCGGTCAGCCTGCCAGACGCTGAGACTGATTTCCGACGGATCTATCCTCACTACAGCCCCAAGGCTGGTATGAGAGGTTTTCTCCTGCGGCATTGGAATGATTACGTCCGTTCGCCGGGCGCGAAATCATGAGCCTCAACGAATCCACCGCCGAGGACGCCGCGCCGCGAGACGCGCTGCTGGCGAGGCTGCTGTCGGGCGAGTTGCGCCTGCCCGCCGCCGCCAAACAAATGGAGGCAAGAGCGTGATTGTGCGCTGGCAAAACACGTCGAAACAGTTAGCATTTCACACATGGCTGAAACGATACTGACTCAAGCCGAAGCGGACACGTTGCTTGTCATGGAAAAGCACCGGGTGGACGACACGCGGCACCGGTTTCCGGCGCTGGGCGGCTCTATCGAGGTTCCGCTGATTTCAGCCAACAAACGCGAAAACTTCCTGCTCGATATCACTCGGGGACGAATCAATCTGAAAAAGGCGACCTACCAAAATCGTGTTCGCACTGTCGTGATTCTCGCCCGTCTCGACATTGACGGCCCGCCGCATGAGAACCCGGACGGGCAGGAAATCTCTTGTCCACACCTGCACACCTATCGCGAGGGCTACGGTGACAAGTGGGCGGTGCCGGCACCGGTCACGGATTTTCCGAGGACGAATGACCTGTGGGGTTCGCTGGCGGACTTCATGGTGTTCTGCAAAATCACTGAGACGCCCTTTATCGAAAGGGACTTATTTGTATGATTGAGGAAGTTTCCAAGTTGATGGACCAATATTGGACGTGGCTCCGCGACAAGACAAAACTGCGCGAGGTCGGCGGCCACATCGAAATCACCACGCCGTATCTCGACCGGCACAACGACCGCCTGCAGATTTACGCCTCCAAATCGAATGGCCATTTCGCCCTGACGGACGACGGCTACATCATCCAGGATTTGCAGAGTTCTGGCTGCGAGTTGAAGACCAAGAAACGACGGGCGTTGCTTGAGATGACCCTGAACGGCTTCGGAGTGCATCTGAAGGGGGAGGCTCTGGTGGTGGAAACTACGCCGGAGACTTTTGCGCACAAGAAGCACTGTCTTGTGCAGGCGATGTTGGCGGTGAACGACCTTTTCTATGTTTCCTCCGCCACCGTCGCCAATCTGTTTTGGGAGGACGTGTCCGATTGGCTGACCCTGCGGGATGTTCGGTTCACTCCACGAGTGAAGTTCACTGGCAAATCGGGTTACGACCATCTTTTCGATTTTGTGATTCCGGCGTCGCGCCGCGCGCCGGAGCGAATCTTGCAAGCCATCAATCGGCCCAGCCGTGACAGCGCACAAGCGGTGGCCTTTGGCTGGATTGACACAAAAGAAGTTCGCGCTCCCTCCTCGAGAGCCTTCGCCATGCTCAACGATTCGGAGCATGAACCTGCCCCGGCGGTGCTCGACGCCTTGAAGAATTACAGCGTGGAGCCAATCCGATGGTCGCAGCGTGAGAGTGCGGTGGAATCGCTGGCCGCCTAATTGGTTCGAACAGATGCCGAACGCTTTCACCGAAGCTACCGCCGAAGATGCCGCGTTGCGCGACGCGCTGCTGCCGAAGCTGCTGTCGGGCGAGTTGCGCGTGCCCGCTGCGAAAGAGAGCAAATGAGTTCTGGTGCATCCATCTCGACTTGGGATTTGCTGCAAGAATTGGGTTTTGCGCCAGACTCGGGAGTGATGTCTGACGTGATGCCGGGATTGAGCTTTGAACTTGGCAATTTGAAGCTGTCGGCCAGTTGCGTAATGGGCCGGCGACTCCGCCCTGTGGTGCTTCTTACGGGCTGGATTGTGGAAACGCGTCGTATCGGGGAAATTTGCGACGAAATGCCGCGCCAACTTGAGTCTCGGGAACAAGGGATTGCCTGGCTGGTGTGGATACTCGATAAAGCGGCGGGCGGTAAATTCGAACCAGAGTCCTCACCCGACTGGCTCACGCAAGGTCGGCAACACGTCGGTCTGCTGCCGTGGCAGCGGAGCGCTGCAATAAAAGATAACGGCAAATGAAAGTGATCTTCATTACCTACGACGCGCTGCTGCCGAAGCTGCTGTCGGGCGAGTTGCGCGTGCCTTCCGCCGGGAAATCTGGTAATCACACCGCATGAGCGTTCCAACCAACGCTGAAATCCTGGCTTTGCTCGACGGTTTGAACACTGTCGTGGCTGATGACCTCGAAACGTCATGGCTGGAGTTCAAGCCATGGTCGGATGCCAAATCGGATATGAGGATGGCGGTGGAATACGCTGTCTGCTTCGCCAACACGGAGGGCGGCGTCATCGTGTTCGGTGTGGCGGACAAGACCCGAGGGCGGGCTGCAGCCATTCACGGTGCACGAGGTTACGACCTGGATATGTGGCGGCGGGGCATCTTCGACAGCACACGTCCGCATCTGGCGGTGGAAGTCGAAGAACTACCGGTGCCGGAAGGCACAGGCAGGTTGTTGGTGGTGCGTGTGCCCAAAGGCGACTCACCGCCCTACGGCACGGCGCAAGGGATCTTCAAGCAGCGCGTCGGCAAGAATTGCATGCCGTTGGACCAGGCGCTTTTCACACGCACACGGATTTCCAGCGGCGCGGTGGATTGGAGCGGGCAAGCAACGGATTTGCGGCTTGGTGATCTGGACGCGGTCGAAATCGCCCGGGCGCGGAACATCCTGCGGCGGATCAATCCTGAGTCGGAACTTTTGAAACTGGCGGACGAGCCGTTTTTGGTGGCTCTTGGCGCGCTGCGAAAAGGCCGGACTACGCATGCAGGGCTGGTGTTGTTTGGAAAGGAAGAGGTGCTCAAGGAGCATTGCCCGCAGCATCAGGTGCATTATGTCTTGCAGACTTCGGATGTGTCGGTCGCGCGCAACGATTCGTTCCGGCAAGGGTTGCTCAGCATCCTCGAACGAATCGAACAGAGTTTCACCGGGCCGGCCAACCCGGAACAGGAGTTGTCCGTGGGTTTGTTCAAACTCCGGATTCCGGCTTTCCCATTGGAGGTCGTGCGTGAGGCGGTATTGAATGCGGTGACACATCGCGATTACTCCAATCCGGGCGAAGTCCTCATTCGGCACACCAAGCGTGAAATGATCGTGACAAGCCCGGGTGGTTTCATCGGTGGTATCACGCCGGACAACATCCTGCGGCGCGAGCCGGTGAGCCGAAATCGAACACTGTCGGAAGCTTTGGAGAAGCTGCGGCTCGTGGAGCGGGCAGGCATCGGGCGGCGGCGTATTTTTTTGCCCAGCCTTTCTTATGGAAAGCGGCCTCCCGTTTATGAGACGGATGGAACCCGCGTCACTTTGCGCGTCTTCGACGGAAGTTTTGACACGCGCATGGCGAGCCTGGTGGCGAAATGGAAGCAGGAGGGCATCGAGGTTGACCTCGACGGTTTGCTGGTGCTGTTTTATTTGCGGGAGCACGCTTTCATTGATTCGGCCAAGGCCAGCCACTTCCTCCAGTTTTCGCGGGACGAGGCGCGTGGTGTGCTTGACCAGTTGACGCAACGACCAACGGCCATGCTGGAACGGCGTGGCCGGACGAAGGCGGCGACGTATCACCTGGCCAAACCCGTGGCGAGTGACTTGTTGGGCAAGGCGGCGTATTCGGAAGGCAAAGGGATCAGCCCGTTGCGTTACGCTGAGATGGTCAAAGTGTTCCTCCAGGATTACAATTCGATCACCCCCAAACAGTGTCGCGACTTGCTGCATTTGGGAGAGTCGAACACGGCCAGGGTTGAAATTTCCCGGTTGTTGCGGAAATGGAGCGGGCCCGTAGGGTTCCTGCGGCGAGAAGGCAAGCCGCCGAAAGTGGCGTATCGGCTGGTGGAGAGGGGCAATGAGAGTGTTAGCAAGTGTTAGCAAACACCGGCAAAGGTTCACAATGGAATACAAAAGGATACAAAAGATTACAACCGGCCACACCGGCCACAACCGGCTACGAGTGTTAACAAGTGTTAACAAGTGTTAACAAATAGTAACAAATCATACCCAGTATGAACCGATGAGCGAGCGCTTCACAGAATCCGTCGTCGAAGACGCCGCGTTGGCGTGGCTTGGTGAGCTTGGCTTCGCGGTTTTGCACGGGCCGGAGATTGCGCCGGGTGAATTGGGGGCGGAGCGAACCAGCCTTGGCGAGGGGTTGCTGCCCAAGCGGCTGCGTGCGGCGCTGCGGAAGTTGAATCCCACATTGCCGACCGAGGCGTTGGACGAAGCGTTTCGCAAGGTCACGGTGCCGCAGCATCCGTCGCTCATCGCCAACAATCGGGCGTTTCACCGGATGCTGGTGGACGGCATCGCGGTCGAGTGCCGCCGCAAAGACGACAGCATCGGCGCGGAGATTGTCCGGTTGGTGGATTTTGACGACCCGGACGCGAACGACTGGCTGGTGGTGAATCAGTTTACGGTCATCGAGGGCCAGCACAACCGACGGCCAGACACTGTGATTTTCGTCAACGGTCTGCCGCTGGGCGTCATCGAGTTGAAGAACGCGGCGGATGAGAACGCAGACATTTGGGCGGCGTTCAACCAGCTTCAAACCTACAAGCAGCAGATTCCATCGCTCTTCATTCACAATGCCGTGCTTGTGATTTCGGATGGCCTCGAAACGCGCATCGGCACCATCAGCGCGGACAAGGAACGGTTCATGCCGTGGCGCACGATTGAGGGCGAGACGGTCGCGCCCGCTTCCATGCCGCAATTGGAAGTGTTGTTGCGCGGCGTGTTCGACAAGCGCCGATTCCTCGATCTCGTCCGACATTTCATCGTCTTTGAAGATGACGGCGGAACTTCCGTCATCAAGAAGATGGCGGGCTACCATCAGTTCCACGCAGTCAGAACGGCCATCGAAGAAACGTTGCGTGCCTGTGGTGCGGCGTCCGGCGACGAATTGAAGGACAAGTCCGGCGGCTACTTCGCGCGCCCGCAAGCCGGAGGTGAAGTCGGCGACAGGCGCGTGGGCGTGGTCTGGCACACGCAAGGTTCGGGTAAATCGCTCACGATGGCTTTCTACGCCGGACGGCTGGTGCTGGAACCGGCGATGGAGAATCCGACGCTTGTCCTGCTCACCGACCGGAACGACCTGGATGACCAGCTTTTCGGCACGTTCTCGCGTTGCTACGAATTGCTGCGACAGAAACCGGTTCAAGCCGAAAGCCGGGAACATTTGCGCGACTTGCTGAAAGTGGCGAGCGGCGGCGTGATTTTCACCACCATCCACAAGTTCTTTCCCGACGAGAAAGGCGGGAAGCATCCGTCGCTCTCCGACCGGCGGAACATCGTCGTCATTGCCGACGAAGCGCATCGCAGCCAATACGATTTCATTGACGGCTTCGCCCGGCACATGCGCGACGCGCTGCCGAACGCCTCGTTCATCGGCTTCACCGGTACGCCCATTGAAAAGAGCGACGCGAACACGCGGTCGGTTTTCGGTGATTACATCAGCATTTACGACATCCAGCGCGCGGTGGAGGACAAGGCCACCGTGCCGATTTACTACGAGGGCCGCCTGGCGAAGCTGGAGTTGAAGCCGGAAGAACGGCCAAAGATTGACCCGAACTTCGAGGAAGCCACCGAAGGCGAAGAGCTTGACCACAAGGAAAAGCTCAAGACGAAGTGGGCGGCGCTGGAGGCGGTCGTCGGCGCGGAGAAACGCCTCGGCCTCATCGCCGATGATTTCGTGAAGCATTGGGACGCGCGCCTGGAGGTGATGGACGGCAAGGCGATGATTGTCTGCATGAGCCGGCGCATCTGCTACGAACTTTACGAGGCCATCCGCAAAATGCGCCCCGACTGGAATCACAAGGACGACGACAAGGGCGTGATGAAGATCGTCATGACCGGCTCGGCGTCCGACCCGCTGGCATGGCAGGATCACATTCGCAACAAACCCCGGCGTGAGGCGCTGGCCAAGCGGTTCAAGAATCCGCAAGACCCGTTGAAGATCGTGCTCGTGCGTGACATGTGGCTGACCGGCTTCGACGCGCCGAGCCTGCACACGATGTATGCGGACAAACCGATGCGCAGCCACGGCTTGATGCAGGCCATTGCGCGCGTGAACCGCGTTTTCAAGGACAAGCCGGGCGGGTTGGTGGTGGATTATCTTGGCCTCGCTCAGGAGCTGAAGGAAGCGCTGGCCGTTTACACGGAAAGCGGCGGTACGGGCGAGACGGCGATTGACCAGGAAGAGGCGGTGGTCGCCATGCGGATGCACTACGAGCGATGCTGCGATTTCTTCCATGGATTTGACCGGTCAAAGTGGACGAGTGGCAAACCGGCGCAGAAGTTGGGCCTGCTGCCCGCCGCGCAGGAACATTTGCTGGCGAAAGCCGCGAAGGAAAAGAAGCCGGAAGAGCACAAACAGAAGTTCATGCAAGCGGTGACGGACTTATCGAAAGCTTTCGCGCTCGCCGTGCCGAATGAAAAGGCCATCGAAATCCGTGATGACGTGGGATTCTTTCAGGCGGTGCGCGCGGTGCTGGCGAAGGGCGACGGCGAAAAGAAGAAAACCGCCGACGATATTGATCACGCCATCCGGCAAATCATTTCCCGTGCTGTGTCTTCAGACGAAGTCGTGGATATTTTCGCCGCAGCGGGTTTGAAGAAGCCGGACATTTCCATCCTGTCCGACGAGTTCCTTGCGGAAGTGCGCGATTTGCCGCACAAGAACCTTGCGGTCGAAACTCTGCGCAAGCTGCTGAACAACGAGATCAAGATTCGCTCGCGCAAGTTCCTGATTCAGTCCCGCTCATTTGCTGCGATGCTGGAGGAGTCCATCCGCAAATATCAAAACCGGGCCATTGAAGCTGCTGCCGTGATTGAAGAATTGATTGCGCTCGCCAAACAGATGCGCGAAGCATCCAAACGCGGTGAAAAACTCGGATTGGCGGAAGACGAAGTCGCCTTTTACGACGCGCTCGAAACCAATGACAGTGCCGTCAAAGCGTTGGGTGACGAAAACCTCCGCTTCATCGCCCGCGAACTGCTGAAAACCATCCGCGAAAACGTGACGATTGACTGGACGGCCAAAGAATCCGTCCGCGCCAAATTGCGGGTGATGGTAAAGCGCATCCTCCGCAAACACGGCTACCCGCCCGACAAGCAGGAAAAAGCGACGCAGACGGTCTTGCAGCAAGCGGAACTTCTGTGCGCGGAATGGGAGGGTAATTAACTCTATGCGTGAAGGGGTCAGTGAAGGGGTCCTAGAATTGAAAAGGGGTCAAACCATAGTCTGGACGCAATTGTGAAAGGGTCCTTAAACGGGTCATTGTTTCGAGTCACTTCCCGGCAGCGCGCGGGTCGTCATCTTTTAGCCACCACCTTGAATTTTTCCGAAACGGGTCGGTTCTTCATTTTGACATATCAGCCATTTCTCCACCATTGCCGCTCGAAAAAGTCCCGGTCAATCCGCACCGGCTCAACGCAGCGCTGCGTGCAAAGGCGTATCGCCGTTG
>DAIRTX010000097.1:0-12953 GCA_036803685.1 Verrucomicrobiota bacterium | reverse complement strand
TTGCTGGTGTCCATCGAATCGAAGCTTTCGCGAATGCGATAGACCAGGATGCCCAGCACCATCACCGCAACCACCACGTCGAAGAAAATGCCGAGTTCGACCACGAGCGGCATTCCGTAGGTGGTGAGCGCCACGGCCGCGAGCATGACGCCGTTTTCGACCGTCAGCAGCGCCAGCACCTGCGTGATGGCTTTGCGGCGATTGAACATGAGGAAAAATCCGGTGAGCACCAGCGTCATCGCAATGCCCAGCGTGTTGTTGCCGAGCCGTTCCAGGGCCGTGAACGGGCGCGCGACGATGTAACTCAGCAGCGTCAGCCCGCCACACAGCAGCATGGACGTGGGCGCGTTGAGCAGCGGCTCGATTTCCTGGGTGATCCCAATGCGGCGCACCTGCCGGTTCAGCAGCCACGGCAGAAAGATCACCTTCCCGATGAGCGTCAGCACGGCGACGATATAGACGTGTGTGGCGTTGTGAAAGTAGGCGATGATGCCGGCAATACTCGTCAGCAACAGCGACTGCAACGCGAAGAGCCGGATGCTCGTGAACAACATCCGCTGCACGACCAGCAGGAGTTGAAACACCAGCATGCCGACGGCGCAAAACGTGATGAGTTGCGAACTGATTTCGGTGGAAGTGGGAGTATTCATGGTTATCCAAAAAAGAACGTGGACAGTAGCGCCAGCGTGGCGAGCACGAACGCGGCGCTTAACAGGTCGGGCACGCGGAACAGGCGCAGCTTGGCGTTGGTCGTTTCCACCAGCACCACCTCCGCCGCCAGCACCAGCAACTTCGCCCCGAAGGCCAGCGCGCTGAGACCCAGCGCTGCGGGCGACGTGTCCGTGGCGATGCCCAGCGGAAAAAAGACATTCGAGAGCAGCATCATCAGCACGAGTTGCTTGATGGACGCGCCCCATTCCATCAGCGCCAGGTAACGGCCCGAGTATTCGAGCAGCATCGCCTCGTGGATCATCGTCAACTCCAGGTGCGTGGCCGGGTTGTCCACCGGGAGGCGGCCCGTCTCAGTCAGCAGCACGATGAACAGGGCGACGAACGCCATCGCATGAGTTGGATTGAACAGTTTCCACACCGGCCCTTGGGACGCCTGCACGATGTGGCTGAGATCGGTTGAACCCGCGCCGATGGCGACGGTGAAGATGGCCAGCATCATCGCCGGCTCGGCGATGGCGGCGATGGTCATTTCGCGGCTGCTGCCCATGCCGCCAAAGGCGCTGCCGGGGTCGAGTCCGCCCAGCGCGAGGAAGAAACGCCCCAGCGCGAGCAACCCAACGACCGCCAGCACGCCGCCGAACAAGCTCAACGGCGCTTGCATGGTCAACATCGGTACCATCAGACCCGCGAGCAGCGCGGACACGAAGACGACGTAGGGCGCGACCGAGAACACCCACGAGGCGTGCTCGGAGAGCACCATGTCTTTGCGGAAAAATTTGATGAGGTCCGAGTAAGGCTGCCATAAGCGCGGGCCGCGCCGGTTTTGCAGCTTGGCTTTCCAGTTCTTGATGAGGCCGCTCATCAGCGGCGCGAGCAGGAGCAGCAGCGCCGTTTGCAGCACGATGGCGATAGGGTTGAGGTTCATAACGCGAACAGGAGCAGGAGCAGCAGCGTGATAAAGATGTAAATCAGGTAAGCCTGAAGGCTGCCGGCTTGCAGCGCGCGCAACCGGCGCGAGCCATACAGCACCAGCCACCGCAGCGGGCGGTAGATGCGGGTCTGGAACAGTTCCTCGACGTGGCTTTCGAAGCGGAGGTTCGTCGTGAAATACGGCGAGAAGTCGTATTCGCGTTGCACCTCCCGGCGCGGACGGAACAGGGCCTTGAAAATCATCCGCAGCGGTTTCGAGAAACCGGTGGCGGTGTATTCCATATTGGGCGTCAGCCCGCGCTGGCCGCAGTCCCAGGTCGGGGCGATGCGCGTCCTGGACCGGCGCGCGAAGAGCGCCCACAAGACCAGCGGCACGGGCAGCAGGCACAGCAGCATGAGCGTGATGCCGAGGGTCGAAACGGTGCCGCCTTGCGCGGCCCCGCCCGAGAGCACCAGACCGCTGGCCACGGAGAGTTGCTGGCTCAGTTGCTGACCGGTCAATTGCTGCGTCACCGGGTCGAACAGCTTCAGGAACACCGTCGGAAACAACCCGAGGAAGACGCAGGCCGCCACAAGAATGCCCTGGCCGAGCAACATGGGGAACGACGCTTCGTGCGCGTGCCGGGCGTGGTCGCTGCGCGGTTGCCCCAGAAAGGTGATGCCAAACGCCTTCACGAAGCACGCCGCCGCCAGCGCGCCCGTGAGCGCCAGCATCGCGCCGCTCAAGGGGAACATGAGCCGGATGAGGCTCGGCGTCGTGCCGAACCCTTGCAGCAGTGCCTGGTAGGTGAGCCATTCGCTGACGAACCCGTTGAGTGGCGGGAGCGCGGAAATGGCCGCCGCGCCGACGAAGAAGAACAAAGCCGTCCAGCGCATTCGCTTCGCCAGCCCGCCCATTTCCTCCATGTTGCGCGTGTGCGTCGCGTGCAGCACCGCGCCCGCGCCGAGAAACAACAGCCCCTTGAACACGGCGTGATTGATGGTGTGATACAGGCCCGCGATGAGCGCCAGCGTGGCCAGCGCGGGATGGCCGGAATGCAGGAACATCAGCGCCGCGCCCAAGCCCATGAGAATGATGCCGATGTTTTCGATGCTGTGATAGGCCAGCAGACGCTTGAGGTCGTGTTCCATCAAGGCGTAGAGAACGCCCAGCACGGCGGAAACCGTGCCGATGGTCAGGACGGTTACGCCCCACCAATTTGGCGGCGTGCCGAGAAAGTCGAAGAACACGCGCGTCATTCCATAGATGCCGGTTTTGATAAGCACGCCGGACATAAGCGCGGAGACGTTGCTGGGCGCGACCGGATGCGCCGCCGGCAGCCAGATGTGCAATGGCACGATGCCCGACTTGACGCCGAAACCGAAGAGGAAGAGCAGAAACGCGGCATCCCGTTTTCCTGGCGACATTTTTTCGCCGAGCGCGTGGAAGCCGTCGAAGCCGTAACCGCCCGACGCCTGGAACAGCAGCAGGAAGCCGAGAATCAGGCAGCCCGTGCCGATGTGCGACATGACGAAGAAGAGCACGCCGGCGTTGCGCGTCTCTTCCTTCTCGTGCTCGAAGCTCACGAGGCAATAGGCCGAGAGCGCCATGATTTCCCAGGCCATGAGGAAAAAGAAGGCGTTGCTGGCGAGGAACACGAGCGTCGTGGCCAGCAGCAGCAAGTTGAAGAACGCGCCCAGCACACCGACGTTTTTGCGTCCATAAAATCCGCGCGCATAACCGATCGAATACAGCGACAGCGCGAAGGCAAGCAGTGAAACGATCAATCCGAAGAAAGACCCCAGCGCATCCATGCGCATCGTGAATTGCACATAGGGAATCAACGGCGGCAGCAACAGCACTTGGGCGGGCGCGGCCGTGGCGCCGGTGGCCAGGGACATCACGCAGGCGACCGTTCCGCACGCACCGGCCACGGTGGCAAAACCGAACGAGCAAAAATTGGCCAGCTTTTCGTACCGGCAAAACACCAGTCCCGACAAGCTGCCGATGACATATCCCAGCATGGCCAGGATGAGCAACGAAGTGGGGTCAATGGCTGTAAGGGGAAAATCCATAAACGACATTCTCGGTCACCTTCCGACCGGTTCCGCTATTCCCGGAGCGCCGGCCTCTGGCACAGCACGTTCCCGCGGAATCTCTTTTGGAGCGCCGGCTTCCCCTGGCGCGCCGAAGCCCGGCGAAGGCGGCAGCCCGGCATGTTCCCGCGGAATTTCTTTTCGAGCCGTGCCGGAGGCCGGCGCTCCATCCGCGTCCGCAGGCGCAGTGCCCGGATGCGCTACATCCGCCAGTTTTGGGCGGAACGAAATTGAAACGTTCATGTTTACGACTCCGACAAAATTTTAAAAACCACAGAGAAAATGCTCTCAGTATGGGCGGATGTTGGAGCAACCGGCGCAGAATTCAATTCTTTTCGGTTTTGCTTGAAACCAGCCTGAGGCCTGGCGGGGAGAAAACAATCGTCAGAGATAAGATTCAACTAAAATTGACCGATACCGCCTGAACTTTTGAAAGAGCTTTTCAGGAATCTTTTTTCACATAAAACATATTCCCATATTCCGAAAGTGAAGACATCCATTCTCAAACCATCTTCCTCATGCAAAGATTGGCGGCTAATTAGGGTTAAAGCCTTTGATGGAGCTGAAGCCGAAGCCAGCCGGACGAAAAATTCGAAATAGTGCCAAACTGGCCTTGCCCGATTTAATGGACAACCGGCATTGCGCATGGGGTTTTTGCCCAAAAAGCGGCGTTGTAAAAAAAATAAAATACCTGTTGACAGATGGGGTGCTGTTTCATAATTTCCCCTGGTTAGCAGAGCCGTAATAAAGACATAAAGCCAGTTGCCCCTTGGATTTTCGATAGAAAAAAATGAGGGGAACGGGTTTTTTTGTCGTTTTGTGTATCGGGGTCGGACTAATGATTTTAATGCGCCCATGTAGCTCAGTTGGTAGAGCGCGTCCTTGGTAAGGACGAGGTCATCAGTTCAACCCTGATCATGGGCTCCACATAATTTTAATTTAATTGTTCACTAAAAACTAACGACATCAACGCAGGAGACAACAATGGCTAAAGAGCAATTCCAACGAACGAAACCGCACGTTAACGTCGGCACCATCGGACATATTGACCACGGCAAGTCCACTTTGACAGCTGCGATTGTCATGGTGCAGGCGAAGAAAGGTTTGGCGACGCCGATTTCCTACGCCGAAATCACCAAAGGTGGCACGGTGCGCGACGAAACCAAAACCGTGACCATCGCGGTTTCTCACGTCGAGTATCAGAGCGACAAGCGTCATTACGCCCACATCGACTGCCCGGGCCATGCCGACTTTATCAAGAACATGATCACCGGCGCGGCCCAGATGGACGGCGCCATCCTGGTGGTGGATGCCTCGGAAGGTCCGATGCCTCAAACCAAGGAGCACGTGCTGTTGGCCCGCCAGGTTGGTGTGCCCGCCATCGTGGTTTACCTGAACAAGGTTGACCTCGTGGACGACAAGGAACTGCTGGAACTGGTGGAAATGGAAGTCCGCGACCTGCTGACCAAATATGAATTTCCGGGTGAGAAGACGCCCATTATACGCGGCAGCGCCAAGGCGGCGATGGCGGGGGACAAGGAAGGCGAAGACTCCATCCAGAAATTGCTGGAAGCCATTGACGACTTCATTCCGCTGCCGCCGCGCGAGGTGGACAAGCCGTTCCTGATGTGCATCGAGGATGTGTTCAACATTGAAGGCCGGGGCACGGTCGTCACCGGTCGCGTGGAGCGCGGCGTGCTGGAACGCATGTCCGATGTTGAAATCGTCGGCATCAAGGACACCCGCAAGACGGTCGCCACCGACATTGAAATGTTCCGCAAGCTGCTGGACAAGGCGACGGCGGGCGACAACGTCGGCGTGCTGCTGCGCGGCATCAAGAAGGAAGAAGTCGAGCGTGGCATGGTGCTGGCCAAACCGGGCAGCATCACCCCGCACACGCATTTCAAGGCGGAAGTCTATGTGCTGTCGAAGGAGGAAGGCGGCCGACACACGCCGTTCTTCACGAATTACCGTCCGCAATTTTACTTCCGCACCACGGACGTAACCGGCACGGTGACACTCGCGGCGGGGGTTGAAATGGTGATGCCGGGCGACAACGTTTCGGTGGAAATAAATGTCATCGCGCCGGTGGCCATGGAACGAGGCCAGCGGTTTGCGATTCGCGAAGGTGGCCGCACCATTGGCGCGGGCCGCGTGACGGAAGTCATCGCATAACAGCGGTTTTCAACATTGGAGCGCGGGGGATGAACCTCGCGGCTCCCTTTTTGTCAGAAATACAAACGAGATTGGGCGGATACGGCAGTAGCTCAATTGGCAGAGTAGCGGTCTCCAAAACCGTTGGTTGGGGGTTCAAGTCCCTCCTGCCGTGCCAGTCTGCGAACGGAGAGGTGGCAGAGTGGTCTATCGCGGCGGTCTTGAAAACCGCTTCGGGTTAACACCCGACGGGGGTTCGAATCCCTCCCTCTCCGCCAGCACTGCGGGGCGGGACTGCCGCGCCGAAGCGCAGTGAAGGCGGGCCGTGTGCAATGGTGCAAACGCTGCGAGCTATGGCCCGGCAAGCCAGAAAAATTTGTGAGTGAATGAATTGTGAATGACTGGACAAAAATTTTGATTTGGGTGGTCGTCGTCGGGGTGATCTTTGCCTACCTTTGGTGGCAGGGGCAGGTCCGGCAGTTGGCCAACTATGTGCAGGAAACGCGCGAAGAATTGAAAAAATGTTCGTGGCCGACCTGGGTGGAACTGAAAGGCTCGACGGCGCTCATCATGATTTCAATTGCTTTGATGGGCGCATTCACCGAAGTGGTGGATCGCATCCTGTATTTTGTATTCTTTGTACTTTGAGCACCATGCGCAGCCAATGGTTTGTCATCCATACGCTTTCCGGCCAGGAGCAGAAGGTCAAGGAAAGCATTGAGAAGCGCATCAAGACCGACGAGATGCAGGACTATGTCAAGGAAGTCCTCGTCCCGATGGAAAAGGTCGTCGAGGTGCGCAACCAAAAGAAGACCGTGTCCAGCCGCAAATTGTGGCCGGGCTACGTGTTTGTGGACATGGCGCTGCTCGATGAAAACAACCGTATCATCGAGAAGCCGTGGTATTTCATCAAAGAAACGCAGGGCGTGATCGGTTTTGTCGGCGGCGAACCGCCCGTGCCGACGCCGACGGAAGAAGTCGAATCCATCAAGGCGCAAATTTCCGCGTCGGAAGAGACGGAAAGACCGAAGGTCAATTTTGAAGTCGCCGAAACGATCAAAATCAACAACGGACCGTTCCTCAATTTCAGCGGCGTGATTGAGGAAATTGATCCTGAGCGCGGCAAGCTCAAGGTGACGGTGAACATTTTCGGCCGCAACACGCCGGTGGAACTGGAGTATTGGCAGGTGGAGAAAGCGTAGCCTGAAACGTGATGCGTGAAATAAAGTCACGTTTCACGTCTCACGCATCACGAAGAATTTTATGGCAAAGAAAGTCACAGGCATCATCAAGCTGCAGATTCCGGCGGGTCAGGCGAATCCCGCGCCGCCGGTCGGCCCGGCGCTCGGCCAGCACGGCGTCAACATCATGGGTTTCTGCAAGGAATTCAACGCGGTGACCAAAGCTGACGCGGGGCTCGTGATTCCCGTCGTCATCACCGTTTATCAGGACAAGTCGTTCACGTTCATCACCAAATCGCCGCCGGCGTCCAATCTGTTGAAAAAAGCCGCGGGCATCACCTCCGGTTCCAAGGAGCCGAACAAGGAAAAAGTCGGCAAAGTGACGCGCAAACAGGTTTTGGACATCGTGAAAATGAAGTCAAAGGATTTGAATGCGACTTCGGAAGAAGCCGCGTTCCGGGTCATCGCCGGCACGGCGCGCAGCATGGGAATTGAAGTGGTCGGATAAACAAGACAATCGCGGGAGAGTCCTCAAGGATTCGCTGGCACCGCAACAAAACAAATGCCCAGTAAACGATACAAAAAAGCGCTCGAAGTTGTGGACGCCAAAAAGGCGTATTCACTGAAGGATGCCGTTGGCGTCCTCGCGAAATTTCCCAAAGCGAAATTCAACGAGACCATTGACCTCGCGTTCCGGCTTGGCGTGGACCCGAAACATTCCGACCAGATGGTCCGCGGCACGGTTCCGCTTCCACACGGCAGCGGCAAGACCGTGCGCGTGCTCGTGTTTGCCAAAAGCGGCGCGGCGGCCGACGCGGCCAAGGCCGCCGGTGCGGAATACGTCGGATTTGAAGACATGATTGCAAAGTGCCAGGGCGGCTGGGTTGATTTTGATGTGGCGGTGGCCACGCCCGAAGCGATGGCCGAAGTGCGCAAACTCGGCAAAGTGCTTGGTCCGCGCGGCCTGATGCCAAACCCGAAGACCGGTACCGTGACGGACGACACCGCCAGGGCGGTGAAGGAAGTCAAGGCCGGGCGCGTCGAGTTCAAAGTTGACAAGGCGGGCAACGTCCACGTGGGCGTTGGCAAGGTGTCGTTCGTGGCGAATCAAATCGAGGAAAACGCGCGCGCGGTGATTGAAGCCGTGTTCAAGGCGCGTCCGAACAGCCTCAAAGGCACTTACGTACACACCTGCACGCTTTCGGCGACGATGAGTCCGCCGGTGCGCCTGGATGTGCGTGAGTTTATGACCCATTAATCAAAAACCAATTTTGAAACATGCGTGCTGAAAAACAAATTTTGACGAAAGAATATGTCGCGCGGCTGAATGCCTCGCCGTTCTTCATCGTGGTGAATTACAAGGGACTCAAAGTGTCCCACATGACCGAGCTCCGGAAGCGTCTGCAAAAGGCCGGCGCGGAGATTCACATAGTCAAGAACTCCATTTTCCGCATCGCGGCCCAAGAATCGGGTGTCGGCGAATTACCCGGCGAGCTTGTGGGACAACTCGCCGTGGTCACCGGGAAAAAGGACATTTCCGCCGCCGCCAAGACGGTCAAAAATTTCGGCGCGGAGTTCGACAAGCTGAAGGTGCAGTTCGGTTATCTGGACAACCAGCGTCTGGAACAGGCGGCGATTGTCGCCTTGGCCGATCTGCCGAGTCTGGACGTATTGCGCGCCAAGTTGCTGGGCTTGTTTAATGCGCCGGCGACGAAACTGGTCGTTTTAATCAACACGCCCGCGACGCAACTCGCGCGTGTGATCAAGGCGAAAGCCGAGAAAAGCTAAAACAATTTCCGTCCGCTTTGGCCAGCGGGTCGGACAAACAAACAACAACAATGTAAATCGTCGGTTCACGGGCCGTGAACTCAAAATAGCCGTGGCCGCGGCAGACGACGAGACGACAAGAAAGGTAACATGGCTGATATTGCAAACCTCGTAGAGGAACTGAGCAAGCTGACGGTTCTCGAAGCCGCCGACTTGGTGAAACAATTGGAAACCAAGTGGGGCGTGACTGCCGCCGCACCGATGGCTGCCGCTGCTCCGGCTGCGGGTGCGGCTGCGCCTGTCGCTGAAGCGAAGACCACGTTTGACGTGATTCTTGTGTCCGCCCCGGCGGACAAGAAAATTGCCACCATCAAGGCCGTCCGCGAAGTGAAGGCCGGCCTCGGTCTGGCGGAAGCCAAGGCGCTGGTCGAAGGCGCGCCCAAGACGGTGCTGGAGGGCGCCCCGAAAGCCGACGCCGACGAGGCCAAAAAAAAGCTGGAGGCAGCGGGCGCCAAAGTGGAGGTCAAGTAACTGGCGAACTTTGGGGCGGTGGTCCCGCGAGGCGGGACCGCCACCCTGTTTTCGCAAGGCGGAACAAAACTTTTATTAGTTACAAACAGCAGCAACAAGCGGCCGCCCGATGCGGTCATGGTTCAGGCAAGTTCACTGTTGAACGCAGCGTGCTTGCCTTGCGTCGTTGATTGAAAATGAACGGCCGGCGCGGTTGCCAGCCAAACCAGAAAGTCCAAATGCCATCGCAAGTCACTGAACGAATCAATTTCGGCAAAATCAAAGAGATTGTCGTGCCGCCGAACATGATCGAATTGCAGACCAATTCCTACAAGGAATTCCTGCAAGCGGACGCGGCGCCCAAAAAGCGCCGGAAACACATCGGTCTGGAAGCGGTCTTCCTGGAAGTGTTCCCCATCGAGAGTTACGACGGCAAGTGCGTGCTCGATTACGATTCCTACGAAATTGGCGAGCCGAAGCTGGACTGGCTCGAATGCCTGCGCGAAGGGCTGACCTACGGCGCGCCGCTTTACGTCACCTTCCTGCTCAAGGAGGAGGGCAAACACGCCAAGGAAGAAAAGGTGTTCATGGGCGAACTGCCCCTGATGACGCCGCAAGGCACGTTCGTCATCAACGGGGCCGAGCGCGTGGTGGTCAGCCAGTTGCACCGGTCGCCGGGCATCGCGTTCGAGGCCACCCAGCATCCCAACGGGAAAATCCTGCACAGCTTCCGCGTCATCCCCGATCGCGGTTCCTGGTACGAGGCGCAATTCGACACCAGCGACCTGCTGTACGTCTATCTCGACCGCAAGAAACGCCGCCGGAAATTCCTGACGACGACGTTCTTCCGCGCGCTGAGTTTTCTCGATGCGGAAGCGGAAGGCAAAGGCGCCGACAAGAAAAGAGACGGCACAAAAACCGGCACCGACGAGGAAATCCTCAAGCTCTTTTACGAAATCGAGGAACTCACGGTCAAGGAAGCCGAGAAACTCGAAGATTTGCCGAACTGCGTTTTGATTCAGGACGCGGTGGATCAGGAAAAGGGTCTCGTGGTTGCCCGCGCTTTTGAGCCGCTTTCCAAGTCAGTGGTCAAACAAATCGCCGAGCTGGGGGTGAACAAAATCAAGGTCGTGAATACCACGCCCGACGAAGGCATCATGATCAAATGCCTGAAAAAGGACCCGGCCAAGAACGAGGAAGAGGCGCTCAAGGACATTTACCGCCGCCTGCGTCCGGGCGACCCGCCGACCGCCGCCAATGCGCGTGCGTTGCTCAAGCGATTGTTCTTCGACCCGAAACGTTACGATTTGGGCCGCGTGGGCCGCTACAAGATCAATCAAAAACTCGGCCTCAAGGACAAGGAAGAATCACGCATTCTCACGAAGCACGATTTGGTGGCCGCGACGAAATATCTGCTCCGCCTCAAGAAGGGCGAAGGCAGCGTGGATGACATTGACCACCTGGGCAGCCGCCGCATCCGCACGGTCGGCGAGTTGCTCGCCAACCAGTGCCGGGTCGGGCTTTCGCGCACGGAACGCCTCGTCAAGGAACGCATGACGTTGTTCGATCAAAGCGTCGAGCAAATGGCGCCGCAAAAGCTCATCAATCCCAAGGCGCTCTCGGCGGTCATTCGCGATTTCTTTGGCCGCTCGCAACTCAGCCAGTTCATGGATCAAATCAATCCGCTGGCCGAGTTGACGCACAAGCGCCGTCTGTCCGCGCTGGGGCCGGGTGGCTTGAGCCGCGACCGCGCAGGATTTGAAGTGCGCGATGTTCATCCGTCGCACTACGGACGCATTTGCCCGATTGAGACGCCGGAAGGCCCGAACATCGGTCTGATTGCGTCACTGGCGACGTTCGCGCGCATCAACGATTTCGGCTTCCTCGAAACGCCTTATCGCAAGGTCGAAAACGGGCGCGTCACCAATCACATTGATTTCCTGACCGCCGACCGCGAGGAGCAATTCATTATCGCGCAGGCGAACTCGCCGATTGACGACAAGGGCAAATTCACGACCGACCGGGTCGTTTGCCGCGCCCGGACCGACTTCATTGATGTCGAACCCGCGCGGGTGGATTACATGGACGTTTCGCCCAAGCAGTTGGTGTCCGTCGCCGCGTCACTGATTCCATTCCTGGAACACGACGACGCCAACCGTGCGTTGATGGGTTCAAACATGCAACGCCAGGCAGTGCCGTTGCTTGTGACCGAAGCGCCGCTGGTGGCAACCGGCCTGGAAGGCCGCGTCGCCCGCGACTCGCGCGCCGTGGTGGTCGCGGACGAAAGCGGCAAAGTCGCTTCCGTCAGCGGCGATCAAATCATCATAACCGAAAGCGGCAAATTGCCGGAGTCGAAAAAGAAAATTAAGCACGATCCCGAAAAGGGCGTGTGGGTTTATCCCATTCGCAAATTCATGCGGTCGAATGCCGCAACGTGCATCAATCAAAAAACGCTCGTGCACAAGGGCGAGCACGTGAAGAAAGGGCAGGTCATTGCCGATGGTCCGTGCACGCAGAACAGCGAATTGGCGCTCGGTCGCAACGTGCTGGTCGCGTTCATGCCGTGGAACGGCTACAACTTCGAGGACGCGATTCTCATCAGTGAAAAAATCGTGAAGGAAGACATTTTCACGAGCATTCACATTGATGAATTTGAAGTGGCCGCGCGCGACACCAAGCTCGGCCCGGAGGAAATCACGCGCGACATCCCGAATCTCGGCGATGAGGCGCTCAAAAACCTCGGGCCGGACGGCGTCATCCGCATCGGAGCGGAAGTGAAGCCCGGCGACATTCTGGTTGGCAAAATCACGCCGAAATCGGAAACCGAGCTCGCGCCGGAAGAGCGTTTGCTCCGCGCCATTTTCGGGGAAAAGGCCGCCGACGTGAAGGACACGTCGCTCAAGATTCCTTCCGGCACTTACGGCATCGTCATGGACGTGAAGGTATCGTCGAAGAAGGAAACCGATCATGACAGCAAACCATCGGTCGGCGAGGAAAAGCGCCACGCGAAGCAGATTGAGGAAGACCACAAGAAAAAGACCGATGAATTGCGCGATCAATTAACCGAGGCGTTGAGCAACATTTTGCTCGGTGAAAAAATTCCGCTCGACGTGGTCAATTCCGAGACCGGGGAAATCATCATTCCGGCGAATCGCAAAATCACGAAGACGCTCCTGCGCAAACTCGCGACGGTTTATGACCGCATTGAGATTGATCCGTCGCCGATCCGCAACAAGATCAACGAAATCATCGGCAGCTTCAAAAAGAAGTTCGATGATTTGCAGATGCAATATGACGAGGAAATGGAACGCGCCGAGGCGGGCGAAGGCGTGGAGGCCGGCATTGTCAAGTCGGTGAAGGTTTACATTGCCTCCAAACGCAAGCTGTCCGTCGGTGACAAAATGGCTGGGCGCCATGGCAACAAGGGTGTCGTCGCGCGTATTGTGAAGGAAGAAGACATGCCTTTCCTTGAGGACGGAACGCCGATGGACATCGTGTTGAATCCACTGGGCGTGCCCTCGCGCATGAACGTCGGCCAGGTGTTGGAAACGCACCTCGGCTGGGCGGCCCAGATCCTGGGATTGAAATTCGCCACGCCAGTCTTCGATGGCATCAAGGAAAAGGAAATTCGCGGTTACCTCAAAGAGGCGAAATTGCCGGAGA
>DAIRTX010000096.1:0-13211 GCA_036803685.1 Verrucomicrobiota bacterium | reverse complement strand
CGGGCGGCTCTTCGTTCGTGGCCCATTCGACGGCGTTGCGCAACAGTTTGAAGTGGTCCACGCAAAGCACCTCCCAGAAAGTCCGGTCAATGTCCCATGGGAAATAGACCACGCGGCCGGGGGATGGTGGATGGTTGATAGTTGATAGTTGATTGGAAGAAGTGAGCCGACTCACGTCGGCTGCTACGAGTTCACGTAGGAACACCTGGGCGATGTCTGTTTTCTCGACGCGTGGATACACCATTTCCATCGGCAAATCCGGGTAGCTGGGAATCAACGTCAACGGCGCGGTCGGGAACTTTTCACGCGGTTCCACCTCGACACGTGATACGCCGTGGATGATGCGCGGCGCGTCTTCGAGTCCTTTCAGCAACGGGTGGTGCGGATTGGCTTCGTGTTCCAGACGGAGATAGGTGTTTTGCATCCGGGCTTCGATCTTGCCGCCGTAATTTACGCCGAACAGTCCGGCCAGCCCGAAGTTGTTCCGGCGGACGCCCCACTCGTCGCACAGGCTGGTTTCGTGGGTGGCAATCACGCTGCCGCCGCCGCGAACGAATTCCTCGATTTGCCGGCATTGCGCGTCGGAAAGGGCCACGACGTTTGGCAGGATGAGCGTCTTGAACTGCCCGACGTGCGCGGGATCCAACAACCGGTCATGCACCATTTCGAACGGGATGCGCGCCTCGATCAATGCCTGATACCAGCCGTTGATGGGGTCCTCGACCTGATGGCCGACGAACCATGCGGTCTGCTGGGAATAGACCACGCCGACCCGGGCGAGAGGATGTTCGTTGCGCAAATAGTTTTCCCAACCGGCCAGCCGGCGATAGATGTCCTCGACCGGTTTCAACCAGCGCTCGTCGTGCAGCACGCCGCCGAACTTGGTGTACCACGGACGCATGCCGTTCGCGACGAGGTCGGCGACCCAAAGCCGGATTTCCTCGCCGTTCTGCACCGAGTCCTTCCAACGATACGGTTCCTCAACTCCGACGCTGAAGATGCCGACGATGGGCTTCATGCCGAGCGCGGCGCGGTATTCCTTCGCGTTCATCCCGATGGCCCACGGCGCCATCAGACCGTGGCGCGCCTGGCGGTCGGCCATTAACGTCGGCGCGAGTTCACCAATCTTTTTCATGTCGAGCGAACTGGTCGCGCCGCCGCCGGTGTTGGGAATCACGCACGAATCGGGATTGATCTTGCGGACCGCGCGATCCCAGGTTTGCCAGAGGTCGAACAGCCGCTGTTGCCGCCAGAGGATGTAGGCGCGGCGGGCCGGGTCCTGCGGATTGTTCGTGCGCGGGAGGTCGAAACCGGACGCGTCCTTGAAATTTTTCACGCAGTGTTCGCAATAACATTGGCCCGAGCCGTCCCAGCGATTGATGAAGATGCCGTCCACGCGGTAGCGCGTCATGATCTCCTTCTTCACCTCGGTCATGAACTCGAAGTTGTAAGGGCCAAGCCCGCACGTGACCCACATCTCCGGCGAAGCCCAATGCCGGCGTTTGTTGCCGTCGGCGTCCACTGCGATCCAATCCGGGTGCACTTCGGCAACGTCGTCGTACGTCGCATGCGGATCGGTGCGCACGATGACGACCATGCCGAGCTTGCGGCAGCCGGCGATGAGATCGCCGAGCACGTCGCGGTCGCCGAGCCATTTACTGCGATGGTGGAAGGGAATTTGCGTCGGGTAATAGGCCACGCAACCGCCGCCGCTCAGGCACACGGCGTCGGAATGGGTCCGCTTGAAATAATCGAGCCAGAACGCGAGGTCGAATTTGCCGGGGTCATCCTCGACCAGCGTGAGTTGCGCCCAACGCATCGGCTTATCCACCCAGGAGGGCGTTGGCGCGATCAGCAGCGGAGGCGCGTCAGCGGCCAGGAGCCGGCGCGGCGTGAATTGTGCGAGCGCCACGGCGGCGCCGGCGACAGCGGTGGTTTTCAGGAATTGTCTGCGGGTGAAAGTTGAAGTCGTCATGGGGCCGGGCAACTTGATGGCATGAAACCGGCATCACGCCTGGCGCACGAAAAAGTAGGGCTGACCGTGCCAGCGACGTTCCAGGCCGGGATGCAACCACGCTTGGCCGGAATCGGAGTGGATTTGAAAGTAATACTGCAACGGAAACGGCGAATCGGTGTAATCGGCCGCGATGACCGCGCGATAGTCATCCCCAGCGCGCTCCATCTCAATCATCTGCCAAATCTCCGCTTGATTGACGTGCCGGTAACGCAGGCGCAGGCCGGAAATCTTGGACTTCGGCACATGGGCGACGATGGTCAATGGCTGGCCGCGCTGGAATGAAGACGGCGGTTCGTGAAGTCCGGCCAGTGGCGGATTTTCATCGTGTTCCGGTTTGGCGAGGGCCTGGCGCATGGCTTTTTCGACTACTTTGCGATCCACCTTCAGCGGAGCCGTGCCGGATTCGGAAGCTTGTTTCAGAAGTTTTTCCATGTCCGCGGTGTCCGCATCGATGGCCGGCAACCGGTCCAGCCAGTGGCCGCGTTGGAAAAATTCCGGACCGAAAGTGATGTCGGAGACGTAAACATCCCGGGCGTGTCCCGCCAGTTCCGCCCATGCCACGCGGGCCATTTGATGCACATTGATGGCTGATTCCAGGGCTGGCTGATAACCACTGCGTTCGTAGAGGGCGTAGAGCACCCCGGCGCGGAATTTCGCCGCGAAAAACCGGCCCAGCCCGGCTTGAATCGCAACGTCCACCGCCAGTCGCCGGAATCCGGCGCTTCGGGGGTCGCGCACTTTTGATTTTGCCCCGCGCAGTTGGGCGGACGCCGTTTCCGCCGCGGCCTCCAGTTGATTCGCGACCCAGGCGGGCGAGTATTTCCCGCTGGACTCGTGTCCCAGCAGTTCATTGACATATTCATCAATGCCCAGGAAAAACTCCGGGTCGAGCGGGCTGACCGTGCCGAAACGCTTGGGGCTGGGTGTGTCGAAATAAGGTTGTGCCGGGCTCAAACCCACGATCGCCATGTTGGTGTACATCTCCGGCCAGTAATTGTTGTTGGCGGCGGACGGACAATGCGCCGTGGTCACCAGCGGAAGAATCCGGCTGGCCGACGCCAGCGCAGCTTCCGTCTTTTCCGCAGCGCGACCGAACTGATGCTGTAGCGAACGCCGCCAGCCGTCGGCGTCGCCGTCCGGGTGGTAAAGGTTCCGGCCCCAGACGCGATAGGTGTAGTCGAATTTTTCAAAGTCGCCGCCGGCAGGTTGCAGCGAGGAATCGGCATACGCATTGCGGCCGCCGGGCAGACCCGAGCCTTTGCGGCCTTTGAAGAAAAGGGGTTCAAACAGTTCCACGCCCTGGCTGCCGCAAAAACTCGAAACCCGGCCGTAGGCGGCGGCCGTTTCCGGGTCGCCCCACAACAACAGCCGTTGCGTGCCCGGCCAGATGCGATGCAACACGCCGTAGCGACGGTCCTCGGTCAGCAAATCACCGTAACCGTAGCGGAGGAAGGAGCGCGAACCCGAACTGCGCGAGAAGAAGCCGGTGTTCGGAGTGTTGCGCGGCATTTCCTGCTGGCGGATGGCCCCTTGCATGTAGGGCAGGCCCATGTGCTCGGCCCAGAATTTGGGCGAGATGTTCACCGGCATGCCCGTGCCCAGCGCCACGTCAATCATCGGCTGGTCCATGCCCTTGGCGTGCATGTCAATCTCGACGCGGCGTCCGCATTGCACGACGCCGTCAAAGATTGTTTTCCAAAGATCATAGTTGCCTTCCGGCACACCGCTTTCGCCGTGGATCCGGAATGTCACGCCGCTGATGGCCGGACATGTCGTGAGCAACGCGCGCAAGGCATCGCGGCAGTAAGGCGCGTGCGTTTCCGGCGTGAGTCCTTCGATGGTGTAATTGGCATCCGGACTTTTCGTCCATTGATAGGCATGGGTCCAGATGCCCAATTGGAAGTGCAGGCCGCGCCGCGCGGTTTCGTCGCTGATGAACCGGAGCATCTCCAGATTGCGGTCGCGTTCGGCATCGGGCAACGGCACGGCACGCACGTTGTAACCCGGTACGGAAAGAAGAAACGGATAAGCGAAATAAAAATAACAATCGCGAAGGTTCGACGCGAAATCGTAGCCGATCCCCAGCGTGAGACTGAAGCGGTTGAACCGCTGGGCCGCCAGCATCGTGAGGTAAGGCGGCCAGAAGGCGCGGTCCTGGAACCAGGATTTGTCCTCGACGTCGCTGGCGAACGCGCAGGCCACACTGCGAATCGCATTGGCGGGTTGCTCGGCGGTTGGCTTCACCGCCTTCAATGCGGCGATTGGGTCGGCGGCGAAATTTACCCGGTCCGCCAGCTCAAGCAGGGCGTAAACCAGTCCGCGTTCATCCGAGCCGCCGGCCAGTAAGACCGTTTGCTTTCCAATCTTTCCGCGTGCCAGTACCAGTGCTTCAGGGACGCTGGCCAGGGAAATGTTCGCGGCATCCCGCACTGGCTGGCCAGAAATAGAATTGCGACCGGTCACCAGAATACATTCATGCGAAGGCGGAGACTGGGCCAGGTTCTCATAAAACGTTGTCGTAATGCCCCGGGCGGCCAAGGCATCACGCAATTGTTCCACCGCCCACTGCACGGGTGGTTGCTTCACGACCGGGTCTGACGCGTCAAGCACGATGGAAATGGCCGGGTTGTTTTCGCGGGCGGAGAGAGGTAATTGAAGCAGGCCGGCCCCGGCAACGGCCGCAGCCGCCATCCCGGTCTTCTTGATAAAGTGCCGCCGCGTTTCACCGGGACAGGCGGAATGGTTTGGGTCGGGGCGCATGGTTTAACTGCGGATTCAAGGCCATTTGCCCGCCGCTGGCGAGGAAATATTATTCGGGTCTTGCATCTCGGATTTGGGTTCCAGGGAGGAATTTTTTGGTCGGGCGCGCAGTCCTCTGCGCGCCGGTCTTTCCGATGGCCATGTTGAAGCGCAGCGGGCAGCGGAGTGCTCGCCCTGCTTTAATCCGTGTTTATCCGCGTCCACCTGCTCGCGATTTATCGGAGTCCGTGGTTTCTGTTTCTCGCAACATTTTCAAAAACGGTTTACCCTATTGCTGCAACCGTTCTTCAAGCCGTTTCGTGCAATCGCAATTGCTGCACGCTCATTCACGCCACCGTCAAGGTGCGTGCCGTAGAAAACAATGCTGCCCAGGTTGGGATCGACGCCAAAGCGTTCGCCGTTGCCGCGACCGTCGCTGTTGGCTTCGAATACGAACGGGGAGTTCAGGCGGGTAAAGCTCGCGCCTTGATTGGTCGAAATCATAATTTGACTCGGATTCCCACTCCCCGGCCCAAACCAGCCGCAACTGAGATACAGACGATTGGTGTCCTGCGGATCGAGACCGATGCTTTCGGCGCTGACCAAACTCCATTCATTATTCGGGTAGCCAAGAAAATCCAACAGGGGCACCCAGGTATTGTTTGTCGGATTCCAGCGATACGCACCGCCGATGTCCGTGCGGCAATACATCAGGCCGGAAATACTGGGATGGAACTGGATGCCGGTGACAAATCCGCCGCCGTGGATGGCGACCGGTTTCCAATTGTAGGCTTGCGCCCATGCCGTCCCGCCGCCGGCCAGCAAAGCCGAAATCAACAGGAACGAACGCAAAACCGCAGCGAAAAAATGAAATGTCCCCGGGCAACTTTTAACGTGAGAGGATGACATTACAGGTGTCATTATGCTGCAAATCAACAAATCCAACATGTCGTCAAAAAAACGACACCGGCGGGTGAAGTGTATTGGTTGTCCGGTGTCACTCGGCGGTGACGGTCATGGGCAACTTCAGCCGGATGTCATCCGAGGCCGCGCCCACAAGAAATTCATAATCTCCGGATTCCACGACGTATTGTTTCTTCTGCGTGTCCCAATAGCGCAACCGCGTGGCGGGAACTTCAACCGTGACGCGGCTGGATTCGCCGTGTTTCAGTCGCACTCTGGCAAAACCGCACAGCGCCAGTTTCGGCTGGGGAACGCGGGAGTGGACGTGACGAAAATAAACCTGCGCCACTTCATCGCCGTCGCGCTTGCCGGTGTTCTTCACGGTGAACGACACTTGGGCGGTGCCGTCGGCGGGAATTGTTTTCGCAGCCAGGCTACCGTTCTTGAATTTGAATCGGGAATAGCTCAAGCCGTGTCCGAACGCGAATTGCGGCCTGCCGTTGAAGTAGCGGTAAGTGCGGTTGCTCATCGAATAATCGGCGAAGCCCGGCAAGTCCGCCGTTGAGGCATAGAACGTGACCGGCAAACGTCCGCTGGGGTTGACGTCGCCAAACAGAATTTCGCCGACAGCGCGTCCGCCCTGTTCGCCCGGATACCAGGCTTGAAGAATCGCGGGCAGATGTTTTGCTTCCCACGGCATCGCCATCGGGCTGCCGCTGCAATTCACCAGGATCACCGGCTTGCGCGTGGCCGCCAGCGCCCGGATCAAGTCCGTCTGCACCGCCGGCAACTCGATTCGGGTCCGGTCGCCGCCGACGAAGCCGTCGAATTCCACATTCGGCCCCATTTCCTCGCCTTCGAGCCGCGCGCTGATGCCGCCCACGAACACAACGACGTCAGCGGCTTTGGCCCTGGCGACGGCGTCGGCAATGGCTTCCGGCGCGGGCTGGTTCGATCCATCCGTGCGCAATGCCCAGGGACAACCCGCCGCGCAGGTCACTTCGATGCCCGGCCCGGCCAAATCCTGGATGCCTTTCAAAATGGTCACCGGCCGGGCCGCATGGCCGTTGTAGTTGCCCTCGAGCATCCACGCCGCGTCGGCATTCGGACCGATCACAGCGATGCGTTTGATTTTTGAACGGTTCAGCGGCAATACGCCGTTGTTTTTCAACAGCACGATGGCTTCTTCGGCCACTTTCAGAGCCAGGGCCTGATGCTCAGGCGTGTCGTTCTGGTCAATGCCGATTTTGGCATAAGGACAATCCTCAGGCGGGTCGAACAAGCCAAGTTTAAAACGCGTCCACAACGTATGATACAGCGCCTGGTCGATTTCCTGATCGATTATCAGCCCCTTCTGAACCGCCCGCGCCAAAGCGATATAATCTCCGCCGCAGCAGAGATTGCACCCGGCCTTGACCGCGGCGGCCGCGGCTTCCTCCGGGGTTGCAACATAATGATGTTCCTGTGCGCCCCAAATGTTGTGGATGGCACCGCAATCTGAAACCACGTAGCCGTCGAATCCCCATTGCTTGCGCAAAAGGTCGGTGAGCAGAAAATAATTGGCGCACGCGGGGACGCCGTCGATGGCATTGTAAGCGCCCATCACACCGCCGACGCGCCCCTCGCGCACCGCCATCTCGAACTGCGGCAGGTAGGTCTCATACAAATCGCGTTCCCCGGGCACGGCATCGAAGCGATGACGATCCGGTTCCGGGCCGCTGTGCACCGCGTAATGCTTCGCGCATCCCATCGCCAGCATGTGATTCGGATCATCGCCCTGCAATCCCTTGATAAACGCCACGCCAATCGTGCCGCTCAGGAACGGATCTTCGCCATAGGTTTCCTGGCCGCGGCCCCACCGCGGATCGCGAAAAATGTTGATGTTCGGCGACCAGAATGTCAGGCCGCCAAACCATTTGGCGTCGCCGTTGTGCCTGGAGGCGTAATCGTTGAATTTAGCGCGGCCTTCGATGCCAATGACGGCTGATTCCTGCTGAAGCAACGCCGGATCCCAAGTGGCCGCCGCGCCGATGGCTTGCGGAAACACCGTTGCGTTGCCATTGGCGGCCACGCCGTGCAGAGCTTCACTCCAATAGTTGTATGCCGGCAATCCAAGCCGGGGAATGGCCGGCGCGTCGTTCTGCAACTGCGCGACTTTTTCGGCGAGCGACATGCGGCGGATCAGATCATTTTCGCGGGCCGCCAACGGCTGTGATGGATCACGCCAGACTGGCGGCTCGCTTATTTCCGGAATGCGCATCGCCTCGGCGGAAAAATGTTCCGCCATTTCTGATGCGCTGAACGAGACGACCGACGTGCCCGAAGCATTTTTCACTTCGAACGTGTTGAACTTCGCGTTGTCCTTGCTGGTTGTAAAAGAAACTGTCAGGGGACCGCGAATCGAGTCGTCTTGATGGTCGACGACACCGGTAATGTAACAAACTTTCCGCGCGCCGCCGGCGGTGGCGATGATGTCGAAATCCTTCGCCAGCGTCGTATCACCGGAAGTCACGCTGAAGATTCGTTCACCCGGAGCGCTCGCCCAGGTTTCGGCTTCACCGATGGCGATGGAGTATTTGTCGGCGGGCAAATGCGCGATGGTGACGGTGAAATTGTTTCCATAAATTTCCTCGCGAAACGCCGCCGCATTGTTGTCCGCGCCTTCGATGGTCATTGACGCATCGTATTTGCAGTGCGCGAACTCGCCGCTGACGCTTACTTCCTGTCCGCAGCCTGCGCAGGTTTCGTCAGCCGCCAATGCGGCCGGAGACGAAAGCCACAGAGTAGCAGCAGACAACAAGAGCAACATTGCCTGGGTTGAGGTTCGAGCAAACGCCAAACCTGTGAGTCGAGTGATTAGTTTTGTTCTCATTTTCAAATCATTTGCCCGGCCACCCGGGAATACGAAATCACACCGTCAATCACCTGGAATCAGCACCTGATATTGGCGGATACATATACACTGTTGATTCGTAGTAAAAGGGCTTTTGCGTTACGGATTGCTGATGCGGAAGAACTGCTGCGGTGCAATCGGGCTGTTTGTGTAAGGCGAGGCAGCTGGAACCGGCGTCCATGGGCCAAGCAGGTTCGTCGCCTGCAACAGCGTGCCCCAACTCCACGTCAACACCATTTGATTGCCGCTGACAACATGGTTTGTGAGTGACGGCGGCGTCAAACCCGCGATGCTCCGAATTTGCGTTTGCGACGCCGCGCTGCCGTAGATGCGCACGTCATAAAGGTTGCCGGTGAAGTAGCTACCGTAACCGCCGGAACTGCTTGTGCCGCTGCCTCCGTCCCTGGCTCCAAGCATCAACCGGTTTGTCACGGCCATACTGTAAACCGCGTTGCCCGTCTCCGCTGCCGCCAGTTCTCCATCCACATACAAACACCGAGTTCCCAAACCTGCATCAAAAGTCCCCGCATAGTGGTGCCACTTGCCATCGTTAACGGCAATGCTCCGGCTGGCCATGTCCTCCGGATTACCATACACCGCCGTGCCCAGCGTCACTGTGCCTGCACTGTTGTTCCGTATCGTCCAGCACGGATACGTTGGCGAGGTTCCGTCCGTCCGCAACTGCCAGCCTTTCCCGTTTTCTCCGAACTTGGACACCCACGGATTCCATCCACCCGGCAGTCCCTTCGCCCAGCATGTCACCGTGAAACTGTTGGTGATCTTGTTGTCAAACGTGTTTGTGTAATGAGAATCCCACGCCAAGCTCGTGTTGATGATTCCAATGCCGGAATTGTTGAGGCGAGCCGAAACACCCGTCGCGTTCGGCGGCACGTCATTGGTGAAATAATAACTGCCGCTGGCCACCACGAATCCATCAAACGTGCCCGCCGGCGAATAGCCTGAAGTCTCTGCGAAATTAGCCGCTTCCGAAAGCCAGCGTCCCAGCAATATCAGCGGCACCGGAGTGGTGGCCGCAGCTTGCGCACTGTTTGGTGTTTCATTGGTGGAAACCATCGCGCTCACCACATAGTAATACGTCGTGCCGCCGGCCAGACCGCTGTCCGAGTAGTTAGTCGCGGTCACGCCGCTGGCAATGGACGTGTAAGGCCCGCCATTGGTCGTCGAGCGTTTGAGGTTGTAGCTGGTGGCGTTGGTGAGCGCGTTCCAAGTGAGATTGATCTGGCTGGTGGATACGGCCAAAGCACTCAAGCCAGCCGGCGCTGAAACGGGATTGGAAAACGGGTAGCCGTAAAACTCCAACTCGGCCACGTTGCCGTAACCGCCATCGGGCGCGAAGTAACGGACATAACGAAACGCCGTGGCGTTGGTGACGTTCACCGTCGTGAACGCACCGGAGCTCGGTTGCGTCGCCAGGGTGAACAGCGCGATCGCGTCGCTGAAGTTGGACTGGTTCGCGCCCTGGAAAACGCCGCCGACCATGCGCGACTCAAAGCCGGAGCGCGGACAGTAGTTGATTTGCGTGATGACGTTGCTCACGCCCACGCCAAAATCCAAACCAACCCAGTCGCCGTTTCCGGTTGGCGCATCGAAGAACGTGCTCAGGTTGTTGTCGAAAACCTTGGCGATGGTGTTGCCGGAGTTGCCCCACGAACCCGCCGTGCCGATGATCGTGCCGTTCAACTTGGGATAACGCAGCTGGGCTTCCGTGCTGTTGAGACTTTCCACGCCGCCCACGACCGCGCTGACCACGTAAAAGTATTTCACGCCCACCGTTAAACCGGTGTTGGTGTAGTTGGTGGTCGTGACGCCGGTGGCGATGGTCGTGTAAGCGCCGCCGCTGTTGGTGGAGCGTTTGACGTTGTAGCTGGTCGCGCCGGTGACGGCGTTCCAAGTTAGATTAGCTGTGGTCGAACCTGCGGCCACCGCGCTGAGGCCGGTCGGAAACGCTGGAGCGGTTGGTGACAGAATCGCCCATTGTTGATTCACGCTTCCGGCGGAAACCTTCTCGTCAATGACCGTCGGGTCACTCGCGGTCGTTTCAAAACAAAAGCCGCTGCCAGCCGGCACAATGCGATAGTAGCCATCACCAGTGGACTGGATCAGGTAATGATTGTTGATCCAAAAATAAAACCCCGAGCCGCTGACCAGACTCCATCCGTTTTCGGCAGAAGTGATTTTGTATTCGCCGCCGCCGAGGTGTTGGAGATTCCATCGTTGCGCCGTCGCGCCGGTGTAAGTGGCGGCGTTCACTAGGTTGCTTGCAGAAACTCCCGTGACGGCGAACGCGCTGGCCCGGTTCAAAAGTTTGTAGCTGCCATCGGCTAAAATAGCGGAGGTCACGGGCGAAAGTTGCAGCCAGTTCAAATTGAATCCGCCGGCCAAAACATCGAGGTGCAACACCTGTTGTCCCGGCGTGAGAAAAACGGTGTTGGAAATGGTCGTCCACGTTTGCGCGCCGCCGGTCGCAGGCACAGCCCAAGCGCCGGTCAGGTTTGTTCCGTTGATTCCGCCGGCCAAAACCTGAACGCTGCCGGCGCTCGTGCCCGCCACGCGCAGAGCGAGATTGTAAAGCCCCGGCTGCGAAACGTTGAGGGTGTATTCCAGCCATTCGCCGCCCGCCGTGCTCGTGACATCGTAACCGCCGCCGGTGTCCGTGGTCGTTTCGATGTCCACCGCTTCGTTGGTGCGATATTGGCCGCCGAGATTGGTGGCAGTCAGCTCGTGATAGGCAACGCCTTCGCCGCCGGAGTCGAAGTTCTCCGCCTGGATGCGCAGCGATCCGGTCAGGAAATTATTGGTGTAATCCGGCGTGGTCCAAGGATAGCCGCCATTGCCATACGGGCCGCGCAGCGGCGGCCAGTTGCCGAAGTCTGGCGTCCACGAAAGTCCGGTCCAATTGATGACATCCATGTAACGCTTCGGATCGGTCACATCGTCGGAAACACCGGTGGGCGGGATGTATTGAAACGTCAGCCAGGAAACGCCGAGGCGTTCCAAGTTGGCGACCGCGTAGGCGTCCAGGCCACCGGCGCCTGTTCCCCAGACGCCGCCGTCGAATTCCGTCATGAAGCAGGGATAACCGGCGGCGATGATTTGCGACACTGCGTTCGACGTGGCCGATGCTCCGGCGTAACCGTGAAAGCCCACCGCTTCGTTGGTCCAGACGGCGTTGGCGTTGCCGAAAACATTCGTGTTGAAAGCGTGAATGTCAGTCAACGCAACAGACGCGCCGCCGGAATCGCCCAGCACTGCATAGGTGAAGAGCAACACCGGCGTATCGGGCGCGTAAGTGCGGATGGTTTTGTATGCGGCCACTTCCATGTCAAGTGCGCCGGGAGGCGTCGCATTCGTGGCTGCGTAAGGCGGTCCCCAAGCCACCGGTTCGTTTTGGATTTCAAACAGCACATGCGTTTCGTTGGCATAGCGGGCGGCGTAGAATTTCCAAAAGTTGGTGATATACGCCGCGTTGTAGTCGCCGTTCCACGCGCCATTGCCGATGGTCATGATGAGATACAGTCCGTTGGTCCGGGTCTGTGCGACGATGGAGTCAATATTTGCCACTGAATAGCCCGGCGCGGTGCTGCCATTCGTGGGATAACTTATATCAAAGGACTCCGCGTAGAGATGCAGCGCATTAAAACCCATGCCCTTGATCATGGCGACGTCCGTTGATGCCGTCGTCCATTCGGTGGAGGTGAACGGACCGCGCAGGCGCTCGCCGTTGTCGCCGACAAAAGTGGTTCGCGCCGCATTCAAATGCGGCCGCCCGCGCTGGACATGGCCACAATAAATATCGGGGTCTTCGGGATCAACGGGACCAACTTTGTCAAGGCCCAGAAAGGGAATAACATATTGCGCGTTGAGATTCGCGTCCGTGCCGTGGCCGCCGCCGATCTCCGACCACGCGTCGAGAACCGTATTACCGCACGCATCCACCCAGACTTGGTGGGTAAATTGGTTCGTGATACTGCCAATGGTCACCGTGTTCGAATAGGTCGGATTGGTGCTTAACCCGAGGACATTGCCCCACTGCATGATGGCTTCCAGTTGGTTGGTGTAATTGACGGTGCCATCGGCTGTGCCATGCCAGAGTTGGACGCGCGGGCGATGCCCCGAATATCCCGGATAACAGGCGCGAGCCAGGTCTCCCCATTGCTGCGCGGTATGCGTGACGGGCGTCCATGCGCCGCCAATCGGCACCCCCGCGAACTCGGCGCCAGCTTTGAAGATGTCAGGATAAACTCCGAGCAGCGCTTCCGTCATCATGCCGCCGCATGAGGTGCCTGTCACATAAACACGATTTGCGTTCGCATGATAGTTGGTGACCGTGTAGTTCACCATCTGGGCGATTCCTTGCGTCTGCCCACCGCCATCGTGCGTGAGGGATTGCGGCGAGCTATAATCCCAGCAATCGGGGTTTTGCGGGACGACCATGATGAAGCCATACTGATCAGCCGCCGCCACAATGCCACCGGCTTGCGCCTCGGCGAAAACACCGCCTGCGCCTCCGCCCCAATAATGCAAGAGAACCAGGATCGGTGGGTTCGGAGCCAAATTGTCCGGCACGTAGATATACATGCTGAGATTGGTTGGCACGCCGCTGGCGCCCCAGTTGGGAACCAACTGGAGCGAAGCCGC
>DAIRTX010000095.1:0-13408 GCA_036803685.1 Verrucomicrobiota bacterium | reverse complement strand
CGGCTGTGCAACTTGTGCTCCACCACGCCCACGCACAGGAACAACAGACATTTGGCCACCGCATGAAAGATGATCAGCAACACGCCCGCCCAGACCGCCTCGTAAGTTCCGATGCCGCCGCAAAGCACGATCAGGCCGAGGTTCGCGACGGTGGACCAGGCCAGGACCCGTTTGGCCTCGCTGGTGGTGATGGCGGCCAGGGAGCCGACGACAAAAGTGACGGCGCCGACCAGTGCCACCATCATCCCGACTTTTGTGCCGGCGACCGACGGCGCCATGCGCAGGACAAGGTAAACGCCCGCCTTCACCATGGTGCTGGAATGCAACAGCGCCGACACGGGGGTGGGTGCCACCATCGCGCCCAGCAACCAGCTCGAAAACGGAAGCTGGGCTGATTTCGTGATGCCCGCGAAGCACAACAACGCCGCGGGCAGGAGCGCGAGGGACTGTTTGGAGGCAATCAGCGTCTGCAGTTCGATGCTGCCGGCCTGCCGGTAAAACCACACGATGGCCAGAGCAAAAGCCAGGCCGCCGGCCAGATTCATCACCAGCGCCCGCAGCGCGTTTCGCTTCGCTTCTTCGGTCTGCGTGTAACCAATCAAGAGGAACGAGCACAGCGTGGTGATTTCCCAGAACAGGAACAGCCACACCAGGTTGTTGGCGAAAATGAGGCCGAACATCGCGCCCATGAAGATGAACAGCAGCGCGAAGAAGAACGGACGCCGGTCCGCGACGTCACGATGCGCCACTTCGTGGTATTCGCGCATGTAGCCCAGCGCGTAAATGCAGATGCCGCCGCCCACAATGCCGTTGATCAAGGCCATGATCACGGAGAACTTGTCCACGAACAGATTCTGCGCCACCTCCAGATGCGCGCCGGCGGTGAGTTCAAACCAGACCATCAGCCCCGCCTGGGCCAGCGTGAGCACCACGATCAGCGGGTTTTTCGCGCGCACACCGACGTAAAGAATGAACAGGCTCATCGCAATCTCGACGAGCAACATGCCCAGGTTGATCCCATGCTGATTCAAGGGAAGGTCACCCAGATTGAGCGGCGTGGGCAACAGGGCCAGGGCCACGGAACCGCAGCAGACTGCCAAGGTCACGCCGGACACCAGGATTTTGCGGGGCAGGTCGGGCTTCAAACACAACAGCATCAGGCCGGCGGCCAGGGGGACCAGAATCAATGTTAAAACCAGCATCACAACAGTTTAAGTGTTAAGAGCGTTTCTTGCAGCCATTACGGGCATTGGCCCCGGCCGGCACGAGCTTTTCTGTGCAAAACCTTCATCAAATTCCTCGATGGAATATAACTTACCGGCCCGGTTCAGGTTGGCTTTGCGCTATTTGGCAATTAGCCAACATTCTTTGTCAGTGACTCTGCTTAAGTCAAGAATCAGCAGGGCGGAAAGAAAAAACGAGCGACTGCATGGTCTTCTCCCTCTCCTCCCCAAAAGGAGGAGAGGGTTGGGGTGAGGAGGCCGTTTTAATCAGCCGCCCCTCACCCCGGCCCTCTCCCCGCTCGTTCCTCACGGGGCGAGGGAGAATTTTCCACCACCATTCCGTGTCCATCCGTGGTTTAATTGAATGGATACGGCTTAAGCGCCCAACGGATCGCGCGCCTTGATGGCCTTGTGCTGCTGAATTAAAAACTCGCACCAGGCGTCCATGCCCCTGCCGGTCTTGGCGGAAGTTTCGAACACGGGCGCCTTGGGAGCCAGGCGCCGGAGGTTGGCCAGGGCCGCCTCCCGGTTGTAATCGCAGGCCGTTGCGAGGTCCATCTTGCTGACCACCGCCACGCCCGCCGACTGGAACAGGGGCGGATATTTCAACGGCTTGTCTTCGCCCTCGGTGACGGACAACAGGACAACCCGCAAATCTTCGCCCAGATCGTACGAGGCGGGGCAGACAAGGTTGCCGACGTTCTCGATGATGAGGAGATCAAGACCTTTCAGGTCCAGTTGCTTCAAGGCGTGCGCCACCATCTCCGCTTCGAGATGGCACACGGTGCCCGTGGTGATCTGCACCACCGGCGCGCCCGATTCGCGGAGGCGTTGCGCGTCGTTGTCGGTGGCCAGGTCGCCGACGATGACGCCGGTCTTCAGGCGTTTCCCCAGCGAGCGGACGGTTTCGCGAATGAACGTGGTCTTGCCCGAACCGGGCGATGAAAGAACGTTCAGCACCAGCAGGCCGCGCGCATGGAAAAAGCCGCGGTTGCGCTCCGCCAGCCGGTCATTCTTTTCCAGAATCGCCTGGCGCACCTCCAGAACCCGATGCTGGCCAACGGCGTCTCCGGGCGAGTGATCGTGGCCCGCTTCCCCGTGTGAGTGGGTGTGGGAATGGGGGTGGTCATGGTCATGACCGTGGTCGTGGTGATGGGCACTAATGCCCACCGGATTTTCACCGGGCAATCCGCATCCGCAATCCTGGCACATCAGTCAACCTCCAATGAAGTCAGTTCCATTTCGCGTCCCGCGCGGAGTTCCCCGCTGGGGCGATGGCAATCGGGACATTCGGCGAACATCCGGGTTGCCTCAAATTCATGGCGGCACGTGGCGCACCAGAACCGCGCCGGGACATCCTCGATGATCAATTGGGCGCCTTGCGCCGGCGTGCCGTCGGCGAGGGCCTCAAAGGCGAATTGCAGCGCGTCGGGCACCACCCCGCTCAGGGCGCCGATGCGCAGGCGGATGGCATGCACCCGGCTGGCCCCGGCCTGCCGGGCCTTTTCGAGTACCTGATCCAAAGCGCTTTGCATGATGGATAATTCGTGCATGATTTGCCGAAACAACAAACCGGCCGGGCAGCCTGCCAGAGCCGGGTTCCACACGCTCAAGGTATATCGCCGGTTGCGGACTGACAAATGAATTCCGGGGCGAAGCACCTCCTCAATAAGGAATCCATGAACCGGCTTCTCTCCTGCATTCCTGGTTTCCTTATTCAATAAACCAGCACCGCCGCCTTCCATCGTAGCAGCCGACGTGAGTCGGCTCTAACTTCTCCGCCTGAAATAATGAGCGGACTCACGTCCGCTGCTACATCAATAAACGAGGACGAGGACGGCGGCATCCTGTGCCGACTTCACCACGTCCTCAAACTTCCGGTCAGCCGTGACTGGTTCTTTCAGCTTGGCGGAAACCGCCGGCACGGATTCGAGGAAGCTCAACAGAAAACTACTCTTCACCGCGTAATTCATCCCGCCTTGCGGGACCCCGCTCGCGGCCAGCGCCGCCGACGCATTCAGCTTGGCCGACACCACGCCGACCACGTTGCCGCGTTCATCCACCAGCGCGCCGCCCGAGTTGCCCGGTTGCACCGGCACGCTGATCTGGAAATAACGCGGGTCATCCGCCGCGCTCGCCAGCGACGCGATTTCTTCTCGTGCAAACTTGGGCGCGAACCCTTGCAAACCGATTCAAGATTTGAGAGTTTTAGAAACGCCAAGCCTTATGACTGACAATTTTCAAATTGGAGATCGAATTCAGAACCGTTGGGAAATTCACAAAATTCTCAAAGGCGGAATGGCCATCGTTTATTTCGTTTATGACCATGAAGGACATGAGGCCTTTGCTGCAAAAACGATCACTGACGAGATAATGAAAGCGAACCCAAACACTTCCGCACGTTTCGCACAAGAAGCGATTGCGTGGGTTAATCTCGATTACCATATCAATGTTACAGCGGCTCGCATGGTTCGGACGATAGGTGGTAAACCGTATATTTTCCTTGAATTGGTAACCGGCGGGGATTTGGGTCAGTGGATTGGCACAGCGCGTCTTACCAAAGATTTTTTTCGGATTCTAGTGTATGCTCTCCAGTTCTGCGATGGTCTGTCCCATGCCTTTTCAAAAGGCATCAAAGTCCATCGGGACATAAAACCGAGCAATTGTCTGATCACAAAAGACGGTGTTTTGAAAGTGACGGATTTCGGTTTAGCGAAGGCGTTTGAAGGTGCAGACTTTGGAACAGCTATCGCTTCACAGAGAGATGTTTTTGGGTCACAGGAACGCGGTTTGGGTTTGACTCAAACGGGTTTCGGGGTTGGAACTTGCACGCACATGGCACCCGAACAATTTAATGATGCTAAGCACGTGGACGTGCAAGCCGACATTTATTCATTCGGAGTCTCCTTGCATTAACGATGCCGACCTGACCAGTTCTCCGGTTTGTTATTACAGGACTATGTGCCACTATATTCCTAAAACAAGAAAACCCCTTTGCACGCCGCCACAACTTGATGGCATCCTGCTTTCTGTGGTCTGGCCAACTGGACTCGGAGATGGCTCTGACCAAGATAGTGTGCCTGGCTCTAAATCCGCGCTTCTCAATGGCCGAATCCCGCAATGAAACTCCTCCAAGATGAAAACACCACTCATAGATCAAAAACTCAAGTTGCCCCATGCACCAAATTACTTGTCCGATGGACTTTTCCCAATCCTCTGTTTCATCAAATTGGTTTAGATTTAACTTTGGCATGGACTTAACACATAAAAGGCATTAGCTAAAAGAGCTTGCACAACTGTCAGTTGACTTGGCGGTGTTTTCCATCGCCTTTAAGTAACATTCAAAGACCCCTTTCGTCTTTCGAATACTTTCAGCCTTATCAGGATGATTCCGATAAAACTCGCTAGCCAAGCAGTCCATGAATCCGCACATTGCAGACGTTGCCTTTTGAACAAGGTAATCGGGGTTCCAAAATTGCTCTTCGTCCGGCGGAATACCGGTCTTGCCTTCCCACACCGGATAGTAAGTTGGATGGGACACCCACCGGTTAATTGAATTTCGTTCTTCTTGGTTGAGAAAACGTTTCAGCGATTTGCAGCTAGAAAAATCATAAGCATGTGTATCATCATCCCGGTGTTGATGATTTTTTCCGTCTTGTTTGGCAAAAAAATCGTCCAAGGCGCGAACGTTGATAAGAAATGATTGAACGCACGCGTGTTCGACAGTTCTAATTCCGAAATGGTGGTCTTGGAATTTTGGGTGCGTTGCGAGCATAGGGCGAACAGTTTTCACCCAAAAGTATAACACGAATGCCTGATTTAGACGGTTGATTAACAACTCAACCGCCTGCATTTTTTCTTCGTAGGACGGAACACGTCTCATTTTGGCTTTCGTTTTACACATTTGGCATCATTCAACCGCCCCTTGCCCCAATCGTCCATCCCAAAATGATTTCCCCTTGGATTCCCGCACGGTTGTGTTAGCGTAAAGGCATGTCGGAGCGCATCTCAATCAAACCGGATGTTTGCAACGGGCGGCCGGTCATTCGCGGCACGCGCATCACGGTGCAGACGGTGTTGGAATTTCTCGCCGCCGGCGATTCGGTCGAGGATGTGTTGCAAGAATATCCCCGGCTCACCCGCGCCGACGTGCAGGCGTGCCTGGATTACGCCTCGCGCGTGATGGGTAATCGTTTCTCCGTGGTCCAGACGGCATGAAGGGCTTTCTCTTCGATGAAAACCTGCCCGCGCGGCTGCGGTTTTCGCCGAAGCTTCCCATCGTGCCAGCGTCCAAGGCGGGCCGGAATCCAACCGATTCACAGATTTGGGAATTTGCCCGGAAACATAATTTGGTCATCGTCAGCAAGGACGCGGATTTTTCGGACCGGATTATCACGAACTCGCCGCCACCACGGGTGGTGCATCTGCGATTTGGCAATCTCCGCAGAAATGAATTCCACGCCTTGCTCGCCCGCGTTTGGCCGCAAATCGAAACGCTGCTCAAATCACACAAGCTGGTGAACGTTTATCCCGACCGCCTCGAAGGCATCCGCTGAAAATCTTCCGGTAAATTCTTCCCGGCGAATAATCCAAACGCCACTGGCCCGGTCGTCCATCCCAAACTGATTTTGGCAGCGGCGGTTTTCTTCACCCTGCCACGGATTAGGATGCCTGTCGCTTCGGCTTTGAATCCAAGGTGGTTTCGAGCAAAATCCCCGCGTGAACAAAGCCGGACCCACCAGCCAACGTGCGCGCCTTAAACTCACCGTTCGCGGCGCGGTGCAGGGGGTCGGATTCCGTCCGTTCGTCTTCCGCCTCGCCACCGGACTCGGATTGGCCGGCTGGGTCAACAATTCTCCGCAGGGCATCTTCATTGAAGTCGAAGGTCCGCGCGCGGAACTGGAAAAATTCCTGCTCCGGCTCGAAATCGAAAAACCGCCGCGCAGTTTCATCCAAAGCCTCGAAGCTTCGTGGCTCGACCCCGCCGGCTACACGGCATTTGAAATCCGCCCCAGCGAAACCGGCGGCAACAAAACCGCGCTGGTGCTGCCGGACATCGCCACGTGCCCGGATTGCCTGCGCGAAATCTTCGATCCCAAAAACCGCCGCCACCGTTATCCGTTCACCAACTGCACCAACTGTGGCCCGCGCTTCAGCATCATCGAGTCCCTGCCCTACGACCGCGCGAATACTTCGATGAAGGGGTTTACGATGTGCCCGCAATGCCAGGCTGAATACGACGAACCGCGCAACCGCCGCTTCCACGCCCAGCCGAATGCGTGCCCGGTTTGCGGCCCGCATCTTGAATTGTGGGAAGGCAGCGCAGGCGTCCCGCCTGCGTTGGGCAGGCGGGACGCCTGCCCTACTTTATTGCGCGACCACAACGCTTTACTCGCTGCCGCCAAAGCGATTCGTGAAGGGAAAATCGTCGCCGTCAAGGGACTCGGCGGGTTTCACCTGATGACGGATGCCCGCAACGACAAAGCCGTCCGGCTTTTGCGCGAACGAAAGCATCGCGAGGAAAAACCCCTGGCCCTGATGTTTCCATCGTTGGAAGCCATCAAGGCCGAATGCGAAGTCTCGCCGTTGGAAGAACGACTGCTGCGCTCGCCTGAATCACCGATTGTTCTCCTTCGGCAAATCCGAAATCCGAAATCCGAAATCCGAAATTCCTGTGCTCCCAACAATCCTTACCTCGGCATCATGCTACCTTACACACCGTTGCACCATTTGCTGATGGCCGAGCTCGGTTTTCCCGTCGTCGCCACCAGCGGCAATTTGAGTGACGAACCGATTTGCACGGACGAGCACGAGGCACTCGAACGGTTGCGCGACATCGCCGATGTTTTTCTCGTCCACAATCGCCCGATTGTGCGGCACGTGGACGATTCCATCGTAAGGGTGATGCTGGACCGTGAACTGGTTTTGAGACGGGCGAGAGGTTACGCGCCGCTGCCGATCAACGTGCTGCCAGCGTCCCGCTGGCAGGACAAACAGAACTGCCGGCAAGATGCCGGCAGCACGATCCTGGCCGTTGGCGCGCATCTGAAAAACACCGTGGCCCTCTCGGTCGGTAATCAGGTTTTCATCAGCCAGCACATTGGCGATTTGGAAACGGAGCAGGCCCATTCCGCCTTCCGCCGTGTCATTGCCGATTTTGAAAAACTTTACGAGGCCGTGCCGCAAATCATCGCCGCCGATCTGCACCCGGATTATCTCTCAACCAAATTTGCTCAGGAAGCGTGCTGCCAGCGTCCCGCTGGCAGATCAAACAGTTCTGCCGGCAAGATGCCGGCAGCACGTTCCCAAGCTGGAGGCCCGCGCTACGTTACCGTCCAGCATCACATCGCGCACGTTCTGTCGTGCATGGCGGAAAATGAAATTGCGCCGCCAGCGCTCGGTGTTTCGTGGGATGGCACCGGCTACGGCCTGGACGGCACGGTTTGGGGCGGCGAATTTTTCCTCGTCACCAACGAAAGCATCGAACGCATCGCCCATTTGCGTCCGTTCCGTTTGCCGGGCGGCGACAAGGCGGTCAAGGAACCCCGCCGCACCGCGCTCGGACTGCTCCATGAAATCTCCGGCGACGCAATTTTCGATCGAAAAAACGTTGCCCCAGTCGCTGCCTTTTCCGCTCCGGAACTGGCCACGCTTAAAACCATGCTGGCGAAAAAATTGAATTCGCCGCTGACTTCCAGCGTAGGCCGGCTGTTTGATGCGGTCGCCTCGCTCATCAATCTCCGCCAGCAAATCCGCTTCGAGGGTCAGGCCGCGATGGAACTGGAGTTCGCGCTGGAGGGAGTTGAGACCGAGGAAACCTATCCAGTGCGGATTGCGGAATGCGGATTGCGGAATAAAAAGGCGAACGAAGGCGAGACCAACTCCGAACTCCGAACTCCGAACTCCGAACTTGTTTTGGATTGGTCGCCGATGATTGAAGCCATTCTCGTGGATGTTCAGCAAGGTGTGGGCGTGGGTATCATTTCCGCCAGGTTCCACAACGCACTGGCGGAAAGCATCGTTGCCGTTGCAAAACGTGTGGGCCAAAACCGCGTGGTGCTTTCCGGCGGCTGTTTTCAGAATCGTTACCTCACCGAGCATGCCGTGCGGCGTTTGCAGGCGGAGGGATTTCGACCGTATTGGCATCAGCGCGTGCCCCCGAACGACGGCGGGATTGCCTTGGGACAAGTCGTTGCTGCCTTGCGGCGGAAGGAGTAGAGTGAGAAACCATGTGTCTGGCAATCCCGGGAAAAATTGAAAGCATCAGCGGCGATGATCCGCTGTCGCGTATGGGCAAAATCAATTTCGGCGGCATCCTCAAGGAAGCCTGCCTCGCCTATGTGCCCGAGGCGAAGGTCGGCGATTATGTCATCGTCCACGTCGGCTTCGCCCTCAGCCGGCTGGACGAGGACGAGGCGCACAAAGTTTTCGAGTATTTGAAAGAGATGGAGGAACTCGGCGAATTGGAAGCAGGTGGCGCAGGCGTCTCGCCTGCACAAACCGCAGACGGTAAAGGAACAGGCGGGACGCCTGCGCTACGTTGAAGCATGAAATACCTCGACGAATACCGCGACGGCGAACGCGCGCAGCAACTCGCGCGGGAAATCCACCGTATCACGACCCGGCCGTGGAACATCATGGAAGTCTGCGGCGGCCAGACGCACGCCATCGTGAAGTTCGGCATTGACGAGCTGTTGCCCAAATTCATCACGCTGATTCACGGGCCGGGTTGTCCGGTTTGCGTGACGCCGCTTGAAATGATAGACAAGGCGCTGGAAATCGCGGCGCGACCCAATGTCATCTTCGCTTCGTTCGGCGACATGCTGCGTGTGCCCGGCAGCTCAACTGACCTGCTTTCCGTAAAAGCCAGGGGCGGTGACGTGCGCATCGTTTACTCACCGCTGGATGCCGTGAAGCTCGCGGAACAAAATCCGGCCCGGGAAGTCGTTTTCTTCGGCGTCGGTTTTGAAACCACCGCGCCGGCGACGGCCATGGCAGTTTATCAGGCCGCGCAAAAAAAATTGAAGAATTTTTCAATGCTCATTTCGCACGTGCTCGTGCCGCCGGCGATTGAGGCGCTGATGTCGTCGCCGAACTGCAAGATGCAGGGTTTTCTCGCCGCCGGCCACGTCTGCACGGTGATGGGTTACGAGGAATACCCGCCCATTGCGGCGAAATATCACGTGCCGATTGTCGTCACCGGTTTCGAGCCGCTGGATATTTTGCAGGGTGTGCTGATGGTGGTGCAACAATTGGAATCCGGTCGCGCCGAAGTTGAAAACCAATACACCCGCGCCGTGCGCCGCGAAGGCAACCAGTCCGCGCAGGAAATCATCCGCAAGGTTTTCAAGGTCGTGCCGCGCAAATGGCGTGGCGTCGGGGAAATTCCCCAGAGCGGCCTCGGTTTGAACGACACCTATGCCGCGTTCGACGCCGAAAAGAAATTCGGCCTGGCCGATCATCACGTTGACGAACCCGCCGAATGTCTCAGCGGCCTGGTTTTGCAGGGGCAAATCAAACCGCACGAATGCCCGGCCTTCGGCACGCGCTGCACCCCGGAACATCCGCTCGGCGCGACCATGGTCTCGAGTGAAGGCGCGTGTGCGGCGTATTACCGATATCGAAGGCAGCCAGCGGTCGTTGAACAAAAATGAATCAAATCATGCGGAAACATCGAACATTGAACATCGAACTTCCAACACTGAATACGGATTCGAAGTTCGATGTTCGATGTTGGATGTTCGATGTTTGTCCCTTCAATCATTGGGACCATTCCCAATGCCGGCCCGTTTGCTGACCTATGGAACCTCCTTCCGATTTCACTCCGGCCTGTCCCATTCCCATCTCGCAATACCCGCTCGTGCTGATGGCGCACGGCGGCGGCGGCAAGCTGATGCACCAGCTCATCGGCAAAATGTTTCTGGCGGCGTTTACCAATCCGCTGCTCGAAATGCAGCATGATTCGACGGTGGTCGAATGGACCGGCAAAAAACTTGCATTTACGACGGATTCCTACGTCGTGCGCCCGATTTTTTTTCCGGGCGGCGACATCGGCTCGATGGCGGTCCACGGCACGGTAAACGATCTGGCCATGAGCGGTGCGCGGCCGCTTTACCTCAGCAGCGCGTTCATCCTGGAGGAGGGTTTGCCGATGGAAACGCTCTGGCGGGTTGTCTGCTCCATGCGCGACGCGGCACAGCGTGGCGGCGTGCAAATCATCACCGGCGACACGAAGGTCGTGGACAAAGGCAAGGGCGACGGCCTGTTCATCAACACCGCCGGCATCGGCGTCATCGAGCATAGCCAGACCATCGCGCCGCAAAATGTGCGGCCCGGCGACGGCGTTCTGGTCAGCGGCGATTTGGGCCGGCACGGCATGGCGATCATGGCCGTGCGCGAGGGCCTGGAATTTGAAAGCCAGATTGAAAGCGACTCCGCGCCGGTGGCCGGCCTCGTGATGCAACTTTTAAAAGCTGGAATCGAAATCCACTGTCTGCGCGATTTGACGCGCGGCGGCCTGGCCAGCGCGCTCAACGAAATCGCCGAAGCCGCAGGAGTTAAAATCGCCGTCGAGGAAAAATCCGTGCCGGTGCGCGAAGACGTCCATGCCGCCTGTGAGATGCTCGGCCTCGATCCGCTGCACGTTGCGTGCGAAGGGCGTTTTGCCGCGTTCATCGCGGCGAAGGACGTGGAACGCGCCTTGCAAATCATGCGCGGCCACGCCGTCGGAGCGGCGTCGGCAATGATCGGGCAGGTCACCGAAAGTTCCACGCCGCTGGTCACGTTGAAAAGCGCAATTGGCGTGGACCGGATTCTCGACATGCCGAGCGGCGAACAGTTGCCCCGGATTTGTTGAAACCCCCAGGAGCGCCGGCGCTCCCGGCACTGTCAGGATAGGTTTTTAAAATGGGGTTTGGGTGTGGGAAGTTTTGGAGTGCGGCGGCAAGCGGAGCGCGACGCCGCTTTGGTTGCCCTCCAAAAGCGCTGTCGCCGCTACGCTCTGCCAGCGCAGTCCAAAAGCTGCCGCCAGTTTCACGTGGTTTCTTCTCCGGGCATTTGATTTTGAAAACACGCCCAACACTCTCCTTGTCGTCCAAATCCTTTTTGTTACGCTGCGCGGAATGCGAAAATTTCTTTTCAGTTTCTGGCTGGCCCTGGCCTTGCCGGCTGCCGGCGCGGAAATCAAAATTGATTTCGGCGACGCTGCGACCGGCCCGATGCCGACCAATTTCCACGCCGCGCTGGCGGGGGGCGGCCGGCCCGGCGAATGGAAAATCATCATGGACGAAGTGCCGCCGCTGCTCGCGCCGCTTTCGCCGCAGGCGCCGGTGGTCACGCGCCGCGCCGTGGTCGCGCAAACCAGCACCGACCCGACGGACGAGCGGTTTCCAATGCTGATTTACGACGGCGAGACGTTCAAGGACTTCAACCTCACGACCCGGTTCAAAATCGCCGGCGGCACCGCCGAGCAAATGGCCGGCGTGGTGTTCCGTTACCAAAATGAATCCAATTGTTACGTCATCCGCGCCAGCGCGCTGGGGAACAACGTGCGTTTTTACAAGGTCGTGAACGGCGTCCGTTCCAATCCCATCGGCCCGGAAATGGACATTGCCACCAACACCTGGCACACGCTGGCCGTGCAATGCCAGGGCAATCAAATCACCTGCTGGCTGGACGGCAAACTGGTGATGCCGACGTTGCACGACAATTCATTCGCCACCGGCAAAATCGGTTTTCGCACCAAGTCCGACGCGGTGGGTTATTTTGGCGACACGACCATCCTCTACACGCCGCGCGTGCCGGTGGTGCAGGCGCTCGTGCAAGGCCTGCTGAAAAAACAGCCGCGCATTTTGGGGCTGCGCATTTACACACTCGACAACAAAGGCCAGCCGCAGATTGCCGCCAGCAAGGATGAAAAGGAAATCGGCCAGCCCGGCTCCGACGCGGAAAAAGCCGCCATCACCGACGGCAAGGTTTATTTTGGGCGCGGCAAAGGCACGGTTGCGGTCACGCTGCCGTTGCGCGACCGGAACGGCGATCCCATGGCGGCGGTGCGGGTGCAATTAAAATCATTCCTTGGAGAAACGCAGGACACCGCCCTCACCCGCGCCACGATGATTATCAAAGATATACAGGCGCAGGTCACGTCGAAGGAAGAATTGATGCAATGACCGGCGCGCTCAGGGTTTCGCGGGAGCTGCGGGCACTTCGTTTGGCGGCTTCACCACCGGCATATCGTTTGGTTTCACCCGGCGCGCGCCGCCAAGGATCGTAATGTTGCCATCGTCATCGGTGTGCAAACGCGGGCGCGTGTTGAAATAATCGTAAATTTCCTGCCGCACGATGTCGCCGTCAGGACTGACCACCGAGTAAGTGAAGACGCGCGCGCCGCTTTGATACATCACGTGCAAATGGCTGAGGCGATCTACTTGCGCCTCCGGCTGGCTGAACGAAACCATCGGACCAATCGCGCGAACCTTGAACACGCGCCTTTCGGATTCGTCACTCACCTGCACATACATCCGCAGTTGCGAACGCAGATAATTTGCCTCCTCCAAGGTGTATTTGCGGACTTCCGGCACACGATTTGTCACCCCGACGGGCACGGGCAGGCCAAATGTCTGCGACCACAATTTCGCGCCGTCAATCACGTTAAAGGATTGAGGCGGGCTTGGGATTCCCGCGTTCCAATCCTTGATGCGCACCGTGGCAGTGACGCGATAACCGCCCTGCCGCGTCAGCGCAAAATACGGCGCCAAATCCACACGCTTGGTGGCCACTTGCGACGAACCCACATCAAATTCACCCTGCACCGGCACGTCGGCTTTTTTGACGACCACCGGACCGCCCACTGATTCCACACTAAACGTCAGCCAGTTCGCGTCGGCGCCCAAATGCAGCGGCTGGCCGGAACGGTTCGTAATGCGCACCGCCACCGGCAGCGATTCGCTGGGCAGAAATTGTTCCTGCTCCAACACCACGTCCACGGTGACCTGCGCCGACGCGCTGAAAAACGTCAGCAACGCCAGCCCGAGAATGGGCAATGAAAATTTCATTTGAACGTGGACACTCTAAACTGACGGGCGGGCGTGGCAATTCTTAAATACAGCCGTAGCAGCCGACGTCAGTCGGCTCTAACTTTCGCAAAAGGAAGAATGAGCGGACTCACGTCCGCTGCTACAATA
>DAIRTX010000094.1:0-13831 GCA_036803685.1 Verrucomicrobiota bacterium | reverse complement strand
CCATTTTGGTGATGCCGCCTTGCTGGCGGTCGGTTCCCGTGGTGTGTTCGCTGGGAACCAGTCCGAGATAACCCATCAACTGGCCGGGATGGTCGAAGCGGTTGAAGTCGCCCAGTTCGGCCACCAGCGTTGCCGCGTGCAAGAGCGCCATCCCACGCAGACTCATCAGCGCCCGCACCACCGGCTCCCAGCGCCAGCCCGGCACCGCCCGCTCAATTTCCTGGTCATACCGTTCCAGCCGCGCCGTGGCTTCGCTGATCACCTCCAGCATCTCCTGAAACACGATCTGCTGGACCGGAAAGGGCATTTTGATTTTGGCCAGATAACGCAAATGCGCCGGCGTCCACGGCGTCTGGCCCCCATACCGCAGGTTGTGGCGCAGCAGATACATCTTGAGTTGCTGCCGCGCCCGATGCTGCGCTTTGCCCACTTGGAACCGGGCGCGAATCAAATCCCGCATCGCCTCATCCACCGGTTCGGGCACATAAATGCCCGTCAGCTCCCCGGCCCGATACAACCGCGCCAGTTGATCGGCATCCCGCCGGTCAGTCTTGACCCGTTCCCCCGGTTTGCGCGGCACCTTCGAGGGGCAGACCATAATACACTCCAAGCCGTGCGCCCGCAGGCACCGGCAGAGCACAAACCCGTGCGGCCCCGCTTCGTAACAGAACCTTAACGTCGCTTCCGGATGTGCCGCTTGGAGCTTTTTAACGAGCTTGAGCACGTCGTCGTGTTCCCCGCCAATGATCCCGTACCGCCGCACCTCGGTCGAATCACTGGGCGCAATCGAGACGGCAATCGAATCGTTATGCACGTCCAAGCCGATGAACAGCACGCGCCCCGCCAGCAGCGGCGGCGGGGAGACGGGCCGCCCGCAGATGACGTCCACCAGGGCGGTGAGGCCCGGCTCGGGGCGCGGCGGCGGCGAGTTGGGATTTGATTTTTGCGGCTCGACAGTTTGGGTCTCACGGAGTATGTAGGTCTTCATGGTGTTTGCTCTTCGTTCATTCGTTGTTTGGGGCGCGAGTCCCACAACTTGTGGCTCGGCAACCCGTCCTGCGGGTCGCAACCCACGCTCTCGAAGAGCAGACACCTTTACTCGTTTCATCTACAGCCATATTGTCTAGACCGCACGTGGCGGATACACTGATATGATACCATTTGGATTGATAGCATTAGGGCTGTTCTGGGTTGCAGCAATCAAGCTGTGGTTCACTGACGGTCCTAAGATTCCAGTAATTTGCATCGCCTTATGGCTGATCGCGTTTTTTGGAGTTCCGAGGCTGCATTGGTCGGGAGTTGTTTTCCTCGTGGTTGAGTGCATTTTGGGGGTGGTTCTTTTGTTGATCGACAGATACAAGTCTGCGTTGATGTGAGGTTGACTCAGATTAGAGACATCGTGCGGCCAAACACCGCGCTGGAGCCAACGGCCACTGCCCCTTGAGATTTCGGTTGAGTTATGAAATTTGAGAGTCCAGATTGCAAGCGTGAGCCAGCCGCCGGTGGCCGTGGCTCAGCTTTGGATCGTTAGGCGATACAGTAACACAGCATAACAATATGAAACATAACAAAGCAGGCTGGAGCTTCGCGCCCGTGGTTTTGCCAGCGGCGTCCCTAATTCTCGCGGGTGCGGTGCTTGCTGCGCCCGCTCTGAGTCGCGCAGACACAATCTATGTCGCAGGGCCAGACGGAGGCGGTCAATCGATCGAGAGGCTTGACTCGTTCACTGGCGGTCGTCTTGGTACCTTCGCTACGACCTCGGGCTTCCCAAAAGGGCTGGATTTTGACACTGCAGGCAACCTTTACGTGGCAACCGCCTACAGCATTATTCAGAAGTTCAACCCTAGCGGTGTAGGCTCGGTTTTCGCTGACACTGGTTTGAATCTCCCTATGGGACTGGCTTTCGACAGTTCAGGCCAACTCTTCGTGGCGAACGAAGGCCATGGGAATATCATGAAGTTCACACCCAACGGCGTCGGTTCGGTCTTTGCCAGTACTTTGGGTGGCACCTATGGCCTGGCCTTCGATGGCGCAGGCAATCTTTACACTGCAAATTATTACGTTAATACCATCCAGAAGTTCACGCCCGATGGCGTTGGTTCGGTCTTCGCCACCAGCGGCGTGAGTGGGCCGGTGGGCTTGGCCATTGATAAGGAGGGCAATCTATATGTCGCAAACTACGGCAACCCGATAGGGAACGGCGGCACCATCGAGAAGTTCACGCCTGGGGGTGTTGGTTCAGTCTTCGCCACCGGCTTGCAGGGTCCCGAGTGCATTGCTTTTGACAGCGCGGACAACCTTTATGTGGCAAATCTGTGGAACGCCACTATTACGAAGTTCACGCAGGGTGGCGTCGGCTCGGTTTTTGCCACGGGTGTGTCCACGGCATTCATGGTCATCCAAGTGCCCGAGCCTTCGGTTCCTTTACTCCTCGCATTTTCCTTGCCGGTGCTGCTTGCCCTCCATTATCGCAAGACGAGAGGGTCAGCCATCTGTATGAGAGAGCACTGGATGTACAGCCGGCCTAACAAAGCCTGCTTCAGTGGATGGCGGGATTACGTCTCAGTCGCCAGCCGGACGCGCTTGCCCCGCCACCACTGAGCAGGGTCGTTAGGCCACAAGAGTTACTTTGCTTTTTGCGGAGAGGTAGTCTGGAGTAGTTCGGTTTAGATGAGTAAGTCACGGACAGTTCGTTTAGGTTTAGCTCGCGCCAGCATTACGCAACGGGCAAGTGCGGAGCCTTCTATGAGCAGACATTTTTGCGGAGCTATTTTGAGTTATGACGATTTTGTGGCCTAACAAATCGCGAGGCTGTGTGAAAACTCCCGGCGAAAAGGGGTCAGTTCTTATTATTGACAACTCGCAACGCCTCTCAAAGCATCCGGTTCAACAGCAGAAACCCCACGTAAAAATGCAGGCCATCAACGCCGCCCGCACCGGCCAAAGACAAAAACAGCTTTTATGAAAAAGGCTGTTTGAAGGAGACGCTTTTTCGCTATTGACCGCTCATGCTAATGGGTGACCCGTTTAAGGGTCTCGAGAAAATCCTGCCGGTCCACGTCACAACGGAAAATATTCTGCCGGCCGTTCCCACGGCTCATGACGTGATAAATCGCCCCCGGATATTCCACTCTCAACTTGCGCGGCATGCCGGCAAGACTGCCTGCTCGATCCCAATTGCGTCAAGACTATGGTTTGACCCCTTTTCCCCTTTTCGAGCCAGAACGCGGTGCGCACCCAAATCTGGAGCGCCGTCGCGGTTTGCCTGCTCGTCGCCATTCTCAAAAAGCGGCTGCATCTGGATTCGAGCCTCTACACCATTCTACAGATTTTAAGCCTGCCGCTGTTCGAGAAAACGCCCATTCGACAAGCGCTTTCTCAACCCCCGCCAGCATCCAAGTTGCCCGTCACACAAAATCATCCGGGTTTACCGGGTTTATAAACCGGACAGTTGTGACGTAATAAAACATTTTACAAAAAGTGTAATTTGTGATATTATTAGTTTGACAGCATTGGAGCGCCGAGGTAAATTTGTTTTTTATTATTCCAAACAGCTCAACATGCACCATTGTCACCGTGACCTTTCGACGCGGAAAATGGCTGTAAAGAATCAGGAAAAAACAAAGAAAAACAAAAACGACCTATGAAAACCATAACCTTAATCAGAAAAACCACCGCTTACCTTCGGAGTCATTTGAGGATCAAATGCGCCCTCATCGGTGCGGTTTGCGGGTTGGGATTATTAACCAATGCGATTGGCCAACCCATCCAGTTGGACTTGGGCAATAGCGCGCTGGCGTCGAATGGCGCCGGGTTCACCAAGGTGGGGCTCAATAACGCCTCCGTCGTTAACGGGACCTACTACGAATGGGATAACGTCGCCGGCACCGCTTACATACTTTCCATCACGAACGTCAACCAGTATGGTGGCACAGGAACTTTGGATGCCGACGGGTTCTATAACATTTCCGCCACTGGCCCCGCCTATTTCACCTTGAGTGGACTGCCTGCGGGCAACACGGTCACGATATACGCTTGCTATGCATGGAATGGCTCGGGTCAAGGTGGCAAATTCGAATATGGTGGCGTGACGAACTCAGTCATCACCGGGGGAGCAATGGCCAACCCCGGCATCACGACTTTGCAGAACATTGGCCGGACGAATGTGAGTGCGAGCGGCACAGTTAGCGGTCGCTGGTATGGCCAGGGCAGCTTGACCGGTGAAGGCCAGGTGGGAGCGATGATTTTTGACGTTGAGCCTTGCCAGCCCGCCATCACGATGAACGGAAATAATCCGATGCTCGTTCCGCAAAATAGCACATTTACCGATCCGGGCGCGACTGCGGTGGATTCCTGCTCCGGCTCCCCGCTCACGGTGACCACCAACGGAACCGTGGATGCGACCACCATTGGCACCTATACTAAGACCTACACGGCCGTTTCGGATGGCATCACGAATACAGCAACCCGCACGGTCAATGTGGTGCTCAGCGACTTTCTTAATCTGGATTTAGCTAATGGTAGTGGCGGCGACATCACTCCTGCCGGGTTTAATAGGCTCAATCGTTCTGGGGCCAATATGACTTTTTCAGTTCCGAGCGTAGGCGGCACCACTTATACGGTCGGTTTCACCAATGTCGGCGGCTCATACGGCGGCACTGGCACCATTGACAAAGACGGTTTCTACTGCACCGCCGGCACGACGGACGGCTTCTATGTGAGCGGACTGGTGCCCGGAAGTCAGGTAACGCTTTATGCATGCTGGGCTTGGGATGGCACCAATCATGCCGCGGTTATTACCTACGCCGGAGTCGCCAATATACTCAACGTAGGCTCTGGTATCACCCTTCCTTCGCCCACGACGCTCATGAATCTCGGCACAGCGGTAGCTGATGGCGCGGGCTTCGTGCGCGGCACCTGGACTGGTAGAACGACGCTTGTTCAGGGACAAATCGGCGGGATGATCTTTGGCATTCAGGCCCCCGTCGGTCATACCATCACCATTATTCCATCCGGCGTCACCAATAGTTGCGGTGGGGGGGCCACCTTTAACGCAGCGGCGCCGGGAGGGGCCACCTATCAATGGTATAACAATTTGACTAATCCGATCACCGGCGCCACCAACACGACGCTCGTTTTGACCGGCTTGCATCCGTCCGACAGCGGCAACTACACGTTCACCGCCACCGCCACTAACTCGCTTTGGACGTCGAGCACCTCGGCGGTGGTCAGCATCTATGATATCACCCCGCCGCTCATGACCATGGCCGGAAGTCAAGTGATTGTAGTCTCGCTCAACAGCACCTGGGCCGACCCGGGCATCACCGCTTATGATACCTGCCCCGGCAACTATTTGACCGTGACCACCAACGGCACCGTCAATACCAGCGTGGTAGGCGAATATGACCTGACCTATACGGCCACGACCGGCGATGGCGTTTCAGCCACCAATAGTCGGGCGGTAATTGTCGTTGACCCAACCGGCGTGAATGCGAATACGAATCTGGATTTGGACTTCGGGACGACCACCGAAGGCTGGCCCGCCCCAGACGGATTCACCAAGCTTTCGTATGGTGATCTGGTCAACATGGTTTATGGCGGCACTTCGTTCCCCAACCCGGACGGCAATAACCCCAATTTGACGTTGACCTTCACCAATATAGCTTCTTGGGATACGGGAGTGGATACTAACTACACGATTTCAACCGATGGTTTCTCTTCCTACCCTGCCGGCTTCGGGACTCTTCCTGCCGTCTTCACCTTGAGCGGCTTGGCTCCCGGCCAGTGCGTGGCGGTCTATGCGGTCTATGGCTGGAATGGCTTGCCTGACGCACCGTTGTTCAATTATGGCGGGCAAACCACCCTCGTGACCGCCGGAATCACGATGAGCTCACCTAACCCGCCGACCCAGGCCGACTTCCAGTATATTGGGACGGCGATTGCCAGCAATGGCGTGGTCACCGGGACTTGGACCGGCCCCGGCGGCGGCGGACACGAAGGAGATGTGGGCGGCATGATATTCTCAATCCAATCCATTCCTGTCCATTCTGCGGTCGTTTCACCGGCGTCCATCACGCCCCAATGCGGCAGCAACGTGACCTTTACGGCGACGGCATCTGGTGGCACGCCCTTCACCTACCGGTGGTATGACATCCACACCAACCTGATTGTCGGGGCAACCAATGCCACCTACATCTTGGTGGATCCGACCCCGGTCAGAGCGGGCAATTACACGGTTGTCGTCAACAACGCCTTTGGCAGTGCGACGAATATCGCGACAGTTCCTGGAGTCGTGGATGTGGCGTTGCCGGTGATGGCGCTCAATGGCCAAAACCCGCTGAACATCCTGGTGGACAGCACGTATGTGGACGCCGGAGCGACCGCGTATGATATTTGCGCTGGAGCCAGCCTGACCGTGAGTTCCAACAACCCGGTGGATACGACCACGATCGGCACTTACACCGTGACCTATACGGCAACGACGAGTGGCGGCACTCCCGGCAGTATCACGCGGACGGTCAATGTCACCGAGATTCCGAATTTGGCCCTGAATTTGGACCTTGCGCCGAGTGGCAATAATATTCCACCCGCCCCCGACGGTTTCACCTTGGTTCAGGGCGGGGGATCATTGTCGGCGGTTGCCAATTACAACTACCCCGACGTGGCGGGTAGCATCTATTCATTGAGTATTAGCAATGTTAGCATGTATAATACTGGAAACACCAATAAGCCGCTGACGACCACTGGATTTTACAAATCGGCGGCGAACAACTACCCCGCCACCTTTACGTTGAGCGGGCTGCAACCAACCTTGAAAGTGACACTGTATGCGATCTATGCCTGGAATGGCGTTGGTTCGGCAGCGAACGTCTTCTTCGGCGGCACCAATACTCAAATCGCTAACACCGTGGATCCTGGCAATAATGTTCCGTCCTTGACGAACTTTACCCGGATTGGAGCGACCCTGGTTGGTTCGAGCGGTGTGGTCAGTGGTTATTGGCAAGGTCCGATCTCAACGTCCGGAACGAATACCGAAGGCCAGGTGGGTGGTATGATATTCATCATTGGAACCAATACTCCGCCGGTGGCCAGCCCGATTGCCATGAGCGCGATTGGCGGTCATCCCGCTACCTTGACGATCATCGGCGGCGCATCTGCCCCCACCGACGCGGACGGTGATCCGTTGACCATAACGGCGGTGCAAAGCCCAACGCCGAACGGCGGCACGGTGACCATCAACGGCACCAACGTCACCTATACTTCGCTGAGTGCCTTCTCTGGCACGGACACGTTCACCTATACCGTCAGTGATGGCTATGGCGGATCCTCCACGGCGACTGTTACTGTTACCGTGACAGCTAATTCTCCGCCTGTGACCAGTCCTCTCGTCATGGGTGCGGTTAGCGGTCAGCCCGCCACCTTGAAGATCATTGGCGGCGCATCGGCACCTACCGACCCGAATGGTGATTCACCGTTGACCGTGACGGCGGTGCAAAGCCCAACGCCAAACGGCGGCACGGTGACCACCGACGGCACCAACATCACCTATACTTCGCTGAGTGCCTTCGCTGGCACGGATACGTTCACCTATACGGTTGGTGATGGCCACGGCGGTTTCAGCACGAATACAGTCACCGTGAGCGTGGTAGCAAACGCCGGGTTCAACATCCTGTCGAGTCCGACGCTTAACGGCGGCGTTTTCCAAGTCAGCTATCAGGGCATACCTTATGCCAGTTACGTTCTGCTGAGCACGCCGAGTCTGACCCCGCCGGTGACTTGGACGCCCGTGGTCACCAACACGGCCGGTACCAGTGGCGTGATTACATTCACGTTCACTCCCTCGCAGAGCGCGGGCTTTTACCGGACCAGATCCTTGCAATAAAGACTTGTAACTTACATCCCCGGCAAGTGCGCCTGCAAAGGCGCCTTTGCCGGGGGTTTTTTATTCTGCGAACTCCCGTTGAACCGGCGCAGTTTTAAGCTCTGAAAGGGGTCAGTTCTTATTATTGACAACTCGCAACGCCTCTCAAAGCATCCGGTTCAACAGCAGAAACCCCACGTAAAAAATGCAGGCAATCAACGCCGCCACAACCAGCGACAACGCGACCCAGAACGCGTAATAGAAAAAATTGTGCGACCCGGCCGTCGGCCGACCGCAATGCGGACAGCGCTTCACCGACGACCTGATCTCCCCGCGGCAAGCGGGACATTGGATCGTGTCAGCCGTTGTTTCCGGCGCTGCCGGGGAATTGCCGTTGTTCATTCGCGACCAAGCTAATGGAGCAACCCGCTTTTAGTCCAGAGCCAAGCGACGGCGCAGGAGAAGTCCGAATTTCGAAATCCGAAGTCCGAAATCCCGCCAAGCGGGACGAAGCATGAAATCCGAAAGTCGGAAACAGCTTGGCGGCACCCCCCGGTTCGGACTTCGGACTTCGGATTTCGGACTTCTTTCGGATCTCGGCCCTCGGTTTTTGGATTTGGATCACAGCCATTTCCAGTGAAGCTTGGAGCCGAATCCCGTGGAGGCGGCACATCCCCATAACACATCCGAAGCCAACGGACGCTTGCCACCGGCCTTTCTTCATTCGTAAAGTTGGCAAACGATGGACTGGCTCAATCTAATCTGCCGCTACTGGCCGCACCTGGCCGCGGGCTTCGGTTTTTTGGCCGCGCTGCTCGCCTCGGTTCACGCCCTGCTCCACAAACGCGAGGTCATCGTTTATGATTATGTGGACGGCTGCGTGCCGGTTCTGTCCGCGATGTATTCAAAGCGTGTGCGCAGTTATGAAGCAGTTGGATATTCAATTTTAATGGATGACAGTTAGATGCGTAAAAAGCGGTAAAATCCTAAATCTCACTTTTGCCCGGCAGCCTGATGGTGAATTTATTGCGTTTGCGCCGGCTTCGATCCGACGTCGTTCAACGGCGCTGGAACTTCGACGCTCACGATCACCCACTTCGGGTTCAACTCCGGCGGGAACGAACACCGTCACCATCAACGGAATCAGCGGCGGGCAGACGCACAGCACGAATGTCACGTTCATCGTCACCGTCGCGAACACACCGCCGGTGCTGTCGCCGATTTCCAATCGCGTCGTCAATGCGGGCGTCACGCTGGCGATCACCAACGTCGCGACCGATTCCGACACGCCAGCGCAAACGCTGACATTCAATCTGCTAACTGCGCCGACCAGCGCGGTATTGAATGCGAACAGCGGGATTTTCACATGGCGTTCCGCCGTCGCGCAGGCGAACACGACCAAGCTCACAACTCTGAAAGTGACCGACAGCGGCACGCCGCCGTTGAGCGCGACGCAAAGTTTTTCAATCGTGGTGAATCCGCTGGCGAGACCCGTGCTTGGACTCGCCCGTCTGACCAACGGCTTCTGGAAATTGAATGTCACCGGGCCGGCCGGGCCGGACTATTCCATCCAAGGCGCGAGCAACCTCGTGAACTGGACGGCGCTGACCGTGAGCAATTCTGCGACGTTGCCATTCACCTGGATCGATGGTAATAATGTGCCGGCTTGGTTCTACCGTGTGTTGCTTGGGCCATGAAAAATTCGCCGGGCGTTCCTGGCAAATTCGTCAGTCAACTTGAAAGCGAAACCCACAGCGCCCGCCAGCGCCACACCGCCCTCTGCGGGATTGCGCCGGTATCTTTATTTCTCGGCGGCGACAACGGGCGCAGCCATCCTGATCGTCGAAATCCTCGGCGCAAAAATGCTCGCGCCGTATTTCGGCACGTCGCACTTTGTCTGGACGGCGCAAATAGCGGTCACCCTCGTCACGCTGGCAATCGGCTACTACGCCGGTGGCCGGCTCGTGGATCGTTCGCCGCAATTGAGCGGTCTGTATTGGGCGATTCTGGTTGCGGCTATTTATCTCGGCCTCACCGTGCTGGTCGTGGAACCAGCAGCCTGGTGGTGCCTCGACTTCAACCTCGCAGTTGGCTCGTTGCTGGCCTCGACATTTCTGTTCTTCGTGCCGCTGGCGTTGCTCGCAATGGTCGGACCATTTTTTATCCGCGTGTTGACTGTTGCTGTCACTGGCGTGGGCGGAAACGTCGGACGACTCACGGCCATCAGCACGCTCGGCAGCTTCGCGGGCACGGTGCTCATCGGCTATGTGTTCATCCCGTTTCTGCCGAACTCCATCACCATGTATGCGACTTCCGGCGCGCTCATGGCCGTGGCTGCGGGTTACTTCTTTGGCTGGGGACGGAAGCGGAGTTCCGCCACACCAGTCGTGGCTGGAATTATTTTTGCCCTGTTGCTGGGCGGAATTGGCGTGGCAAAGGACCAGCAGCGAGCCAACAAGGGCAAGGCCTGGCACGAAATTTACCGCGCGAATTCAAATTTTGGCCGGTTACAGGTGATTGACACGGATGATGGCGCGCGCCGTTATTATCTGAACGACGGCCTTGACCAGAACGACTACGATCCCCGCGTGAAGAAAGCCGTGTCCTCGTTCACTTACATGTTGCACGGCCTTGCGCGCGGCTACACGACGAACATCGAGGACGTGCTTTGCATCGGCCTCGGCGTGGGTATCGTGCCGATGAAATTCGCGCAGGAGGGCGCGCGGGTGGACGTGGTGGAAATCAATCCCGCCGTCGTGCTGGTCGCAGAACGATTTTTCAACCTCGACCCGGCGCGATTCAACCTTACCATTGACGACGGCCGGCATTTTGTGAACCGCTCCGTCCAACGCTACGACGCCATCATTCTCGACGCTTTCCTCGGCGATTCCTCACCCTCGCATCTGATGTCGCGCGAAGCGTTCGCCGCGATGCGGCACATTCTCAAACCGGGCGGCGTGCTGGTCATCAACACTTTCGGCGAGATGGGGCAGGGTAAAGATTTTCTCGCGGCGTCGCTGGATAAAACATTGAAGGCTGTGTTTCACAGCGTGCGCATCCACGGCGCGGACAAAGACAACATGTTTTTCATCGCCTCCGACCAGCCGCAAATGGAATTGCGGAACGCGCTCGACCTTTCAGAAGTGCATGAGGCCTGTCGCCGGCAAGTGCAAGACGCCTGCATGAGCATTCTGAAAACCGATCCGGCTCACGGCCTGGTGCTGACCGATGACTATAATCCGGTGGAATATTACGACGCGGCCAACCGCGAGGAAATCCGTCGAAATCTGGTCATGGCCTTGTGGCAGCAATAAATTTTCGTGATGACTCAAAACAAAAAAATTCGCTGGGGTGTCCTTGGTTATGCGCGTATCGCGCGGGAGAATCTCATTCCGGCGATGCAGCGCTCGTCCAATTCGGAGTTCTACGCAATCGCGTCGCGCGAAGAATCCAAACTGGCTGAGTGCCGCGCGCGCTTCAACGTGGCGAAGACTTATCGCGGTTACGACGAACTCCTGCGCGACCCGGAAGTGGATGCCGTCTATATTCCGCTCCCAAATTCGCTGCATCGTGAATGGACAATCAAGGCCGCTGAAAAAGGGAAACACGTCCTTTGCGAGAAACCCATCGCGCTGAACGCCGCCGAATGTCGCGAGATGATCGCCGCTTGCGCCGCGAACAAAGTCCAATTGATGGAAGCGTTCATGTATCGCTACACCGACCGCACGCGCAAAGTGCTGGATGTCTTGAAAAGTGGTGTCCTGGGAGAAATCAAATTTGTCGGATCGACTTTTCGGTTTCTGTTGGCCAATCCCGCTTCCATCAAATTCAAACCCGAACTCGGCGGTGGCGCGCTTTACGACGTGGGTTGCTATCCGGTCAATTTCGTCGGGATGGTGGCGGATGAAATCGCGGGTAAGGCAGGCAGTTCGTTGCCGGAATCCATTTCCGCTGAAAATGTGCGGACAAACGGCATTGACATGATTTTTTCCGCGCTCATGAAATATCCTTTGGGACTGATTGCGTCGCTAAACTGCGGATTCAACGCACAGAAGCGCATATTTTCGGAAATCATCGGAGCGAAAGGCGCGCTCGAAATTCCCGACACGTTTTTCGACAACGCCGGCGCGCTGACATTGACCGTCGGCGAGGAACGTCGTGAAATTCCGGTGGAGCAAAGCGATCGTTATCGCCTCGAAGTCGAGGATTTCGCCGATGCGATTTTGAAAAAATGCGCAACGCATTTCAGCCTTGCCGAAACGCAGCGCAACATGGAAGTGATGGATAAACTTTTCGCGGCCGGCAAATGATCGCGGCCGGATTTTATGGCTGGCCCGCCCGACGCGCGAAAATCAAAACTGTTGGAATGGTGTAATCGTCCGCCGGTTCGACGGTCGCCCAACTGCCCACGTCGTCTATGTATTGAACTCCTTGACCGGAAAAGGTTGCGAAAGGATTTATTCGCGCCGAGCACAAAATTCAATTGTCGCTGCGCAAAGTCCGCATAAGTCGTCGGAACGTCACATGAATTAATTCAAGGCCGTTTTTTATCAGCAGTTCAAGGCTTCAATTCTTTGACCAGTTGTTCCATTCGGCGGCCATATTCGATAAAATTCTTTTGCATCGCCGCGTCGTCGGTGGACTGAAGTTTTACGTCGTGAAAAACTGAAACCATGTGCGGCTCGATGGAAATACCCGCGTCGTAACCGCGAGCAAAGGCGTCCTTCAAAATATCGCGCAAGCGGCCCTGTCCTTCGCCCGGCCAGTTGTAGTCCGCGTAGTTTTTCGCGGCGTTCCAGGTCGCGTCCTTGATGTGAATGTGAACGACATGATCGCGCACAAGTGTCCAGAATTCTCACGGATCCTGCTTCGGCCACGGTTTTGGTTTCGAGCGGTCAGGGTTGAAAATGGGATTCGCCGGATCGAAAAGCCATTTGAGTCCGGGACATTTTTCCAGAAGTTCAAGTGCGTGCCGCCAGCTCATGCCACCGTGATTCATGCAATTTTCGTGAACGGGTTGAATGCCCGCATCCAGAAACATTTTCGTCACGTCCTGCACGCGAGAAAATACTTCGGCGGGAATTTTGTGCGCGTTGTCGTCCGGTTTGAAACTCATGATGCGGATGTATTTTGTGCCGAGCCGCTGCATTCGCGGAATGGCGCGTTTCACTTCGGCCAGCGTGATTTCAAACGGGTCGCCAACTTTTTTCGCCCAGTTCATCACCGTCGAGCCGAAGCAATAAACCTCGATGCCTGCCGCCTCCAATTTTTCAACAGCGATGTCGAATGCCGCGTCGGGAATTTCGTGAAAATTCGCCTTCGGAAATCCGGGCACTTCGACACCGCGCATCTCGATAAATTTCCAGCCGAGTTCCTTCGTCGCCTGAATCTGGCCGTCAATCGCGTTTGCAGCCTCGTCGCCAATACCCATCAGTTTCATAAAATTATTTTCGGAACGAACTTGCGAAATCGTCCGTCGCCACTTTCACAACTTTTTTCTCGATCTTCGATTCCGCGATCAACTGGTTTAATTTCTTTTCCCACGCCGCGCCGTCCATCGGCAATTCCAGCGTCTGATCAAGCAACGATGAATATATCATCACGTTCGCCAATTCCACCGAGTTGATGCCTTCTTCGCCCGGCGCAATGAGCGGTTCGCCGTCGAGAATCGCATTCACAAAATTTTGAACCATGATCGCGTGCGGCAGCACGGCGTTCTCAAACAAAATTTCTTCTTCCTTCGCGTCCGGCTTCACAAAACCTTGTTTTGCGGTTTTGCTGAACTCAATCATGTCCGCTGCGTTGCGCGTGAACATGAGTTTGTTATTTTCGAGAACGAGCCGTCCCAGCGTCCCGGCGATTTCAAAACGATTTGTGCCCGGCGCTTCGCCCGACGAACTGATGAACGTGCCGGTCGCGCCATTCGCCCACTCCAGGTAACCCGTCACGTTGTCCTCGACTTCGATTTTG
>DAIRTX010000093.1:0-13976 GCA_036803685.1 Verrucomicrobiota bacterium | reverse complement strand
GAATTTTCAAGGGGACGGCGGACGATTCTCCTTCTCCGTGGGGAGAAGGCCGGGTTTAGGGAGGACGTGAATCAAATAGTGCTGGGCTTCTCCCAACGAAGACGTTCCGCTTCCAAATACGCCTTCACGGAATTAAGAACAAATAAATAATCTGTATGTTGCTTCGAGGCGAACTCCGTGCTGTAAACCGACGCCCTGAACAGGGAAGAATAATTATTTACGATGCTAAATGCCTCATCAATTAACTCTTGGATGTGCTCGAAAAGAAGCGGATGTCTTTTGTGAAATGGTTCAGACTGGTTAATCGCTTCGTTGTAATTAAAATGGGCGACCATGTTATTTCGCCATTCGCGCAAATTTCTTACGAGTGGATTATCATTGCTGCAAAACCAAAGTTCTTTTTTCAATTGTTCGTGATTGAGATTGCGTCTGTATTTCGCCAACGCCAATTCATCAACATCGCGATCAGTTTCATTTTTAAGGCGTTCTCTAAAAGCCGCCTCGCTGAATAGATTCGGATTTCTTCTAATACTTTCTTCTAAAAATCTCGTCAGATGAAATGCCGAGCCATCTTCATCATAAATTCTGCACAAACGTATAATGCAAGCGTCAATGTGCGCGCGCATAGTAAAATCCCAAAAACAGGGAGAATTTTGTATCTCTCGAATATATTCAGACCAAGAATTTCTTAATCCGTTAAAAATATCGAAATGAACTTTGGCGTAAAACACATCACGCTGAAGAGAGTCAATTTCTTTTGAAAGTTGCTCTGGTGTTCTCTGAAATCCCATAACGTAAATTTAGATACAGGGTTTCATCGCGTTAAAGCAAACGCAACCAATGCGACTACCGAAATGACCAGCGAGCAATAACATAATAACTCGCTCCATTTATGCCACCAAGGTCTTAATACAAAAATGCTGTTGGGGACGGCGACTCCACGGAAATCTCGTTCTAATAGCGCTTCGACCATCCGATTGACCATTTCGGAAGAATGCCATACTTCGCCGTATAGACATATCGAACCGAGCAGGATTCCAGAACCTAAACTAACCCATGCAATCCTCATACAAAGAAGGGATATGCCAGTGCTGGCTTTGTCAGCGTGTAAAGACACAAGCACTGTCAGAGCGCCGGAAGCGATGATTAACAAATGCCGCAACCATGCGCATCGCTTTTCTTCACGTTCTTTCATCATCCCGAACAACTCTTGATGCTCCTTTTCGTTCATGGTGGAAATTCCAATGGTTTTTAACTTCGCTTTCTCAAATTTTCAATATTCCTGCCAAAATACGCATGACACTGATCAGTTACGCTAGTAGATGTTTTGTCGAACCAAATAATTCCTCGGTCGGCAGTATTAATATCCTCGGTAGATACTTGCACGTCAAAAGGCTGTTTAGGATGCATTAAACGATTACGAACCTCAAAAGTTTTGCAAAGATCAGAAAATTTATCTCCATAGTCCACAGTAACAGTAGTTCCAGCCGCTTTAGCAAAGAGCCGAAATGATTCTTTTAATGAATCTGGAAAAGGAAGAAATTTCGGCCTCGTTATTTGAATACCATTTATTTCAACAATTCGCCTTTCTGTTAAAATTTCTGTCTCTTTTGAATCAAATTCTACGCCCGAAAGAATAACCATTTTTTCCGCCGTTTTGCGGAATGCAAATAATTTTGCTTCAACAGCGGCACAAACGCATCGGATTGAAGTGCGAGACCAGAATTGCGACGGATCATTTTGCCATTGTTTGATCGCATATGTAACGTCCGAATGGAGTGGAAGATATGTCAATCCTGAAGGTTCCTCGCTGTTTTCAGTGGAACAGCTGGGTAGTCTGCGGGCATGACACCTGAAAAACTATTTCATGAGTTGCTGGGTTTGGGTTTGAACTGGGAAGTAATCGAAAGCCGCTTCGAGCGCGAGAGCGGCACGGTTTTTTTGGAGATTCGCGAGACGCCGCAGTTGTGGGAGTTGGTGCGCTGCCCCCAAGACGGCAGCTTGGTTTTTTGCTACGACCACACGGAGGTGCTGACCTGGCGGCATCTCAATGTCTTCCAACACCGCTGCGAGATCACCTGCCGGTTGCCGCGCGGCAAATGCCGGCACTGCGGCCATGTCTTCCGCGTGCGTCCGCCCTGGGAAGGTTTGAGCACGCACTTCACCAAGGAGTTCGAAGCTTTCGCTCTGTTGCTCATGCGCGAGATGCCCATGAGCAAGGTGGGCGAAGTGGTGGGGGAAACCGACACGCGCCTGTGGCGGATGCTCTTTCGCCAGGTGGACGCCGCTTATGCCGAGGCGGATTTCAGCAACGTCTGTTGCGTCGGCGTGGATGAGCTGAGTGTGCGCAAGGGCCACGAGTATATCAGCGTGTTCGCCGACCTGGTGCGCAAACGGGTGCTCTTCGCCACCGAGGGCAGGGATCACTCGGTGTGGCTGGACTTTGTGGCGGCGCTGGAAAAACACAATGGCCATCGGCATTCGATCACGCAGGCGAGCATGGACATGAGCCAGGCATACCAGAATGGAGTCGCGGAGAACTGCCGCAACGCCCAAGTGGTGTTCGACAAGTTTCACGTGATTGCCCACGCGAACAAGGCCGTGGATGAAGTGCGGCGGGCCGAAGTGCGTTTGGGTGGCAAAGGGGTCTGGGAAGCTCTCTACAAAAGCCAATGGCTCTGGCGCAAAAACCCGGAGAACCTGACGGAGAACGAACAGACGCGGCTGGCCAAGATCGATCAAAAGAACCTGCGCACGGCCAAGGCGTATCAGATGCGGCTGGTGTTACAGGATATCTACCGCAGTCCGGAAGCGACGACGGCCCGTCGGCGTTTTGGGGTGTGGTGTCGCTGGGTGCGATGGGTGGCGCGCCAGCAACCCAAGAATCTGCTGCGGGCGATGGTGAGGGTGGCAGAGATGGTCGAGAAACATCTGGCCGGGATCTTGGCGCACTGGAAATGGGGCGTGACCAATGCGTTCCTGGAAGGATTGAACAGTGTGTTCAGCGCGACCAAGCGCAAGGCGCGCGGCTACCGCTCGACAACGCATCTCATCACCATGCTCTATTTGGTGGCGGGCAAGCTCCGCCTGCCCCAATTCTAATTCCACCGAAAACAGCGAGGAACCATCCTGAATGTCTCACTAACTTAAGAAGTTCAGTCTTTTTATCGAATAAATCCGCTGCCTCTGACTTTTTCATTGCAAATTTTTTATAAGCCTAGAGCAGATTGCTCTCCGCCTTTTGCTTTTGCTTTCGGGGCTTTTTTGAAAGTTTCGTCCAGCGCAGCAACGTTTGACGGGCGTTCGATGCCTTTGCCGTCCATCAATTCTTTCACGGTGCGGAGTTGAATGCGCGGGTATTTTTGCTTGTTCATCTTATGCTCGTAGAATCCGGCGCTGGCGGCTTCGGCTTGCATCTCACGCGTGGGCGGTTGCAGGGAAATCAAAACGCCGATGGAGGCTTTTTCGCGATCCAACACTCCCATCAGTTCATACTTCGGATGACCGCGCATTCCAGAACCGGGCGCAGTTAAATCCCAAAGCCCATAACGCCTGCCATTTTCGTCTGTGTAAGGATATTTTGCCTTAACGTAGTCTTCCCCGTATTCCGAGAATGGTTGCTTGAACGTCGGTTTAGTTTTCGCGTCTTTCGCGTAGTAAAGAATGATGTCGTGAATTCTTGGCCAGTTAAATGCACCTTGTTGATAGTCGTTCTTTGTTGTGGTTCGCTTCCATGAGATTGCATTGACGTAATTGTTTTGCCCGAACACCGCATCAAGCAGCAGCTTTAGATAATGCGAAGCGGTCGGGTCGCAGTGCAGATAAAGTGAGCCGGTGGATTTGAGGACGCGGCGGAGTTCAACCAGACGCGGACACATCATGGCGAGGTAGGCCATCATGTCGTTCGTGCCGAGAAAGGTTTTGAACGCCTGCATGACTTCGCTGACTTTGCCGGGCTGCAAAATCAATTCTTCATAAACGCGCTGGCTTTCCTGATTCCACGTCCAGGTGTCCTCGAAGGCGCGAATCTGGCTGGCGGCAGCCGTGCCGTCCTTTTCCTGAAAGAAGGCGTTGTAGTTCTGCGCGGAGTTGAAGGGCGGGTCGAGATAAACCAAGTTAACCGTTTCGTCCTTGATGTAACGCTTGAGGATGTCGAGGTTGTCGCCGTAATAGAGCGTGCCCATGCCGCGATTTTGCGCGGGAAATCTGTCAGCGTCAATCCGCGTTCATCTGCGGTTGAACCGCAATGCTTGGCATATAAAGACCGCTGTGCCAAGCTCTGCGCGTGACACAAATCAAATTCGGCACGGACGGCTGGCGCGCGGTCATCGCGGAGGATTTTACTTTTGCCAACGTCGCGCGCGTTGCGCAGGCGACGGCGGACTATTGGGGCGCAAACCCGGTGGCCGGCACGAAAAGGAAAATCATTGCCGGCTACGACCGCCGGTTTTTGTCCGACCGATTTGCGCAAATCGCCGCGGAAGTTTTTGCCGGAAATGACTTTCAAGTCGTACTCACACCGGAGCCGTCGCCGACGCCGTCGGTTTCATTTGCCGTGAAAAACCTGTGCGCCATCGGCGGCGTGATGATTACCGCCAGCCACAATCCGCCGATTTTCAACGGTTTCAAACTCAAGTCGGATTACGGCGGCTCCAGCGACTCGGAGACGTGCCGGGCAGTCGAAGGTTTTCTCGACCGTAACCCGGTCAAATCAAAACCGCTGGCCGACGCCGTCAGGACCGGTCAAATCAAAATCGCCGATGTCCGCCCGGCGCATTATGCCGCGCTCAAAAAGCTGGTGGACTTCAAGCTCATCGCGAAATCCAGACTGCGTTTTGCGCACGACGCGCTTTTCGGGGTTGGCGCGGGTTGTTTCGAGCAATTGCTTGCCGGCACAACCTGCAAAGTCACGACGCTCAACGGGGAACACGACGTTCTTTTTGGCGGCATCAACCCCGAACCGATTGAACAAAATTATGCGCGCAGCCAGGCATTTTTACGAAAGCATCCGCACGACATTTGCCTGGTGACCGACGGCGACGCCGACCGTGTTGGCGGCATGGACGGCCGCGGCAAATATTTGACGACGCACCAGATCATCTGCCTGCTCCTGCATCATTTGATTGTAAATCGCAAGGGCAGGGGACGCGTCGTCAAGGCGCTGACGACGACCTCGATGGTGGACAAGATGTGCGCGGCTTACGGCCTGCCGCTGGTCGAGACCGGTGTCGGTTTCAAATACATCTGCGCCGAGATGCTCAAGGGCGGCGTGCTGCTCGGCGCGGAGGAAAGCGGCGGCATCGGTTTCGCCGGCCACATCCCCGAGCGCGACGGCATCGCCGCCGGGTTGATGCTGCTGGAAATGCTGGCGACCGAGCGTGTGTCGGTGAACAAACTGCTGGCGAAGCTGGAGAAACAATTCGGCCCGCATCGTTACGGGCGGATTGACACGCATTATCCGCTGGAAAAGCGCGCGTCGCTGATGGAATTTTTGAAAAACAATCCGCCGGACAAACTTTTACGCTCGCCGTTTGCGGACATCAAGACGTTCGATGGTGTGAAATTCATCGCGGCGGATTCATCCTGGCTCATGCTGCGCGGGTCCGGGACGGAACCGGTTTTGCGGATTTACGCGGAGGCGAAGTCCGATGCCGGCGTGCAAAAGCTGCTCAAACTCGGGGTTTCATTGACACGGCACTGAAAATTTCCACAATGCGCGCATGATTAATTCCGGAATTCTCAACCCGCAAATTCTTTCGCTGCTGGCACGGGTGCGCCACACCAACGCGCTGGTCATTGCCGATCGCGGTTTCCCGTTCTGGCCGCAGATCGAGACGGTGGACATCTCGCTCGTGGATGACGTGCCGGCGGTGTTGCAGGTGCTCGCCGCCGTCCGCGCCAACCACAACTTCACGCAGGCTTACATGGCAAGGGAATTTCAGAAGAACAACACCGCCGCCGTGCGCGAAAAATTCGCCAAAGGATTGCAGGGGGTTCCGACCACATTCGAGCCGCACGTGGAATTCAAGAAGCGCGTGCCGGGCGCCATCGGGCTGATCCGCACCGGCGACACGGTTCAATATGCGAACATGATTTTGATCTCGGGTTGATTTCCGATCAGCGGCCCGACCGAGGTGTTCCAATAAAACAGGAAAAGTCACATGGTAATTGGGGCAGCCATCCGCCAGTTCATCGCTTTCCTGCACGTCAACATCCCCTCATCGTAGCAGCCGACGTAAGTCGGCTCACTTTTCCTGGTATTCGCATGAAATTGGAGCGGACTCATCCCGCTTTGCGGGACTGCTACAAGTTTTGAGACAGTCTTGGACGGGCAGCCCTCTCCTCCACTTCGCGTTGGAGAGGGAATCAGCCGCGTTATTTGCGCCCCGTCAGCGTTTTGCTTTTCCAATTCTTCGATTGACGGCTGTATTAATGTCCGCCGGAAGTTTTCAACCCATGCAACGACTCCGCTTTGCTGAACTTGGGCCAGTTGAAGCCGTAGAAGGCCACGAAAGCGAAACAGAACATCGGCACGATGAAGCCGCGGGATATATCGGAGTTGTCGGCGATGTAACCCATCAATTTGGGAAGGACGGCTCCGCCCATGATGGCCATGACAATAAAGGCAGACGCCTTTTTCGCCCGGGTACCAAGGCCGAAAATGCCAAGGGCAAAGATGGTCGGAAACATGATGGACATGAAGAAATAGCTCAAGAAGACGCAAACCACGGACAACCAACCCAGCTTGCAGAAGATCAGGAGACAAGCCACCACATTCAGCAGAGCATAGAGACCGAGCATTTTGTGGGCGGAGAATCGTTTCAGCAGCCAGGCCCCGGTGCCACGACCCAGCAGGAAGCACAAAAAGCCCACAGACGCCAGATTGGCAGCCCCTTTGTTGCTGATGGAAAGAACGCTGTCCTTGTTGGTTTCGAACCAACCAAGGAGCCAGTTGTGCAAGAAGCCGGCGTGGGACGAGAGGTTTGTCATGGCCGAGTCCCAAGAGGCGGGAATGGCGGGAATCTGGGAGATGCCGGTTTTCGTGGACACCGTCAGGTAGTTGATGAGGAATGCGAAAATGCACGATTGGGCAGCGACATAAAAGAACTGCGCTGCAACCGCCATCACAAAATGTGGATGTGACCAGATGGAGTGCGAAACTCCCGGCGTGGAATCATCGAGGCGGTAGTCGTCCTCGGTTTTGATATCAGGGACGTTGGCAAAGAAGAAAACGATGGCGAGAACGATGACGACGATGGCGACGCCGACGTAAGGAATGTAGAGCGTCTGGCTGCCCGTGCTCACGCCTTGGGCATCTTTGGAATAAAAATACATGCTGCCGACGATCGGGCCAAAAATCCAGCCGATGCCATTGCAGGATTGGGCGAGATTAATGCGGGTTGCCGCATATTGCGTTGGGCCCAGCACGGTCGTGTAAGGATTGGCGATGGTTTCGAGGAAGGTGAGGCCGGAGGCAATGAAGCAGACGCCGACCAAAAATGCCCAGAAAGACGCGATGTGCGTTGCCGGGATAAACCAAAGTCCGCCGACCGCGACCAACAGCAGACCGACAATAATGCCACCTTTGTAACCCAATTTGCTCGACAGCCACCCCGCTGGCAGAGCCATCAAAAAATAGCCCAGGTAGTGCGCCCATTGCACATTGGCGGATTGGGACAGGGTCAAGTGCAGTTCTTCCTGAAAATGCTTGTCCATCACATCAATCATCCCGTTGCAGAATCCCCAGAGGAGAAACAGCGAACTGACGAGAATAAACGTAACGATCAGATTCTTGCCGTCATCCGAGACGAACATGCTTTTCTTGTTTGTGTTCATGGTGTTTTGAAAACGATGCTAACAACCCAAATGCCTGCCGTTGCTTCGGAATTTCGTGTTTTCGCTCCCTGCGTGGGAGAATAGACTCATAATGATTGGTTACTGATGCCGCGAGTAATTATTTTAACGGTTGTACCGCGTCAAGTTTTTCATTTCAAACATTGCGAATGTCGCGGTTGGTTTGTTAAACCATGCAAACTAATAAAAAAGGAATATATCCATGAAAATAGCAGTCATCGGGCTGGGTTACGTCGGGCTTCCCTTGTCGCTTCAATTCGCGCGGTCGGGAGTCACGGTTCTGGGTTTGGACATTGATCCAGCCAAGGTGGAATCGCTGAACGGCGGCCGCAGTTACATCAAGCACATTTCTTCGGAAACAATTTCCGAGGTGGTGAAGGCGCGCACGTTTTCTGCCTCCGGCGATTTCAGCCGCATTCGGGAAGTCGAAGCGGTCATCATTTGCGTGCCCACCCCGCTCAATAAAAACCGCGAGCCGGATATCTCGTTCATCGTCGAGACCGGCAAGGCCATCGCGCCGTATCTGACGAAGGGGACCCTGGTGGTGTTGGAATCCACGACTTATCCGGGCACGACAGATGAAGATTTGCGTGAAGTGCTTGAAGCCGGATCGAAGCTGAAAGCCGGAACGGACTTTCATCTGGCCTTTTCGCCGGAACGGGAAGACCCCGGAAACGCGCAGAGCAAGGTTGAAATTATTCCCAAAGTGATCGGCGGTTACACGCCGGCCTGTCTGGAGCGAGCGAAGGCGCTTTATGGCCGCGCCATCAAAATCCTTGTGCCGGTCTCTTCCTGTCGGGCGGCCGAGGCCACGAAGCTGCTCGAAAACATTTTTCGCAGCGTGAACATCGCCCTGGTCAACGAACTGAAACTTGTGTACGGAGCGATGGGAATTGATGTTTGGGAAGTCATCCAGGCGGCGAAGACAAAACCGTTTGGCTTCATGGCCTTCTATCCCGGACCCGGTTTGGGCGGGCATTGCATTCCCATTGACCCATTTTATCTCACCTGGAAGGCCCGCGAATACGGCCAGCACACCCGTTTCATCGAGCTGGCCGGCGAAATCAACACCGCCATGCCGGCGCACGTGGTGAACCGAACGGCTGAAGCCCTCAATGAATTGCGGAAACCCATGAAAGGAAGCCGCGTGTTGGTGCTGGGCCTGGCTTACAAACCAAACGTGGATGATGACCGTGAATCGCCAAGCTACGTCCTGTTGGAACTGCTTAAAGCCCGCGGCGCGGACGTGGCCTATTACGATCCGTATGTGCCGGTGATTCGTGTGACCCGCGAGCATCCGCATTGGGCGGGCACCCGCTCCGTAAGCTGGAATCGTGAAACACTGCAAAGTTTTGATGCGGTGATCATCGCCACCAACCACCAGGTCATCAATTACCAGGAACTGGCGGATTGGTCGGCATGCATTGTGGACACCCGCAATGCCATGGCCGGGGTGAAGGTAAAACCCTGCCAGGTTTGGAAAGCATAGGCAGTCGCAAAACGGGAGGTTGGGTTTCATCATGATCTTGTTGCTGGGATCAAGCGGTTGCGTGGGCCTTTGCGACCGAATTGCGCAGGCGTGGACACAGTTTTATTCCACTCACGCGCAAGGCGATCAATTTGGGGAGTCAAACCCGCAAACGTCATCGCATCAGAGCCTTCGCCCGGCGGGATGGTGATCATCAAAACTGCAAAGTTTTAATCCCAACACGGCAACCGCCGCGCGTGTTTCCGGATCGCACAGCACCCGCACTTCCTCGCCGCGTTCAACGCGATAGGGCGAGTTCAAATCATCCCCGTAGCCGGGATGGCAGCCAAGCTCGGTCACGCCGTCAGGCAGGGAGCTTAAAATATTTTGCAGGTTGGTGACGCTGATGGCTCCAGGCAGGTGCTCGACTTCACCGCCCTGCCCGTAAAAATCGCCGCAATAGTGGATATGCGGGCTGCACTCGCGCAGCGGCACGCCAAGTTCCCGTGCAAGGTTCAACATGATTGAGCGCGCCGGTTCGTTGCGATGCACATGCTGGTGCGAATCAAGATGCGACGGATTGCGGCCCGTGAGCCGGCGAAATTCGGCAAGCTGGCCGTTGATTTCTTTTGCGACGGCCACGGCGTCGTCCGTGTCAACCACCTTGTAGAGCAATTCCCAGTTTCCGTTGCGCAAAACCCATTCGCCGAGGTCAACGTGCAACCCGACGCTGATGGCGCGACTTGTTTTGGCGTAAGCGGCGGCCTCGGCGGCGGCGGGCCAGCGCACCATCAGGCTCGCGCTGGTGAGAATGCCGCGCCCGGCACATTCGATGATGCCGCGGTTGACGCCCGCGCTCAAGCCGAAGTCATCGGCATTGGCAATCAGATAACGTGTCATGTGAATTAAAGTCCGGCGCGGTTCATCAAACTTCCCAAAACTTTTTCCGCCGCGAAATGTTCCGCTGCGATTTCTCGCGCGGCGCGACAATTGCCTTCGTAATCACTTTCGATTTCGTCCACCGCCGCGAGGATATCGTCCATCGTTTGAAACGCGAACAGTCCCTTGCCGGTCGGTAAATAGCTGCCGAAGGCGGTGTCCTGGTTGATCACCGGCCGGCTCGCGGCAAGATAACACGCGCTGCGGTCGCTGAACCAGCCGCTGCGCAGGCGGATGTTCTGATCCTTGGCCACGGTGAATTCGCCGCGCGATTTGAGGATGAATTCATGATAACTCTTCAGGTCGCTTGAAAGCTTCACCGGATCGGTGATTTGCCATTTGTTTTTGTTCAACAAGCTCCGCGTTTTTTCATCCACACCGACCGCCAGCTCGAACGGCACAGACCGGCGTTCCGGCAAATCGAGAAATTTTTTAAACTCGCGGTCCTTCGACCAGTAGTAAGTCTTGCCATTATAGACAATGTCCTTGCCCTTGTTGTGCCACGTCGCGATGGTGTTGAACGCCGCGCCATTTCGGTTGAACGAAGGGTTGTCCCATAAGTCCAGAACCACCGGCTGCACCGTCGGCTGCCAGTTGAACCGCTCCAGTGGCACGCGGCAGTCGGGCCTGCCAAAATTCCCGCCGTAGCTGAAATGCGTGTCGTGCGCCGCGAGCGCCGCGATGGTGTCCTTGTTTCCCTGCGCAATTTTGATTTGCACCGCGACCGGATCGGTTTCGACATAAATGCGGCGGCGGCAGGCCATGTGTTCATCACGAAGTTCCTGCGCGCCGGTCACGTTCAGAAACGCATCGGCCTTGCGGTAGAGCCGCAGAATTTTTTCCTCCGTCAGGCCGTAGCAGCGGCCGCCGGGATAATTGCCGCGAAACGCCCAGCGGTCGCGGAAGCCGTGTGCTTCGAGCACCGGCACGACGGCGCTCAAATTGTTCGTCGCGTCCGGTGACAAATCGTTCAGCTTCGGATCGTAAATCCAGCGGCCCGAATCCTCGATGTAATAGGGATCATAACCGAGCCGGCGCAGGCCGATGAGGAAATGCAGAAATTGATACGTCACGCCCGCCAGCGGAAACCAGAACAGAATTCCGAAGACGATGATCGGGCCTTTAGTTGGTTTGGTTGACTTCGTCATTTTCAATTTGTCGAATCACGCACGCCGGATTGCCCGCGACGATGGTGAATGGCGGCACGTCCTGCGTCACCACCGACCGCGCGCCGACAATCGCGCCGTCGCCAATCGTCACGCCCGGCAGCACCACGCAGTCGAAGCCAATCCATACATTGCGCCCGATGCGAATTGGTTTTGCGGGCGCGCCGCGCGGCATCCGGCGGCGTTGATCGAACGGCAAACTTTCCAGTTGCCGCCGCCGTTCCGCCGGGTTGGTCGCGACACCGTACGTGTCCATGAACACCACGTTCCAGGAAATCAGCGCGTAATCGCCGACGGAGATTTCGGAATCGCAAATGAACCACGCGCCATGAATCAGCGAATAATTTCCGATGCTGACACGGCCTTGCGGGCCGACGTCGAACATGGTGCCGAGATACGTCGTGCTGCCGCGACCGATGCGCACGCCTTCCGGCAAATCACTGCGGTAAAGCAGAAAGCTGTAACTCGTTTCGAGATACGCCGACTCGTCCACCGAGACGTTCGACGGAATCGCGCCGGGATGCCAATCCCACGGCAGCGTGCGGTTGGCCGTGTCGTGTTTCATACCGTGCCGATGACCTGCGCCGGATTGCCCATGACCCGTGAACGCGGCGGCACGTCGCGCGTCACCAACGCGCCCGGCTCGATGAATGAACCCGTGCCGATGCGCACGCCTTTGAGAATCGTTGCGCCCGGACCGATCCACACGTCGTCCTCAATGACAACCGTTTTTGCCGCGATGGGCGGGCGGTGGCGGCCTTTGCCGAGCGGCGAACACGCTACGGCGTCCGCGATGCGTTGCGCGGGCGAGAGGGGATGAAAATCGGTGTCGGCAATCGTCGCGTTCCAGCCGATGACGACATAATTGCCGATGCGCAACTCCAGTTCGCACAGCAAAACCGCGTTGGAGAAACAGCAGTAATCGCCGATTTCGACATACGCATTTTCACCCAGCGCAAAATGAACGCCGTCCAGCGTGCCATGCCGGCCGACGACGAGCGCGGGATTTATTTTGCTGTGAAACCGCTTGAAGGCAAGGTCGCCGCGCACAATCGTGTTGAGGCCGAGCCGCGCGTTATCCGGCAAATTGCCGTCCAGCCAGCGTCCGGGTTCGAGAGTGGCGGACGCGCTCATGATGCGGCCTCGACGGGCGCGGTTTCCAGTCCGCCGAATTGAAGTTGGTGCAGCCGCGCATAGACGCCGCCGCGCGACAGAAGTTCCTCGCGCGGCCCGCTCTCGACGATCCGGCCATTCTGCAACACGACGATGCGGTCGGCGCAACGCACGGTGGAAAGTCGGTGCGCGATGATGATGGTCGTCCGGCCTTTCATCAGTTGTTCGAGCGTTTGCACGAGGCGGTCTTCGGTTTCGGCGTCAAGCGCGCTGGTCGGCTCGTCGAGAATCAACACCGGCGCGTCTTTCAGAAAAGCGCGCGCAATGGCGAGGCGCTGACGTTGCCCGCTCGAAAGCGTGAGGCCGCGTTCCGCGACGCGCGCGTCGTATTTTTCCGGCAGCCGTTCGATGAACTCATGCGCGCCCGCCGCGCGCGCCGCCGCTTCGATCTGTTCCTGACTCGCGCCGGGCCGGCCGTAGGCGATGTTTTCGCGGATGCTCGCACAAAACAAAATCGGGTCTTGTGTCACCAGCGCGATTTGTTCGCGCAACGATTTCAAAGTGATGTCGCGGAGGTCGCAGCCGTCGAATTTGATTCCGCCTTTTAACGGGTCGTAAAAACGCGGAATCAAACTGGCCAGTGTGGTTTTGCCCGCGCCGGACGTGCCGACGAGCGCAATGGTCGAGCCGGGAGCAATGGCGAGATTTACTTCGCGCAATACCGGTTGATTCGCTTGGTAGCTGAACGACACGTTGTCGAAAATGATTTCGCCACGCGCGCGGCCCGGCAAGTCCTTCGCGTCCGGCGCGTCGGTGACATCCGGCTGCGAGTCAAGCACGGCCAGGACGCGATGCGCGCCCGCCGCCGCGTTTTGCACCGCCGCTGCCGTGTAGGCCAGCGTCTCCAGCGGTTTGAAAATCATCGCGACATAGGCGACAAGCAGCACGAGGTCGCCCGCCGTGAGCCGGCCCAGCAAAACCCCGCGCGCGCTGAACCAGATCACCGCCGCCGTGCCCGCCGCGAGCACGAGACCGACGATGGCCTGCGACGCGGTTTGCAAAACGGTGAGCCGGAGGCTGGCGAGCAGGCTGGCGCTGGCCTGGCTGCGGAAACGATCGCTCTCGAATTGCTCGCGACCAAACGCCTGCACGGCGCGGATGCCGACGAGCGTTTCCTGCACACGCGTGCTGACGTCGCTTTCGTGTTCATGCACGCGGAGCGATTGTTCGGTCATCGGACGGTCAAACCGGCGGACCAAAATGATCAGCGGCACGGCGACCGCGAGCGCAGCGGCGGTTACATGCCAGTCGAGGGTCAGCATCACGACCGCGATGCCGAGCAGCGTCAGTACCGAAGTCAGCGCCGGCATCACGCCTTCGCTGAAAATGGCCTGGATGCAGTAACTGTCCCAAGTGATGCGGTAGAGCGAATCGCC
>DAIRTX010000092.1:0-14559 GCA_036803685.1 Verrucomicrobiota bacterium | reverse complement strand
AGATGCCGACACCGTTCACAAGATTGCGTTTATCCCAAACGATGATATTTCGCAATTCATAGCCAGCGTCAAACAGAGACGATTGAAGCAGCCGCGAATTGGCGAGATTGGAACCTGCCGGGAGGGGTTCATTGAGCATTGAGCATTGTTCATTGGCCATTGGAGTCCGCAGCGGGCACGCGAGCAATTCGCGTCCGTCTTTTCCCTGCCGGGTCTCCTTGCCCGTGTACAAAAAAAACCCGCTCTTGCGATAGAGCGGGGATGAGACGAAGCCTGAATCAGCTTATTTCCGACGACGGAAGATCAACAGTGCCGCAGCACCCAGCCCGGCCAACGCAAGGGAGGTCGGTTCGGGGACGGGAGTGATGGACATATTCTCGATATACGGCTGGAACGGAACGCTGCCGGCTGTAAGAAAATCCAGTTTGTAATAGTCACCGCCTAGAACCTGCCAATCCATTTGAGCAGAGGTGAAGGTAAAGGTATAGATTCCATCGCCCGCACCTGGAGTGTACGTCATGGAGCCACCATCGCTGGAAGCTGAGCCTAGGGGAAATAGCCATCCCCCAGAAGTCATTGACATGATATGATAGCTGTCTGCCGCACTCTGGGGAACCAAGCCGAAGTTCCACCCGCCCGCACCGCTATTGAAAGAACCCGCGTCAGCAGCAACCATCGTAAACGTCAAGATACATCCCCCAGAACTACTTATCATATTAGCTATGTCCACGGTGGCGCTTGCATTAGCGTTCTGTGAGGCGACGGTACCGAAATCTATCAAAGAGGCGTTATTATACCAAGTTTGGGCTGCGTCTGAAGTCTGGAGCGCGCCGTTCAACGTATCCGGAGCGCCGCCGGGGGCGATCAAGTTAAAATTGACATACCCCGGGCTGCCGGTATCGAAGTTAAAATAGAGTGATTGTGCCTGCACACACAAGCTGACCCCCAGCGCAATACCAAGCGCCAATACATATTTTGTGGTAATTCTTTTCATAGTTTTTAGTTTTTTTTAGTTTTTTTAGTCAACTTAAGCTGAATTGGCCAGTTGAACCATGGAGTTATTAAATCACGCTTAATGGTACATGTCAACAATTTTTGGTAGTCCCCTAATTAGGGGACTACCCAATTTTTTTTAAAAAAACGTCCATATCAAGTCCTCAAGCCCTCTAAAAGTTGGTATCCATGGCATTTAAGTGATTGAAGTTGTATAACTTACATCAACCGCCGGTTTTATCAACCACCGGTTTTCAATGATCGAACGAATCGGCAGACCTGCGGAACAAGATCACAGGACCTGCCGTGGCTGGCAATTTGATTCACCACCGCGATGCCTGCCACGACGGCATCCGACGACGACGCGATGAGGTTGGCTTTGAGGATTTTCGGCAGTTGTTTGCGGACCTCCGGCAATTGCACCTCGTTGGTGATGACGAAAACGTTTTTGGCCGGCACGAGCGGCAGCACGCGGTCCACGCGGCCTGCTGGAGAAACGAACGTTTGCCGAGCAGCGGGAGCAGTTGCCTGGGCATTTTCTCGCGGCTCAGCGGCCAGAACCGCTCGCCGCGCCCGCCCGCCATGATGATGACAAAGCGGTTTTTGATGTCTGAATTTATTTTCATGGTTGTTCTCCCGCGCGCCGGAGCGCTTCGTGAAATAATTCATCCGCCACCGGTTTGGGAACGACGAAGGTTTCAGCCGGCGAGGAAACACACTCCACTGCAACAATGGAATTGAGTTTGATGCTGTTCACGCTGGAGAAACCATTCCATGTCCGCACTGCCAGTTGGACACGATTTTATTTGTTCCGGCCGCGCCCACAAGCCCAGACAAAAACAACCCTGTTTTGCTGCCGACACTGAGGGCAATGGTAAAATTTTTGCGGGGAGCTAATTGGATTAAAATTTTCCTGATTTCAAAGTTTGAGCGGACGTTATTCACCCTCATCAGGCTGTTTGCGCTGTTTTGGGGCTGCTCTGATGATGCTGGCGTTGATAACCGCTGCAATCAATTATTTAAGGGGATTCCCAAACCGGAACAAAGAGCCTGATGCAAATCAGGCAAGCTTTGGGGAGCATATATTTCAGAGCCATTCGTGGCAGAATTTTGGGATTTATGCTTTGGCTGTAATTTTCATTCTGTTCGTTCTTACAATAATCAGCTTCGTGCTTGTGCTGTTGGCAATCGAACGGAATACTCGCCGAAAAGATTAAATAGCAACAATCTGTTCACACACGACCAAACGGCGATAAGCTGTGCCTTGACACGAGGGGTTTCATGGTTATCCTCGCACGCTCCGGTTTTTCTGCCGGAAGGAAGCCGAATTAATTTATGAAACGCCAGTATCAACCATCGAAAATCCGCCGCAAACGGCAGCACGGATTTCTTAACCGCAATTCGAGCAAGAGCGGCAAAGCCACGCTGGCCAATCGCCGCCGCGTGGGACGCAAACGCCTGACGCCGGTTTAACCCGCCGCTCATGCCCGCCCAGTCCCCAGATGCTCCCGCCAAGCGGGACCAGACGCTCCCGCAAGGCGGGACCAGACGCCTGCGTTTGGGCCGTGACTTGCGACTTGGGCAAAACCGGGATTTCGCGCGCGTGCGGCAGCAGGGCGAACGCCTGGCGCTCGGCTGTCTCATCGCCAACTGGCACCGCCTGCCGGACGGCGCGTCGCCGAAGCTCGGCGTCGTCACGAGCAAGCGCATCGGCAACGCGGTCGCCCGCAGCCGCGCGCGGCGGTTGCTCCGCGAAAGTTTCCGGCTGCATCAACATGAATTGTCACAACCGGTTGAACTGGTGCTGGTCGCGCGGCATTCGATTGCCGGACGCGATTTTGCCGGGGTCGAAAAGGATTTTCTGGCTGTGCTCCATCGCGCGAGCTTGCTAAAGAACTAAAATGAGAGATGTCTGCCAAACTGGCGCAGCGGCTTTCGGCAGAAAGCCGCATCCTCTGATTTCTCAAAAGAAATCCGGCGGTCTGCCGACCGCCGCTACGATTTTGATTTTCGCCATTCGCGTGTATCGCTGGACGATTTCGCCGGCACAAACTTTTTTATTCGGACCGACCGGAGGCTGCCGTTTCACGCCGACGTGCTCGCAATATGCGATGGACGCGATCCGCGCGCGGGGCGCCATGGCCGGCGGGTGGCTGGCGGTGAAGCGGATTTGCCGTTGTCATCCGTGGGGTGATGGCGGGCACGACCCGGCACCGCAAAACGAAACAATTCTTCTTCCTCTCCTTTCCAAAAGAGGAGGGGGCTGGGGTGAGGAGTCGAATCGTTTTCAAATCCCCTCACCCCGACCCTCTCGACCCTCTCCCCGCTTGGGCGGGGCGAGGGAGCGCGCCCTTTTGAAACCCACCCGTTAATTTATCATGGACCGCACCGGCATCATCGTTGTCACGCTCTGCGTCATCCTGCTCGGCCTCTGGTTTATCGAGCAGCAAAAGAATTACCCGCATCCGCCGCCGCAGCCGGTGGCGAACACAAACATAACCACAACTGCCGCCGCGCAAACCGTCACCGCAAATTCAAACGCCGTTTCGCCCCCGCCAAACGTGGTTCCGGTTCCCGTTTTCGACACCAACACGCCGGAAGAATTGCTGGTCATCACCAATGCCCGCGCCCGTTACACGTTCACCTCGCGCGGCGGCGGGTTGAAATTGGTGGAATTGCTGGATTATCCCGAAACCGTCTCGCCGCGCTGGAAAAAGAAAGAGAAAGTGGTGAAGGACGGCGTGGCGACGCTGAACCTGCGCGCGCCGGTGCCGGTGCTGGCGATTTTGGGGGATGCCAGTCTGGTCGGCGACGGCAATTTTACCTTGACCCATATCGCCAATGGCGTTCACGCGGAAAAATCCCTTGTGAACGGCCTGCGGCTCTCGAAAGAATTCCATCTCAGCTCGAATTACCTCGTGAACGCGAGCGTGCGGCTGGAAAACGTTTCGGACCAACCGTTCACGCTGCCCGCGCAGGAATGGGTCGTGGGCACGGCGGCGGCAATGGGCCCGGATGACGACGGCATGAACGATGGTGCGATGTGGTTCGACGGTAAAAGTGTGCAGGATCAATTAGTGGGATGGTTTTCGGGCGGGGGATTTGCCTGTATCCGCAGCGCGCCGCGTTCGGAATATCTTGCCGGTTCGAACAACGTCGTTTGGGTGGCGGCACACAATCAATTTTTTGCGCTGATGGCGATGCCGAAGGAACCCGGGGCGCAAATCGTCGCGCGCCTGGTGAATTTGCCGCCGTTCCCGAACGTCGAGCCAATGCCGGGCACACCGGCGCCGCAAGGCATTCAGACTGCACTCGTTTATCCAACGGCAACACTCGCGGCGCATCAGGCAGTCGAACGGCAAATCGTCCTCTTCGTCGGACCGAAGGAATATCGCCTGTTGGCACGCATCGGGGAAGAGTTTCAAAACCAGGCCGATCTCGTGATGAATTTCGGGAAATATTTGGGATTTTTTGCGAAGGCGCTGTTGCTGGCGATGAACTGGGTGCACGACGTGACCCGGCTGGGTTACGGCTGGACGATTGTGTTGATCACCGTAATCATCAAAGTGTTGTTCTGGCCGCTGACGGCGGCGAGCACGCGTTCGATGAAACGGATGCAGGTGCTCGCGCCGGAAATGAAGGCGCTCAAGGAAAAATACAAGGACGACATGCAAAAGTTCACAAAAAAGCAGTGGGAACTTTATCGCAAGCACAAGGTCAGTCCGATGAGCGGCTGTCTGCCGATGGCCATTCAAATGCCGGTGTTCATCGGCTTTTTCACGATGATTCGGAGCGCCATTGAGCTGCGCGGCGCGCGTTTCCTGTGGATCGCGGATTTGTCGAAGCCGGACACGTTGTTCATGATTCCGGGAACCAATTTTCCGTTCAACCTGCTTCCGCTGCTGATGGGGGGATCCATGTTGTGGCAATCGCATCTGACCCCGCCATCGCCGGGCATGGACCCCGCCCAGGCGAAAATCATGCGCTACATGCCGTTGATGTTTCTGGTGTTTCTTTACAATTACTCATCCGGCCTGGCGCTGTATTGGACGGTCAACAACGTGCTGACCGTGGTGCAAACGAAGCTCACGAAAATGAGTCAGGCTCCGGTTTCACCCGTCGTCGCTTCCGTCTTGACGCCGGCGTCAAAAAAGAAAAAATAAAAAGAAAACTGAACTGGTAACTTTCAACCCTCAACCCTCAACTCTCAACCCACCGATGCCCGCTCAACCGAAAGAAACCCTGGAAAAAATTCTCGCGTCACTCGGCTTTCAAACCACGGTCGAGGAACATAAACTGGAGGAGGGTGTTTTGCTCGACGTGAAGACGGACGACGCCGGACGGCTCATCGGCCGCCAGGGGCAGACGCTTTCCGACCTGCAATACATCACCAACCGGCTCCTCTTTCAGCAGGATGCCACCGCACCGAAGATCATGGTGGACGTGAGCGGCTATCGCGCACAGGCGCGCGAGGCCCTGGTGAAAAAAGCCCAAGACGCCGCCGAAAAAGTCCGGCGCTGGGGTGACACGGTGGAACTGGAGCCGATGACGGCGTTTGACCGCCGGGTGGTGCATCAGGCGCTCAAAGACGATCCCGACGTGGAAACCCACAGTGTTGAGGTGGACGGCACGGACAAAAAAGCCATCCTGCTCCGGCCCAGACATTGACAACCGCGTTTCGGAGGGACGAGCTACGCGAGTCCTTCAATTTCTCCCATTTTTTAAAAAAAGAGCGCGGATAAATTATCCGCGCTCCAGATCATTTTGGGACTCGTGTAACTCGTCCCTCCGGTTGTTATTGGTCAACGATGTTCAGCTTATAAATCGGCGAAACAGCGCTGCTGGGCTTGGGTGCGGTGCCGAGGTTGTTGTATTTGTAATTGAACTTGAAGCGATAGTTGATGGAGTTGACTCCCGGCGGCACCGGCACGAAGCCTTCCCAACGATTTTGCACCAGCGGCACGGGATGCAGAGGATACGGTTCGCCGTTGGCGATGACGTAAGGTTGAATGGTTTCCCAACGCAGCGACTGTTGCTGGGAATTAAAAGCGACTTCAACCGGGTAAAGGTTGTTTGCATTGCGCGATTGTTGCAGCGGCGTCAAGCGCGTGAACATCCCGGCGCAACCGGTCAGCAACAACACCGACAGAACTGGCAGAATTTTTTTCCACATAATGGGGCAGCATTACACAAAGGCCGCCGGCTTGTAAAGCCGGATTTCAACGCTTGAAGTGCGGCTCATTTCCTGATAAAAGTCCCTCCTCTATGAATTCCTCAAACCAGGTGGCGGCCATCGGCCGTTACCGCTGGCGCATCTGTGCGCTGTTGTTTTTTGCCACCACCATCAATTACCTGGATCGCCAGATTCACTCCCTGACCGAACCGATTCTGGATAAACTGTTAAAGTGGACGAACACGAAACGTGGCTGCGCGAATTCGGAGCTTTCGCTGTAATCACTTATCCACACATCCAAAACTTCTGCATCTATGAGCTTCGCTTCCGTGAATGAAAAAATCGGCCGCCATCGGTGGACAATTTGTGCGCTGGTCTTCGCTGCCACGACCATCAATTACCTGGATCGCAACGTCCTCGGTCTCCTCAAACCCGTGCTCTCCGCAGCCGGCGTGTTCGGGGCCGACCAGGCCCAAGAGTTGAACTATTCCCGTGTAGTGATCTGTTTCCAGGTCGCTTACGCGATGGGCATGCTTTTGGCTGGCAAGATCATTGACAAGGTGGGCACGAAATCGGGCTATGCGTATTCCCTCATTGGCTGGAGCGTCGCCGCCATCGGTCACGCGTTCGGCCATCATACCTGGAGTTTCGGATTCTGGCGGGCCGCCTTGGGCATCACCGAGGCGGGCAACTTCCCGGCGGCCAACAAGACTATCGCGGAATGGTTTCCGAAGAAGGAACGGGCGTTCGCCACGGGACTCTACAATTCGGGCGCCAATATCGGATCCATCGTCGCTCCGCTCTTCGTGCCTTACATCGCCAAAACGTGGGGCTGGGAATGGGCGTTTATTCTCACCGGGGTAGTCGGCTTCACCTGGATCGCATTCTGGTATTCCCTGTATGCCACGCCTGCCGCGAAACTCCAGAGCGGAAAGCTTTCGCAGGCGGAATACGATTTCATCCACAGTGACGTGGACGAACAGGAGGCCGAGAAAACCGACGTGGCGAAGGTAAAAGTCTCGTGGTTCAAACTCCTCACGTTCCGGCAGACGTGGGCGTTCTTCGTCGGCAAGTTCATGACCGACCCAATCTGGTGGTTCTTCCTCTTCTGGTTGCCCTCGTTTCTCGCCGGCGAGAACACCCGCAAGGTGGATGCCTTTATGGCTTCCAACCCGGGTTATACCGGCGATCCTTCCGGCATTCCCGGCGTCATCAGTTGGCCGTTCGCCGTGGCGGTCGTTTACACCGTCTCCACCGTCGGTTCGATCTTTGGCGGTTGGCTGCCCAAGAAGTTCATCAATGGCGGCATGGACGCCAACAAGGCCCGCAAACTGGCGATGTTCATCTTCGCCTTGTTCCCGCTGACGGTGCTTTTGGCTTCGCGCCTCGGCGCGATCAACACCTGGTTGGCCGTGGCCACCATCGCGATCGCCTGTGCCGCCCACCAGGCATGGTCGGCCAACATCTTCACGACGGTTTCGGACATGTTTCCAAAGAAGGTGGTCGCCTCGGTCACCGGCATCGGCGGCATGGCCGGCGCGGTGGGCGGCATCCTCATCGCCTACACTGCCGGCCTCCTGCTCCAGCACTATAAAAATCTGGAGAAGGTCGAAGTCGGCTACGGCATCCTGTTTGTGGTGTGCGGCTCCGCTTACCTTACGGCCTGGGTGATGATGCATCTCCTCGTGCCGAAGTTTAAGAAGATTGTCCTGTAAACGACCTGCTATCGAATGACCTTTGCGATCCACCACCTGCTCATGCCCAAGATGACGCCGCTGGACGAAAATCTCAAACCCGTCAAACCGGCTTAAGCTCTAAAAATCAAAAAGCCCGTTGAAGCCTTTTGCTTCAACGGGCTTTGGTTCTTTCCAACCGAAAATCCGCGTCAATCTTCAAACATTGTAAGTGCCCGACGCGGTCGTGCCGCCTTTGCCGGTCCAGTTGGTGTGGAAGAATTCGCCGCGCGGTTTGTCCACGCGTTCGTAGGTGTGCGCGCCAAAATAATCGCGTTGTGCCTGCAACAGGTTCGCCGGCAACCGTTCGCTGCGGTAGGCATCGTAAAACGCCAGCGCCGTGCTGAACGCCGGGACCGGTATCCCCTTCTTCGCCGCCATGGCCACCACATTGCGCCATGAACGCTGGCAGTCCTTGATCGCTTTCCGGAAGAACGGATTGAGCATCAGGTTCGACAGCTTCGCGTCCTTGTCGAATGCCTCTTTGATTTTGCCGAGGAACGCGCTGCGGATGATGCAGCCGCCGCGCCACATGAGCGCGATGCCGCCGTAGTTCAGATTCCATTTGTGTTCCGCCGCCGCCGCGCGCATGAGCATGTAACCCTGGGCGTAGCTGACAATTTTCGACGCGTAAAGCGCCTGGCGGATGGCTTCGATGAATTTCTTGTGGTCGCCCTTGATGGTGGGCTTCGGCCCTTTCAATTTCTTGGCCGCGGCGACGCGTTCCTCCTTCATGGCCGAAACGCAGCGCGCATACACCGCCTCGGCAATCAGCGTAATGGGAATGCCCAGGTCCTGGGACGAAACCACCGTCCATTTGCCCGTGCCTTTCTGGCCGGCGGTGTCGAGAATTTTTTCCACCAATGGCTGGCCGTCGGTGTCCTTGAAGGCCAGGATGTCGCGGCTGATTTCGATGAGATAGGAGTTTAATTCGCCTTTGTTCCATTCGGCTAAGACTTCATGCATCTGGTCCGGCGTCAGACCCAGGCCGGTTTTCATCAGGTTGTAGGCTTCGCAAATCAGCTCCATGTCGCCGTATTCGATGCCGTTGTGGACCATCTTCACGTAATGGCCGGCACCGCCTTCACCCACCCATTCGCAGCACGGTGCGCCATCCACCTTGGCGGAGATGGCCTGGAAAATCGGTTTGACGTGCGGCCACGCGGCGGGCGATCCACCCGGCATGATGCTCGGGCCGTGGCGCGCGCCTTCCTCGCCGCCGCTCACGCCGGTGCCGATGTACAGCAATCCCTTGCTCTCGACGTATTTCGCGCGGCGGATGGTGTCTTCGAACAGCGAGTTGCCGCCGTCAATGATGATGTCCCCGGCTTCGAGCACGGGCAGGAGATGTTCGATGAATTCGTCCACCGGCTTGCCGGCCTTGACCATGAGCATGACGCGGCGGGGTTTCTTGAGCTGCGCGACCATTTCCGGGATCGAATGCGCGCCGAGCACCTTGGTGCCCTTGGCTTCGTTGGCGAGAAAATGGTCCACCTTCTCCACCGTGCGGTTGTAGGCCACGACGGTGAAGCCGTGGTCGTTCATGTTCAGAATGAGATTCTGGCCCATGACAGCCAGACCGATAAGTGCAATATCAGCTTTTGGTTCCATAAATTATTTTTGATTGACGGAAAAACGAGCAAGAATATGTCAGATGCCTTCGTTCAAGGAAAGAATGATTTCGGGCCGACCGGCAGGCGGCAGGCCGGCCCTATCACGGTAGGGCGGTGCTGCCGCACCGCCTTCATTGGATTGGCAGGTTGCGATGCTCCATAAGACCAAATCGAGAGGAGAGAGGTGCCTCCGCATTGCAGGAATTTTGTTGATGAAGAATGGCTGCGCGGCAGCGCAGCCCTACCGCGGCGTGGCAGCGCGCCGTCCCCGACAACTTCGGTTTTCGGGTTAAACCCCGCTGAACGCGGCGAACCCGCCGTCAATCGGCAGCACAATGCCGGTCACAAAACCGGCGCCTTCGTCCGACACGAGCCACAGCAGCGCGCCGGTCAAATCGTCCGGCGAGCCAAACTTTCCCATGGGCGTGTGTGCGAGGATGGTGTTTGCGCGTGGAGTCAATGAGCCATCCGGCTTGGTCAACAAGGCGCGATTCTGGTCCGTGACGAAAAAGCCGGGCGCGATGGCGTTGACGCGGACGCCGACCTTCGAAAAATGCACCGCCAGCCATAGTGTAAAGTTGCTGACCGCCGCCTTCGCCCCGCTGTAGGCGGGAATCTTGGTCAGCGGGCGGAAGGAGTTCATCGAGGAGATGTTGATGACGACGCCCTTGCCCTTGCCGGCCATTTCGCGGGTGAACGCCTGGGTCGGCAGCAATGTGCCAAGGAAGTTCAGATTGAACACAAATTCAATGCCTTTCGGGTCGAGATCGTAGAACGTTATCAGTTCCTTGGCTGCGCCGGAGATGTCTTCCTTGCGCAGGTATTCGAGACTGGTCGTGCCCTTGGGATGGTTGCCGCCGGCGCCGTTGATGAGGATGTCCACCGGGCCGAGTTCCTTCTTCACCTTGTCGTTGGCCGCGTCGAGGCTGGCCTTCTCCAGCACGTTGCACGCGACGCTGATGGCCACACCGCCTTCCTTGCGGATTTGCGCCGCCACGGTTTCCGCGGCTTCCTGTTTCAAATCCGCCACGGCGATTTTTGCGCCGCACGCCGCCAGCGCACGCGACATCGTGCTGCACAAAACCCCGCCGCCGCCCGTCACGAGCGCCACCTTGTCCTTCAAATTTACTTTAAATGGAATGTTCATCCTTTTTTCCTCTGTGCTTGGTTTGTGGTTTGTTCTGTCAGTCCTTAAATCGTCCCCGATACGCCCACAGCCCGAGGGCGGGGTTCGAAATGTAAAAGATTTTCTCGCCGTCAGGCATCGTATTCCAGCCGTCCTTGAGTTTGGCCGGATCATAACGCTGTGTCATTTGCTTCAGGTCGGCGTATTTGAAGTTGATGCTTTCGATTTCCTGCCGCGTGAGATGGCCGGGGCAATAAGTGATGTTGAACCGGCCTTCCGACGAGCCGTGGATGAAATGCGCCGCCGCGCTGAGATTGTTTTGCAACTCGGCGTTGGCCTTGACTGCCGCCAAGGTTGCCGGCGTGCCGCGATAGCCGTACTTGCGGATGAGCCGGTCAATTTCCTTGTCCTCGCCGAACTCCTTCAGGCCGGGCGCGAGCACGATCAACTCGCCGCCGTCCGCCATGGCCATGCGCGTGCGATAGATGCTCTTGTTGCCCAGCCACGTGCTCTTGAATTCGGACGGATCCAGATAAACGACCACCTTTTTGAGCGGCTCGTCGAGCATCTCGAAATTAACCTTGAGCGAGAGCGCCGCGGCCTTGTCGAAGCCGGAAACGTCGTCGCTCACGTAGAGACCGCGCACGCACAATTTGCCGTCGGCGCCACGCCCCACCACCGTGTGCACATAAACAATCGGCAGGTGCTTCGTGAAATGTTCGGAGGCGTAGTTGAGAATGCGCCGCACCGGCGTGTCCGAGCGCCCCATCATCCTTTCCATGCCGTAAGCCGCGCCGACGAAATGGCTCTTGTTGATGCCTTCCTGACCGCCCGTGCCGACGAAGATGTTCTTGTTATAATTGGCCATCCCGATGACTTCGTGCGGGACAACCTGCCCGACGGACAGGATCAAATCGTGTTTGCCGGTCCAGATGAGATTGGCCAGTTGCGCCGGCCAGGGAAAATCCACCGCTCCGCCCGACACCTGCTTCACGAAATCTCCCGGCACTTCGCCGACAGTGGTGATGCCCGTGCGCCAGTTATGCACCCGGAACAAGCTCTCCGGCACGCCGGCGAACATCTCGGCAATTTGCGCCGGGGTCATGGGCGTATGTGTGCCCAACGCGGGCAAAACGTCGGTCAAACGCTCTCCGTAGTAATCGTAAATGAGTTTCGTCACCGGTCCCGCATGCGAATGGAACCGGGTGAAATCCGGGGGAATAACGAGCACCCGCTTGCGCGGGCCGAGGTGGTCGAGGGCGCGCGACAGCCCCTTGCGCAAGTCGTCCAATGACAGCTTGTCAGCTACAGAACCGCGTTCGTAATACAACATAAATGCAATCTATTCTACACCACTTAGGCCATGGTTGACAACGCCTTGTAACCATTGCCCGCCTTAAGCGCAAAATGATCCCGCCCGATTTAATCCACGTCTTAAAACCTGTAGAACCTCTCCAAATACATGTGGATTGTAAAGGAATTTTACCTTTCCTTCTGCCTGATTGCCGGTTTTTTGCAGAAAAACGAAACTCTTTTGCAAGATTTTTACAAAAAGCACCTTGCGCCTCATCCGAGTTCTGGAATTCTGTCTGGGAAATTTAACCGCCAAACATTTACCAATAAAAACAACACCATGAGCAAAGGTTTGAATATCCCCAAAAAGGGCGCGCTGGACTTCCTGTCCCTCGGCGCACTCGTCAACCGTCTCGATCCCGGCATCGTCCCGTTCCGCAAGGCCACGGAATGCAGAATCCACGTCAGCGGCGGCGAATTCAACTGCGCCGCCAATCTGTCGGACTGCTTCCGCATGAACACCGGCGTGGCCACGGCGCTCGTGGAATATCCCATCGGCGACCTGATTGCCGAACGCGTCAGGGCGATGGGGGTCAAGCCGTTTTACAAGAAGTTCAAGCATGACGGCGTGCGCGGGCCGAACCACGCGACCGTTTACAGCGACCAGGGCCACGGCGTGCGCGCCCCAGTGGTGTTTTACAACCGCTGCAACGAGGCGGGTTCGCTGCTCAAACCCGGCGACTTCAACTGGAAGGAAATTTTCGGCGCGGGCGTGCGCTGGTTCCACAGCGGCGGCATCTTCGCCTCGTTGTCCGAGACCACGGGCCCATTGATCATCGAAGCCATGAAGGCCGCCAAGGCCGCGGGCGCGGTGACGTCGTTCGACCTGAACTTCCGCCAGAAACTCTGGGACATCTGGGGCGGCCAGAAGAAGGCGTTGTCGGTGATGAAAGGGATTGTGGAGCATGTGGACGTGCTGGTGGGCAATGAAGAAGACCTGCAAAAAGGCCTCGGCTTGAAGGGACCGGACGTGACCGCCAAATCCAAGCTCGACCCGAGCGTGTTCTTCGGGATGATTGACTCGGTGGTGAAGAATTTTCCGGGGGTCAAGGTGGTGGCCACCACGCTGCGCGAAGTCCACTCGACCAATCATCACAATTGGGGCGCCGTGGCGTGGATTGACGGCAAGACCCACACCTCACCCACCTGCGAATTGGATGTCTATGACCGCGTAGGTGGCGGCGACGGCTTTGCGTCAGGTCTATTCTACGGCATGCTCACCGGCGAATCGCCGCAGGAATCCGTCAACCTCGGCTGGGCGCACGGCGCGCTGCTGACGACCTTCCCCGGCGACACGACGATGGCGACGGTGGAGCAGGTCAAGTCCTTTGCCAAAGGCGGTTCCGCCCGCATCCAGCGTTAAAACCAAGCCCAACGAAAGGGCGCGGGCCAAATCCGCGCCTTTTCGTTTGGGCTTTTACATTGCACAGCTTGAATGAGTTGTGATAGCCTCGCTATTCCGTTTTTTTGAAATGAAAATCTCCGTCCCCAAAGAAACGCACCCGGGCGAGACCCGGGCGGCGCTGACGCCGGATGGCGCCGCCAAACTCGTCAAACTCGGCGCGCAAGTGGAAGTCGAAGCCGGCCTCGGCCTCGCGGCGGGCTTTGCCGACGACGCCTACACCAAAGCCGGCGCGACCATCACCACCGACCGCAAGGCGCTCATCAGCACTGGCGACATGGTGCTGCGCCTGCGCAAGCCGCCGGTGGATGAAATTGCGTTGCTCAAGCCAAATTCGGTTCACGCCAGCTTCCTCGATCCGTTCAACGAAAAGGAATTGATCCAAAAATTTGCCGAGCGCGGCATCAGTTCCATCAGCATGGAACTGGTTCCCCGCACCACCCGCGCCCAAAAAATGGACGTGCTGTCGTCGCAGGCGAACCTCGGCGGTTATGAAGCGGTCATTCTGGCCGCGCGCTATTCCAATAAAATTTTTCCGATGATGACCACGGCGGCGGGCACGATTTTGCCGGCAAAGGTGTTCATCATCGGCGTGGGCGTCGCCGGTCTGCAGGCGATTGCCACCGCTAAACGCCTCGGCGCAAAAGTCACCGCTTACGACACGCGGCCCGTCGTGGAGGAACAGGTGAAATCGCTCGGTGCGCAATTTTTCAAAATTGACCTCGGGGAAACCGGCCAGACGAAGGACGGTTATGCCCGGGCGCTGACCGAAGAGCAGGTGCAGAAGCAGCGCGACGCGATGAAAAAAACTTGCGGCGATTCCGACGTGGTCATCACCGCCGCCCAGGTGTTTGGCCGCCGCGCGCCGATTCTGGTCACCGCCGAAATGCTCAACGCCATGAAACCGGGCAGCGTGGTGGTGGATCTGGCGGTTGAAACCGGCGGCAATGTCGAAGGCGTGGTTTACGACCAGGTGACCGACCGCAACGGCGTGAAGATTGTCGGCATCGCCAACCTGCCGGCGCGCGTGCCACTTCATGCCAGCCAGGTTTATTCCGCAAACCTCACGAGCCTGATTGAGGAATTCTGGGACAAGCAGAACAAAAATTTCGTCCTCAAGCTCGACGACGAAATCATCAAGGGCTGCCTCGTCACGCACGGCGGCA
>DAIRTX010000091.1:0-15365 GCA_036803685.1 Verrucomicrobiota bacterium | reverse complement strand
CGATACCGGCGAGGGAGATGATTGCGATTTCGCAAGTCCCGCCGCCGATGTCCACGATCATGTTGCCCGCCGGCTCATGCACCGGCAAACCGACGCCGATGGCTGAGGCCATCGGTTGCTCAATCAAATACACCTCCCGCGCGCCGGCGTGGGTGGCGGAATCTTTGACGGCCCGTTTTTCCACTTCCGTGATGCCCGAAGGCACTGCGACCACGACTCGTGGCGCAATCAATTTGCGATGGTGAACCTTTTGGATGAAGTGGCGGAGCATGGCCTCGGTGATTTCGAAGTCGGCGATCACGCCGTCTTTCATGGGCCGGATGGCCACGATGTTGCCGGGCGTGCGGCCCAGCATTCGTTTGGCTTCAGCACCGACGGCCAGCACGTTGGTCGTGCCCGCCTGAATGGCTACCACCGAAGGTTCGCGCAGGACGATTCCGCGGTCCCGCACATAGACGAGGGAGTTGGCCGTGCCCAAGTCTATTCCAATATCGTTGGAAAACAGGCTTTTTAATTGCGCAAACATGAATTTACCTAACGCCGCACAGTTAATCCATTACGTCCCAAAAGGTCAAGCAGCGATTAATTTGGTGCCAGCGACTGGAATCGAACCAGTGACCTCGGGCTTATGAGTCCCACGCTCTAACCAACTGAGCTACGCTGGCAACCGAGACCGGCATTACATTCTGCGCCCAAACCGCGCGCTGTCAAATCTGAACCACGCCCGTCGAAAACCGGCTGGATAAAAAAGAAACCAGCCTGAACCGAAGGCCAGTCTTGCTTTTGCCAACCCGTCAAACACCGTTCACGCTTCTTCCAAAGCCGTCCGCCAAATCGAGGCAAGGCCGCTTGCCAGCGATGGAGAAAATCACTTTCGGCGCGAGCACCCAGCCCGGAATCTCAACCGACCTCAGCTTTTCGGGCTTCGGATTTCGGGCTTCTTCTCGCCGCGCTGTCGCGCCGTCGCAGCGGGTCGGATTTCGCCCTTCGGATTTCAGGATAACATCATCTTCCGCGCAGATAGTTTTGCACCCCGGCAGGGTTGCCCGCGAAGTCAAAAACAAGCACCCCCTTGCGCGCCTCAAAGACCAGACGCAATTTCAACCCCGTGCGACATTCAAACAGCCCCGGCGCGAGCTTGCGGACACCCAATCCCGCGTGATGGTGGGGGTTGCCAAAGCCGGATTGGATTTCTGCGAGTGTTCGCGCCACTTCCGCTTCGCGCCTCTTCACCGAGGCGCGGAAACGCTTCGTGGTTTCAATCACGCAAGGCATCGGCCTCCCCGGTGAAAGGTTTGACCGTCCCGCGCCGCCGCTCTTGGGCAATGCTCTTTTCAATCCGCCGTGCCGCCGCCGCCAGTTCCGCTTCCGTCAGCCCGTATTCCTGCAAGGCGTAATCTTCCGAATACACGGAGACCGGGCGCAGCGCGACAATCTTGTCGCCAAAGACAAAGCCAACATCCTCACCCGCGACGGCTTTCTTGAGCCAAAACCCCAGCCGCCCGCGTCCTTCAGTAATTGTCAAAGTCTTCATACGCTCATTTTAACATCTCTTAATTATAAGGCAATCCCTGATTACGACCATTTGAACCGCCCAACCGAAAACCGGCTTGGACAAAAAGAAACCGGGCCGAACTGAAGTCCAGCCCCGTCTTTGCCAACCCTCAAACTTCCCGGCCTCACCACCAACTCTTTCAGGACGCGGCGAATTATTACACACTTGCACTTGCGCGCGGGGGCGACTCCTGGGAACGCCGGCGTCCCGCCGGCACAACCAGTTTCAATCCGCGCCCTTTTGCTGCGCCCGTCCTCCGCACAGTCACCGCGAATTCAGAAATCGTGAGGCGGACAATACAGATTTCACTGCCAGCGTTCAGCACTGGTTGAATCCTTCGCGGCTTTGCGCCTCCCGCTCGCGTGTCAACGGAGTTGCGTTAAAACAATCCATGTTCATCCGTGGCCATCATCAATGCCAAGCCGGAACCGGCAAGGAATCCAAGCTTGGACAAACGACTGAACGTCTTTAACCTCCGCCTGCCAGAATCCAAATTGATGAACAAGCGTCCCGCATTGCGTTTCCAGAAAAAACCGCGCTCGCGTTACGGCTTCCTCGTGTTCTGTTTTGTGTCGCTGCTGGCCGCCTTCGCCGTTTTGCGTCTCGTGTTGCTGCTTCAATTCGGCCCGCCTTCCGCCGCGCAGTGGAACATTCTGCTTGCCTTTGCCGCCGGCTTTTACCGCGACGTCATCGCCGCGCTGTGGTTCATGCTGCCACCGCTGTTTTGGTGTTTCATCATCGGCAACCGCCTGTTCGCGTCGCTCATCCACCGCCTCTGGTTCCGGTTTTTCATGACGCTGCTTTGGGCCGTGCAGGTGTTTTTGCTCGCGGCGGAATTTTACTTTTTCGCGGAATTCAAATCGCGCTTTAACCCCGTCGCCGTGGACTATCTGATTTATCCTCGCGAGGTGTTCATCAACATCTGGGACGCCTATCCCGTCCCGGCGGTCGTCGCCGGCTGCCTGTTCGTCGGCGCGGCGTGGACGTGGCTGGCAGGGCGATTGTTCAAAACAATGTGGATGAAGCCGGTCTGGATCGGAACGCGGTTTCTCTGGTTCGCCGGCGCATTGATTTTGTTTGCCGGCCTGAGCCGGACGGTCAATTTGAATCCGCCGCACGTCAGCGAAGACCGCACGCTCAACGAAATTGCCAACGATGGTGCGCTCTCCTTTTTCGCCGCCGCGTGGACGCGCAATCTCGATTATCCCACATTTTACAAAACCCTGCCGCGGGATGAAGCTTACGCCCGCGCCCATCGCCTGCTGGCCTCGACCAACGCGACCTTCGTCGGCGACAATTTCAGCATCGAACGAAAAATTTCCGGCGATTCCAATCGCCCGCGCCTGAACGTCGTGATTTTGCTCGAAGAAAGTCTCGGCTCGGAATTCTGGGGCTGCCTCGGCCGCACGAACACGCTGACGCCGGAAATGGACCGGCTCGCCACGCAGGAAGGCTTGTTGTTCGACAACATTTACGCCTCCGGCAACCGCACCGTGCGCGGCATGGAAGGCGCGCTGTCGTCGTTCCCGCCGCTGCCCGGCGATGCGATTGTCCACCGCGACCGCTCCGAAAACGTCGAAACCATCGCGCGCGTGCTCAAGCGCGACGGCTACAACACGATGTTCCTCTACGGCGGACACGCCATGTTCGACAACATGAAACCGTTTCTCGTCGCCAACGGCTTCGACCAGATCGTGGACGAAAAAGATTTTCCCAATCCGGCCTTCGTGACCGTCTGGGGCGTGAGCGACGAGGATTTATACGCGGGCGCCATCCGGCAATTCCGCGCCTTGAGCCAGACCAACAAACCGTTTTTCGCCACCCTCCTGTCCGTGTCAAATCACAAGCCTTACACTTATCCCAAAGGCCGCATTTCCGAAGACCCGAATGGCACACGCGACAACGTCGTGAAATACACCGACTGGTGCCTCGGCCAATTTTTCAAGGCCGCGAAACAGGAGGCATTTTGGACGAACACCATTTTTGTCGTCGTGGCCGACCATGGGGCGCGGGTCTATGGCAGCCAGGACATCCCGATTTTTTCCTACGAAATCCCGCTCGTGATCCTCGGCCCGGCGGTCGCGCCTCAACCGCAACGCCTCCACGCGCCCGGCTGCTCGCTGGACTTGCCGCCGACGATTCTCGGCCTGATTGGCCGCCCCTATGAAAGCCTGTTTCTGGGACGCGACCTTTTGCACGACCCGCCGGACACATTCCATGCCTTGCTGAATCACAACCGTGACATCGGGATGTTCGCCAATGACCGGATGGTGGTGCTGGGTCTGCAAAAAAAGGTCGAATTCTATGCCGGGGACCCGCACGTCGTGAATTTGGAGTTGACGCCGCAGTCCACGCCGGAAGATTTGGAACTGGAGAAAAACGCCGAGGCTATTTTTCAGGTGGCGGATGAACTCTACATGAACCGCCGCTACCACCTTGATCCGTGAACTAATACCATTTCCCGATAATAATCGGCACCTATTCCAGACGGTAGGGCCGCGCTGCTGCGCGGCCATCATACCCGGCGGCGCAGCAGCGCCGCCCTGCCCATTGCACCGGTTGTCTCTGGGAATTGGTATTACCAACAGCTTCACCGAAGATCATGGTCTGCGGCGGATAAGTTCGAAATTGCAAAGCCGCACTTCGGGTTTGCCCATGGTGTCGAGCACCAGTTGTTCATCCGCGTCGAAGGAAATCAGCAGGTGATCGGGTTTGAGATTGAGGTCCTCAAAACCGCAATGAGCCTGTCGGCGCGTTACCATCTGCGTCAGTTCCGTCAAAGTTTGTTTGGAAATCAGTTTGTTGGTGAAGGCGCGTTTGACGTTGACGGCCTGGTAGTATTTTCCATCCTGCGCCGCGAGCAGTTCGTCCGGGCCGTTCCAAAAACCCCAGATGGTGATGTAGTCGTATTCCTTGCGCACGGCCGGGTCGCCGTCGGGCGTGCGGAAATCAGCCAGCGCGGCGTAACGCCGTTCGTCGGACACCTGGCGGGCGGGGCCGCGCGGGCGGCCGGTCATGTAAATGGCGCGCGGATAAACCGTCCTTACGCCGTGGCGGCTCATTTCAAACGCAAAGGCAAATTCTTCGAAGGGACTGTTGAAGCCGTAGGCCCGTGCTGTCTCCTTGTGGGCATCGGGATTCTTCAACCACGGCGAGTCGCCCATGCGCGAGACCTTCCACACCAGATTGATGTTGTCCTTGGTGCGGGTGTGGAAAATCTGGTTGCGGGCAGACAATTTTTTCTTTGGCGTGCGACGCCAGCGTTCCGGCAGAAAATAATTAAACAGGTCCGGGTCCTTGCCCACCACCCAGAGCAATCCCCCCGTGCTTTCGGCGCGGCCAAAAATGTAATCCACACCCAGGACATTCGTGGCGCGGAGATGCGCCGGCAGCGGATTGGCGGCGTCCGTGTCGAACCGGCGGGCCATGTGCTTGAGATAAAGTTGCCGGTTGACGCTTCGCACGGCCTGTTCGTGTTCGGGGGTCCGTTCGAGCAATTCGTAGTCCACCAGCGCGTAGGCAAACTGATCGTTGTGGTCGCGCAACAACGACTGGTCCGGCTGCGGGCGCAGAATGATGTGCGCCGGTTTCATATCCACCACCCGGCAGCCTTTCTGCCACAACTCATGCGTAACCAGGCTGGTAATGCGGGCGAGAAATTCCGCCTGCGCCCGGCCTTCCAGCCCGAATTTTTCCGCCGTCTCCACCGCGTCCCAGCCCTTGATCCAGCCGAACAGCAAGACGTATTGCCGCAGGATATCAATCTCCACACCGGGATGACGCGTCACCTTCGCGCGGATTTTGTCCTCGGAACGACCCGTCTGCCAGAGTTGCAAGCGCTCGCTCGGCACGTAGATCGCCAAAGGGAGCTGGGTGCGGATGCGAATGGCTGCCGGCCCGGCCTCACCCCGGCGCAACTCCATGAGCAGCGAAAATTCCTCGAACGGACTGTTGAATTCCGCTTGAATGAACTTGTTGACCGTGAAGGTGTCGAACGGCACCATTTCGCCCACGCGCGACCATTTGACGACCAGATTCAACACCTTGCCGTTCACCGGGCGCGTCGGCACTTTATAGACCGTGCTCGTGCCCTCCAGCCGCTCGCGCTTGGCCTCAAACCACTCGCGCGCATACCAGTTCTGCGGCAGCAGGCTTTTCCAGAACGGCAGCCCGAAACGCGTGAGATAAAGGTCGCCGCCGTCCGCCGTCTTCAAGTGAATGTAATCCACGCCCAGCAGCGAGATGGCGCTGCGCACCGCCGGCAAATCAGCCGGCAAAACCGGCGGCAGCGGATTTGCGGCGGGGACGGGCGCCGTCGAGGTGGAAATCTCGCGCACCGGGTTGAACGTCAAAAGTTTGGCATCGGCAGTCACATGGTTAATCTAGGCATTCCCTCCGCCGTCGCAAGCGGCGATTGTTTTATCGGAGGGGCGAGTTACACAAGCCCCACACTTTGCCGGTCTCTGACCGGCGATAAATTATTCGATGTTCGGTGTTCAGCGTTCGATGTTTCCCCTGCGTTTTTCATTTGTTTTCCCCCGACACAGTTCGTATTTTTCCGCCATGAAAACCCCGGCTGAACTGGAAAAATCGGCGGCACTGCAGGTCGCCGCGCTGATGGCCGCGGCGGCGCGGACGGCGCCCAAGACGTGCGGCATCGACAACATCAAGACCGCCGCGATTGACGACGAACCGACGAAGCAAAAGGTCATCGCCAAGATGCGCGAGATTGCCACAAAGGAAAGCCGGCCCAGCCTCGCGCGCGACGGCGGCAACATCGAGAACTCGCCTGCGCTGGTGGTCATCGGCGTGGAATCCAACACCGCAGGCTTGAACTGCGGGTTCTGCGGCAAGCCGACCTGTGAAGCGCTGGAGATGGCCGGAGGGACCTGCACATTCAACTCGATTGACCTCGGCATTGCCACCATGTCGGCGGCGGAAGTGGCCGGCCGGTTCCACATTGACAACCGCATCATGTATTCCATCGGCCGGGCGTGCCTGGATTTGGGAATGTTCGGGCCGAAGGTCAAACAGGCGCTCGGCATTCCATTGAGCGTGACCGGTAAAAATCCATTCTTCGACCGCAAGGCGTGATACGGCTGGCACTCCGCAAGCCACACAGGCGAGATTTCCCGGTTCAAAGATTTGCCAAGGCTCAGTGCGCCGCCACGGGCCGGAAAAACCTCAGTCCTTGGTTCCCACTACTCCGGTGAACGCTCCCACCAGGGCCCGACCGGAACTTTTCATCCGGGATGAAAAACCACGAACCGCAAACAACACTTCTCGCCGCCGCTTTTAACCGTCAATCCCACCGCGAGTTTTCACACAGGCTCGCGCGGTGTTAGATGCACAATCTCGCTGTCGTAGTAACCGCTTCTTGCTCCATTGGGGCAGCAGGATACCCGATAGTGATGCACTCATACAAATACTGCTGTAGAAACTGCTGAAATCCGCCAAGCCTCTCATACTGCGAAGTGTGGACAAGCTCGTGAAACACCAATGGGCGAGCGCCCCAATAATCCGAACGAATGAATATGCCATACCTCAAAGTGAGACCGGCTGTGTCAGGAGAAATAAGCTTGGTGGCATCGGCGGCGGCGCGAAGGACCGGATGCACCGGCATGGGAATACCTGGGACTCTCAGCAATCTGACCCTCTCAGGATGAACAACGCCGATCGTCTTGGCATCAGCAATCTGGGCGGGCGAGAGAAGCGCGCCATCGCGGAGAATAATGCCCTCCTGTTCCTCTGCCCATGAACAAGCCAGTGGCAGCAACATCTTAAACTGTTCTTGCGTAATCATGTTGCTGTGCCGTGTGCATCTAACGCTCCAGATGAGCGACCGGAGCGAGAATAACCAATGACAACAGTCTTGCAAGCCAGCATCCGAACTGCGAGCGCCCGCTCCGGTTCGCTCGATCTAGTTAGGCGACGTTGGATTATGGTTCATTGACTGGTGTTAGTGCTGCCTCGATCTTGTCCCAGCGGTTGCGGTAGTCGTCACTCTTTAGGCGGGAGAGATCAATAATTCCGCGTGTGCTGTATTGCTTAACCTTCAGTCGGGCTTCGTCCGACGTGCAAATGTAGTAATCCGGGGGCGTGTCAGGTGCGTTGAGGCAGACAAAGACGTAAATGATGTTGTCTTTGATTTTGTCTTTGAGCATAGGCCAGCCAACACTCTTTTTGTCTCGGATTGCCTTGACCTGAACATTTACGGTTCGAGCCTCTCGTTCAGCAAAGAGATCAATGGCCTTTGCGTTGCCGAGAGTCATCGCAACGGAGTAGCCACGACGATATAGTTCTGCGGCGACGAAATACTCGCCGGCGAGGTGACTGGAATTGCGATCTGTATTTGTGGGCATTGGAAGAAGAGTGGCTAGTCGCCTAACAGTTAAGTGAGCCTAAGAAGTGAGGTGCTATTGGTTGCACTTTCATATTGCGATTTGAGCTTAGTTCCATTATTGGCAAGGGCAAGCGGCATTTTTCCTGGAAATAACCATGCCGACAAAAGCCACAGCCCCATCCCGCGCCGGATGTGAAACGTCTCACTGGATTTTGGCCATGCTTGACCTCGTTTGCCGCCGGTTTTGTCAGGCCGAATAACGGATTAAGCTCCCGCCTTGAAATCAGCGGCCCTCAGGAAAAGCAGGAAAAACAGAATAATACCAAATCCCAGAGACAATCGGTGCAATGGGTAGGGCGGCGCTGCGGCGCCGCCGGGTATGATGGCCGCGCAGCAACGCGGCCCTACCGTCTGGGAAATGTGCCGATTATTATCGGGAAATGGTATAAGCGCGTTTCGCGCACACACTCAAAGAAGGCGCTAATTCTTCAAAAACAGTGCTTTCTATCCACCGGCCATTAGCTTAGAATTTTCCCAGCGTCGGTTTCCGACGGATTCCCGCCAGGGTGTTTCAAGGAACACCTTTCCGGTGATTCCTGACTTTTCTGTCGTGAGCTTTTCTCCTCGTGGAGTGAAGCGCTGGCAGCGCGGTTTATATTATGTCACAGCCGAAGATTATTCAGGGCGGGATGGGCGTAGCCGTGTCCGGCTGGACTTTGGCGCGCACAGTTTCAAAATTGGGCCAGCTCGGCGTCGTTTCCGGGACGGGACTGGCCATCGTTTTCTCGCGCGCTCTTCAGATGGGCGATCCCCAGGGCCACCTGCGCCGGGCCATGCAACAGTTTCCGATTCCCGAAGTCGCCGCGCGCGTGGAGGCGCAATATTTCATGCCCGGCGGAAAATCTCCGGCGGCGCCATTCAAACTCGCTGCCATGCCCACGCTCCGCCCCGGCCCGGCGCTCGTCGAATTGACCGTGGTGGCCAACTTCGTGGAAGTGTTCCTGGCCAAGGAAGGCCATGACGGACTGGTCGGAATTAATTTTCTCGAAAAAATCCAGTTGCCCACCCTGCCCTCGCTTTATGGCGCGATGCTCGCCAACGCGGATTACGTGCTCATGGGCGCCGGCATACCGCGCGCCATTCCCGGGGCGATGGATCGTCTGGCGGAAGGCGAACCGGCTCAACTGAAAATTGATGTCATCGGCGCGTTGCCCGGCGAGGAATTCCTTTCCACGTTCGACCCGCGCGCCTTCTGCAAAGGCCAGCTCCCGGCTGTGAAACGTCCGCTATTCCTCGGCATTGTCGCCTCGGTGACCCTCGCCATGGCTTTGGCCAAAAAGGCCAGCGGACACGTGGACGGCTTCGTCATCGAAGGCGACACCGCCGGCGGACACAACGCCCCGCCGCGCGGCCCGCTGCAACTCAACGCCATCGGCGAACCGGTATATGGCCCGCGCGATGTCGTTGACCTCGAAAAAATCCGCGAGCTGGGCCGGCCCTTCTGGCTGGCCGGGTCGTATGGGCGGCCGGGCCGGCTGGCCGAGGCCTTGCGACTTGGCGCATCCGGCATTCAGGTGGGAACGGCATTTGCGTTTTGCAATGAATCCGGCCTGCGCCCCGAACTCAAGCAGCAGGCTTTGCAAATGAGTCGTGCCGGCACCGCGCACGTTTTCACCGACCCGATTGCCTCGCCCACCGGTTTTCCGTTCAAGGTGGTTCGGATGCCCGGCACGCTTTCAGAAGCTGATCAGTATGCGGCCCGGACGCGCATCTGCGACCTGGGTTATCTCCGGCATCTTTATCGCAAACCGGACGGGACCCCAGGCTACCGCTGCCCCGCCGAACCGGTGGATGATTTTGTAAAAAAAGGCGGGACGCTCGCTGACGCGCAAGGCCGCAAATGCCTTTGCAATGGACTGGTTGCCAACATCGGCCTCAACCAGGTGCGTTCCAATTCGGAAGAGGAATTGGCACTGATGACCGCTGGCGACGACGTCGCGCAAGTGGCACGGTTTCTCAAGCCGGGTTGCGACACCTACACCGCCGCGGACGTTGTGCACTGCCTGTTGGACGAGACGATTTCCGTCAACGGGGTTGATCTTTCAGCAACGCATCCAAGTCCGGTGCGCGTGTGAACATCGTCGGAAGTCCCGCCCCCCGGCTTCAAGCTTCCGCCGGCGGAACTTTTTCGATGACGCGGATGCGGATGCGTTTGCACTGCGGACAGCGGCCGAAGCTGTATGTCCGACCAACGGCCTTGCGCCGGATGCCGTATTTGCCCCACGGCTCGGTGAAGTCGCACTTCAAGCAACGTATCTGCCAGCCGGGCGCGCGCTTTTCCGGATCCATCTTCTTCTTCGCCATTGGACTGCTTGCACTCATGTCGCAATAATTTCTGCCCGTTCTGAATCCGTTGGCGAGCTTTTTCTTCCGCCTCGCGCCCGGGCGCGGAGGGTCATTTTTCCTTGAGCAGCGCATCCAAGTCCAGCGCGCGTGTGAACATCGCGTTCCGTAGCCGCGGCTTTTAAGCCGCATTCATTGGAGCGCGGACGGCCCTCGTCCGCGTATCGTGGGCAAGCTGCCCGCGCCCCTTGCGCAAACCGGCCCGTCGCAATGGGCAGACTACCTGGCAAGTTGCGCGCGCACCAATTCGCAGAGTTTCACCGCCAGTTGGTTCTTCATGGCGTAGTAAACGCACTGGCCATCCTTTTTGCGGGTGAGGATCCCGCCGGTGGTCAGCAATGCGAGATGTTTGGAGACGTTGGCCTGCGTGGAGCCGGTGGCGGCGACGATGTCATTTACAGTGCGCGGCCGTTTGCAGACCGCCTGCAAAATCTTCAGCCGCATGGGCTCGCCCAGCAGCCGGAACCGGGCGGCCATCCGGTCGAGCTCCTCCCCGTCCACCACCCGCAAAAATTTTTCATTTGACATATAACTATATGGTTGTATAATTATACCATGATTGAATTCGTTGTCCATCAAAAAACATCGCATCCCGAAAGGCGCTCGTTATGAGCCTGCGAATCCTGGTCGGCGCCGTGGTCGGGGCGGCCCTTGGTTTCGGCTGGTACAAGCTCGTCGGGTGTTCCACCGGCGCCTGCCCCCTGACCAGCAATCCGTTCATCAGCACGCTCTACGGCATGGCCATAGGCGCGTTGGTCGCGGGCAGTTCTCATTAAACCTCAACCCAACGAATCCGGTTATGAAAATGGAACTCATCATCCGGCGGTTTGCCGGGATCTTCATCCTGGCCAGCCTGTTGCTGGCGCATTATCACAACCCGAACTGGCTCTGGCTCGCCGCCTTTGTCGGATTCAACCTGCTGCAATCGTCGTTCACAAAATTCTGCCCGCTGGAAATCATCCTGAAAAAACTTGGCGGCGGCGGCTCGTGCTGCTCATAGTTGAGTGGTCAACGCCTTCGTTGAAATCATCAGAGCCGGGTGCTGGCGCGGCACCCGGCGGGAAATGAATTTTATGAAAATACGCTTTGTCTCCTGGGCCGGAGGAATCACGGTTTCCGGTTTGATCCTTTCGGGCTGCGGTCAGGCACCGGAATCGCCCGTCACCACCGAACTCCCGCCCGCCGCCGTCCGCGTGCAAACCGTCGAGAGCAAACAGCGCGTCGCCATCGAAGAGGTGGTGGGCACGGTGCGCGCCAAATTGAGTTCCGTCATCGAAGCCAAGGTCAGCGGCAAGATCGAAAAGATGCTCGTCGTGCCCGGCCAAAATGTGAAGGCCGGTGAGTTGCTGTTGCAGCTTGACGCGCGCGAAGTCCAGGCGCAACTCGACCAGACGCTTGCCCTGCGCCAGCAGGCGCAGAACGATTTGAAACGCGCCACGGATCTGTTTCAGCAAAAAATCCTTTCGCAATCCGAATACGACAACGCCCAATCGAAGTTTCGCGTGACCGATGCGGCGGCGACGGAGGCGGAAACCCTGCTCGGCTACACGAAAGTCACCGCGCCGTTCGCCGGCGTCATCACGCGCAAATACGTGGACGTGGGCGATCTCGCCTCGCCGGGCAAACCACTGTTGGAAATGGAGGACGCCCGCGATTTGCGGCTGGAAGCCGACGTGCCGGAGGCGGTCATCAGTCATCTTACCCTCGGCGACAAGCTGGGCGTGCGCGTGTCCGGTTTGACCAACGAACTCGCAGGCGTGATCAGCGAAATTGCGCCCGCCGCCGATTCTAACAGCCGCACCTTCCTCGTCAAACTTGACCTGCCGCCAACACCCGGTTTGCGGGCCGGCCAGTTCGGGCGCGCGGCCATGCCGGTGGGCGAAACTTCCGCGCTGCGCGCGCCTGCGTCGGCTATGGTGCAACGCGGACAGATGGAATTGGTTTTCGTGGTGGTGAACGGGCACGCGCAATTGCGCATTGTCAAGACCGGCAAACGCATCGGCGACGAAGTGGAATTGGTCTCCGGCGTGGACGCGGGCGAGCGGGTGGTGACGGAAGGGGCGGCGACTTTGGTGGATGGACAGCCGGTGGAGATGAAATGAACGCCCGCCTCTTCCATGAACCGTTCGAACGGTTGCTAGGTTTTGGACTGCGGTGGCAAGCGAAGCGCGACACCGCTTTGGGCGAAGTCCCCGAATATTCACGCGCCCACCAAACTCCGAAAGCGCCGTCGCCGCTGCGCTTTGCCGGCGCAGTCCAAAACGGTTCATGGTTCGAGTGTGCATTTCAAGTTTTAATCGGCGCGTCTTGTCTCCCGCTATGAAATCTGAAAACACAATTCCGACATCCGCCCCGTCTGGCATCGCCGGCCGCATCGCGCGGGCGTTCATTGATTCCAAGCTCACGCCGCTCATCATCATCACGTCGGTGTTGCTCGGCGTGTTCGCGGTATGGATGCTGCCGCGCGAGGAGGAGCCGCAAATCAAGGTGCCGATGGTGGACGTGATGGTCTCGATGCCGGGCTTCAGCGCCAAGGAAGTCGAGGAGCGCGCCACCCGGCCGATGGAAAAGCTGCTCTGGGAAATTCCCGGCGTCGAATACATCTACTCCACCTCCAGCCCCGGACAGAGCCTCGTCATCGTGCGCTTCAAGGTCGGCGAGGACATGGAGCGGAGCCTCGTGAAGCTGAACCAGAAGCTGCAGTCGAACTTCGACAAAATCCCGCACGGTGTTTCGCAACCACTCATCAAGGCGAGGTCCATTGACGACGTGCCGATTCTGGCGCTCACGTTCCACAGCGCGCGTTATGACCATCTCACCTTGCGCCGGCTCGTCGCCCAGGTGGACGACGCGGTCAAGCAAGTGCCGCAGGTGGCCGAAACCACCCTCATCGGCGGCGCGCAACGGCAGGTGCGCGTGTTGCTCGACCCGGCCAGACTGGCTTCGCGCAACCTCAGTCCCGCCGGTCTGATCCCCATGCTGCAACAGGCGAACCGGCAGTTCGCCGCCGGCGGACTGACCAGCGACAACAAGGAAGTGATGGTTGAAACCGGCGCGTTTCTGGCCAGCGCGGAGGACGTGGGCAACGTGGTCGTCGGCGTGTTTGGCGGCAAACCGGTTTATCTGCGCGATGTGGCCGACATCATGGATGGTGCGGAAGAGCCGGGCCAATATGTGTTTTTTGGAGCACGGCAACGTGCTGCCGGCGTCTCGCCGACAGAACCAACAGAGGGAATTGCCGGCAAGATGCCGGCAACACGTTACGGTGAAGAACCAGCGGTCACGCTGAGCATTGCCAAGCGGCCGGGCGCAAACGCCATTTCCGTCGCACGGGAGGTGTTGAAAAAAGTTGAAACGCTGAAAGGCCGCGTCATTCCCGCCGATGTGCAGATATCCGTCACACGAAATTACGGCGTGACGGCGGAGGAAAAATCCAACGAACTGCTCTGGCACATGCTCATTGCCGTGGTCGGTGTGTCGCTGCTGATTTTGCTCACGCTGGGCTGGCGCGAATCCATCATCGTGGCCATTGCGATTCCGTCCACGCTGGCGCTGACACTGCTGGTGTTTTACCTCCACGGCTTCACGCTGAATCGCATCACGCTTTTCGCGCTGATTTTTTCCATCGGCATCCTGGTGGACGACGCCATCGTGGTGATCGAAAACATTGTCCGCCATTTTCACCTGCCGCAGAACAAGGGACGAAACTGGTCGGCCATCGCCGTTGAAGCGGTCAGCGAAGTTGGCAACCCGACCATTCTCGCCACGTTTGCCGTGATTGCCGCGGTTTTGCCGATGGCGTTTGTCGGCGGCCTGATGGGGCCTTACATGCGGCCGATTCCCATTGGTTCGGGCGCAGCGATGTTTTTCTCGCTCGCCATCGCCTTCATTGTCACGCCGTGGGCCAGCATTCGCATTTTGAAATGGCATCGTAGCAGCCGGGGTAACGAGTCTCAAACTGAAACACAGCACGCTCCACGCACCACGGATGAAAAGTCAGAGCCTCCTCACGTCGGCTCCTACGAACACGAAGAGGATTTCTTCACCCGCCTTTATCGCCGTTTCATGGGGCCGCTCATCGTGCACCGGCGCTGGCGTTACGCATTTCTGGCGGGCATCACCGGGCTTTTGCTCGTCGCGATGACATTGGTCGGCATCGGCTGGGTGAAGGTGAAAATGCTGCCGTTCGACAACAAGAGCGAGTTTCAGATCATCCTGAACATGCCGGAAGGCAGTTCGCTCGAGCGCACCGCGCAGGCCGCGCGCGAAATCGCCGCGGCCATCCGCACCGAACCGGAGGTGACGGATTACCAGATTTATGCCGGCGTCGCCTCGCCGTTCAATTTCAACGGCCTCGTGCGCCATTACTTCATGCGGCGCGGCGCGAACGTGGCGGACATCCAGGTGAATCTCGTGCCGAAAGGAGAACGCAAAGCGCAGAGCCATGACATCGCCAAACGGGTGCGGCCGCGGGTGGCGGAAATCGCGGCGAAGTTTGGTGCGCGCGTCGCTGTGGCGGAAGTTCCACCCGGCCCGCCGGTGCTGCAAACGCTCGTCGCCGAAATTTACGGGCCGGATGAGGCCAGCCGCCTGGCGCTGGCGCGGAAGGTCATTGACATCTTCCACCACACCAAGGGCGTCGTGGACACGGACTGGTACATCGAGGCCGATCAGCCGAAAACGCTGTTCGTGATTGACAAGGAAAAGGCGGCGTTTCACGGCATCAGCGCCGAAACGATTTCCGAGACGCTGCGCATCGCCGTCGGCGGCGAGTCGATGGATTTGCTCCATGTCCCGCGGGAGAAGGAAGATGTGAACATCGTCCTGCAACTGCCGCTGGCGAGCCGGACCAGCCCCGAGGAATTGCTGGCGTTGCGCGTGCGCTCCGGCGACGCCAACGCGTTGCCTGAACCGGGTTCAACGACGGGAGTTCCTCCACTGATTCCGTTGCGCGAACTGGTGACCATCGAACCGACGATCACGGACAAGAGCATCTATCACAAGAATCTCATGCCCGTGACCTACGTCATTGGTGACGTGGCGGGCGTCGTGGAGAGTCCGGCT